>CAZUFW010000008.1:27092-54981 GCA_964619895.1 uncultured Clostridia bacterium | reverse complement strand
ATGTAAGTATAATGCATAACTTAAAGGATAGTTCAAATTGAATTTCATATAAAAAATTTCTTCACTTGAACTCGTCACATCTGCCCCATAGAGCTTCTCAAAATCATTTGCAGATGAAATTTCCACTAATGAATATGCATTTGATTGAATTACTTCTTTTGCCTTTGCTGCCGCTTTATCATATTCGCCTTTATAAAAATAGACGTCAGCCAATACAGTTTTTGCCGCCCACTTTGAAGGATGGCCAGCAACACTGACTGTTTCTCCCAAAGATGATTCAGCAGCCGTTAAGTCAGATATCATCAAACTATAAACATCATCAACGGAACTTCTTGGAACATTTATCTCACTCATATTCAGCTCATCTCTTAAAGGAATTGCACCCCAATTTCTGACTAATTGAAAGTAATCAAAAGCTCTTAAGAACTTTGCTTCGCCAATATATTGGCTTTTAGCATTCTCAGAAAGATTTTTAGCATTCGGGACATTTTTAATTATTATATTAGCTTTAGCATTAATAACTGTTGTATTTACTGGGTGTGAAAAAGATTCGGAAAATGCAAAGGCTGAGAACATTAGCAATAGTTTAGACAAAATTAAAGCTTCAGGAAAGATAGTACTAGGAACAAGTCCAGATTATCCACCTTATGAGTTTCATAAAGAGATAAATGGAAAAGATAACATAGTTGGCTTCGATATAGCAATAGCAGAAGAAATAGCAAAAGATTTGGGTGTGAAACTAGAAATAAAGAGCATGGAGTTTGGCGGTTTATTAGCAGATTTGAAGACTGGCAAAGTTGATTTTGTATTAGCAGGAATGACTCCCGATGCGGAAAGAGCAAAGGAAGTAGACTTTTCTAATATTTATTATAATGCAGAGCATGGACTTGTGATAAACAAAAAAGATATTGATAAATATAAAGAAATAGCTGATTTAAAAGGAAAAAATATAGGTGTTCAGAAGGGTGCAATACAAGAAGATATTGCTAAAGAACAGATAGAATCTCCACAGATTAAAGCACTTGGAAAAGTATCTAATTTAATGCTTGAACTTAAAACAGGAAAGATTGATGCAGTTGTAGTAGAGCAGCCTGTAGCACAAGCGTATGTAAAGAATAATGATGCATTACATGTGACTGACATTGTATTTAAAGATGAAGATGGTGGTTCTGCAGTAGCTGTTAAAAAAGGAAACAAAGAGTTAGTTAATGTTATTAACAAAACCATAGAAAGACTTAATAGTGAAAATAAGATAGATCAATTTGTAATCGAAGCAAATGAAATAATGGATAATGAATAGAGGCTAGAATAAGCTAATATATTTAGCTTAACTCTATAATTAGGAGGTAGAAATTTGTTAGACTTTAGCTTTTTAAGCAAATACTATATGTTCTTTTTGATAGGTGCTAAAAACACTATAATAATAGCAGCTTTTTCTGTGCTATTTGGTGTAGTGTTAGGAACTCTATTAGGCATAATGAAACAATCAAAAATTTGGATATTAAAGACTATTTCAACGGCTTATATAGAGTTTGTTAGAGGAACACCTTTATTAGTGCAATTATTTATAGTTTATTATGGTTTACCGATAAATCTTTCTGCAATACTAGCAGGAGTTGTGGCGCTAACTTTAAACAGTGGTGCTTATGTGGCTGAGATAATTAGAGCAGGAATAGAGGCAGTTGACAGAGGACAGATGGAAGCAGCAAGATCACTTGGTATGACTCATATTCAATCAATGAGGCACATTATTTTACCCCAAGCGTTAAAAAACATACTTCCTGTATTGGGTAATGAATTTATTACAGTTATAAAGGAATCTTCTATAGTATCAGTAATTGGTATTCCTGAGATAATGTATAATGCTGAAACCGTAAGAGGTAATACTTTCAAACCTTTTGAACCTCTTTTGGTTGCAGCAGTAATTTATTTTGTATTGACATATTCATTATCTAAATTAGTGGGACGTGTGGAAAGGAGGTTAAGAACAAGTGATAGAAGTTAGAAATTTATATAAAAAATTTGGTGATTTGGAAGTCCTAAATAATATAACTACAAACATAAACAAAGGTGAAGTTCTAGTTATTATAGGCCCTAGTGGATCAGGGAAAAGTACCTTTTTAAGATGTCTTAATTTACTTGAAGAGCCTACATCAGGAGAAATAATCTTCGAAAATGTTTCTATTACAAGTAAGAATAATGATATAAATTTACAGAGACAAAAGATGGGAATGGTATTTCAGCAATTTAATTTATTTCCTCACTTGACTGTGTTAGAAAATATAACTATTGCTCCAATTAAGGTAAAGGGTATGGCAAAAGAAGAAGCTGATGATATTGCATTAAAGCTTTTAAAAAGAATAGGATTAGAGGACAAGGCCAATACCTACCCTCAAAATCTTTCTGGAGGGCAAAAACAAAGAATAGCCATAGCAAGAGCTTTAGCTATGTCTCCAGATGTATTATTATTTGATGAGCCTACTTCTGCTCTAGATCCCGAGATGGTAGGGGAAGTCTTAGATGTTATGAAGAATTTGGCTAAAGAAGGCATGACAATGATAGTAGTTACTCATGAGATGGGCTTTGCCAAGGAAGTAGCTGACAGAGTGTTCTTCATGGATAATGGTTCTATAATTGAAGAAGGTACAGCAGAAGAAGTATTTAAAACACCTAAAAATCAAAGAACAAAAGAGTTTCTTGCAAAACTTTTAATATAAAAACGGAAAATAATTTTTCTAGAAAAACAATTTGTTAAATATATGTCGAAGCTTTGTTAAAAAAATTTAACGTGAAATGTAGTTCTAGGATATTGCCCTTTAGATGATTAATTAGTTATAATGTGAGTGACTTGACAAAATACGATGTCTAAAGGAGTGAAATAATGCAAAATATTGTAGTAGGTAAAGAAAGAAAGAAAATTCCATATTTAGATACTATTGCATTTCTGCTGTTGTTAATTACATTCTTTGGTTATATAGGTACTAAGATGGGAATAAGTAATATGTTCTCAACTATTATGTCAACAGCCTATCAGCTCCTTGTAGACACAGTTCTATATATAATGGCAATTGCAGTATTGGCAGGGGCTTTTGGTAAGCTAGCTACAGAGTTTGGAGTAGTTAAGATATTGAACAAGGTTTTTTCACCGCTTATGAGACCTTTATACAACCTTCCGGGGGTGGCATCTCTTGGAATAATAACTACTTATCTTTCTGATAACCCTGCTATTATTTCACTAGCAAAAGATGACGAATATATTAGCTATTTTGAAGAATATGAAACCCCTTGTCTTTGCAATCTAGGAACAGCATTTGGAATGGGACTAATTGTTACTACTTTTATGATAGGATTAGGCTATTTTAAAGAAGCTATGGTAGGAAATTTAGGAGCAATAATTGGTAGCATTATTAGTGTTAGAATTATGGCACATAGATCAAGAAAAGCCATGGGAATAAGCAAAAGCATCCTTGAGAAAAACAAAGGAAATAAAGATTTGTCAGATTCATTAATTGAAACATCTGAAGGTAGTTTTTTTGAGAGATTTCTTACTGCTTTTCTAGAAGGTGGTAAGCTTGGAGTAGATATAGGACTTAGCATAATTCCTGGTGTACTTGTAATATGTACTATAATAATGATACTAACTTTTGGTCCTGTAGACCCTTCTATAGGCTATCAAGGTAAAGCCTTTGAAGGTGTAGAACTATTGCCTAGAATAGGAGAATTGATTGCTCCAATTTCTAAAATATTATTTGGCTTTGAAAGACCTGAAGCAATAGCATTTCCTATAACTGCACTTGGAGCAGTAGGGGCAGCATTAAGCTTAGTTCCTAATTTTTTGAAAAACGGAATTATTGGTCCAAATGAAATAGCAGTATTCACTGCAATGGGTATGTGCTGGAGTGGCTTTCTAAGTACACATGTTGCAATGCTTGATGCCTTAGGACATAGAAAATTAATTGGAAAAGCTATAGGAAGCCATGTTGTTGGAGGAATTGCAGCTGGTATATCAGCCCATTACATTTTACTACTAATAAGTTTTTTAGGTAAGTTCTTTTAAAATATAAAATATTATTAATAATTATATTGACAGCTTAGCATAATAAGATTATAATGTTTAAATATATAAAAACAATGAAACTTAAAGACTATGAATAGAAGAGTATGATAAAGTAAGTGTTAAAGAGAGTCGGCGTTGGTGAGAGCCCGATACAATACTTTATTTGAAGAACATCTATGAGTCTCTAACCGAAATCTTAAATGATAGTAGGCTTAGACGGAGCCAAACCGTTATATATTGGACAGTATCGATATTTTTCTGTACTGATAAAGTGAGCTAGTGTTTAGCTAATTTAGGTGGTACCGCGGAAGCATATGCCTTTCGTCCTTATTTTTGGATGAAAGGCGTTTTTTGTTTTTTGTTATTTTTAAAATAATTTTTTATATAGAAAGGAAGATAGAGTTATGATTAAAAGATTAATTGTGCCAGATGGCTACAAGTCAAGTTTAGATGTTATTGATACAGAAATAGCAATAAAGAAGCTAAAAGATTATTTTGAAAGCGAGCTTGCAAAAGAATTAAGCTTAATTAGAGTATCTGCACCACTTTTTGTTAAACCAGAAACAGGGCTTAATGATAATCTAAGTGGTATAGAAAAGCCTGTTTCTTTCGGAATGAAATATGATAATCATGCTAAATTAGAAATAGTTCATTCCTTGGCGAAATGGAAGAGAATGGCTTTGGATAAATATGGCTTTAAGCCTGGTGAAGGTTTATATACAGATATGAATGCCATTAGACCAGAGGAAGATTTGGACAATATTCATTCTATTTATGTGGACCAATGGGATTGGGAAATAGTTATAGAAAAACATGAAAGAACCGAAGAATACCTAAAAAGTATAGTAAATAGAATATACAAGGTTTTTCATAAAACAGAAGAATTTATTACAACTATTTATCCTCAACTAGATAAAATTTTGCCTAATGAAATTACATTTATTACCACACAAGAGCTTGAAGATATGTACCCTCATCTTACATCGAAAGAGAGAGAACGTGCTATTGCAAAAGAAAAAAAGGCAGTCTTTCTTATGAAAATAGGCGATGTACTAAATTCAGGAATGAAGCATGACGGTAGATCTCCAGATTATGATGACTGGAAACTAAATGGAGATATTATATTTTGGAATCCCATATTAGAACAAGAAATTGAACTGTCATCAATGGGTATTAGGGTTGACAAGGAAGCCCTGTTGGATCAGTTAAAAAAGGCTCAGTGTGAGGAAAGACTAAATTTAGAGTATCATCAGATGCTTTTAAACGAAAAGCTGCCTTATACAGTGGGAGGAGGTATAGGACAATCTAGAATTTGTATGTTCTTTCTTCAAAAAGCCCATATTGGGGAAGTTCAGGCATCTGCATGGCCAGAAGATGTAATTAATAGCTGTATTTCTTCAAACATATTCTTATTATAAAAAACTCAAAAATTGTGATTTTCAATGTAAAGATTGTCTAGAGTTTCTTTTATTTGAATATACAATTTAGTTTTTTCATGCTATTATAATATAAGAGATTATTACAAAAATTTAAGGAGATGCTTATGAACACAAATAAAATGAATAAGCTTTTCTTGGTACTAGGTTTAGGGATAGGACTTTTAATTTCTAGTTTTTTAAATATAGCTTATCCAAGAATAAAATATATCGCATACACAGATTCACAAATTATTGAGAAAGCTAGGGAATTAGGAATGGTTTCTTTAAAGGAATCAATTTCCAATTCACATTCAAATAGTGAAGAAGAAATAGCTGAAACATCCTCAACTGACTTGGAAAAAGATAATAATCATGTAGATGAAAAAAATCACACTGTAGAATTCATTATTAATAAAGGTGATAATAGCGAGAGAATAGTCAATAAACTATTTGAAGAGGGCATTATAAAAGATAAAGAGGAATTTACAAAAAAAATAGTAGAGAAAGAATTACAAAGAAAATTTAAGCATGGTGTTTTTGAATTGAAGAAGGGTATGGAGTATGATTCTATAATCAGAATATTAACAGGTAGATAATTTCTAACTCAACTCAAGTCCAATGTATTTAATATTGGAGGAATAAAAATGATCCATTTTACAGATGAAATTCTTGAGCAAGTTAATAAATATATTGGCTGTAGATATAATGTAACAGAAGTTGGACATCATAAATTAGGAAGGCATTTAGTATTTTCAATTGATGACGAAAAACATAGGAGCTATATTCTAAAGATATACGGAAAGGCCTTTAGATTTTGTAACGAGTTAATAGGACTTAAATTATTATCAAATAAAATAAAATGTCCTAAGGTATTAAAAAGTGGAGATGCTTTTACTGAACAAGAATGGATACTTATGAGCAAAATTGATGGAACAATACTTGAAAATGTATGGGATGAGCTTTGCAGTGAAAATAAAGCCTCTATTATGCAAGAAATGGGGGAAATATTAGGTAAGTTACACAGTCTATATGAATATGATTATTATGGGATTTGGAAAGAATGCGGAACATTTATTATTAATCATCAAACATACTTGGAATATAGAAAAGATAGCGATAGATCAATAATGAGAAATATTTATAAACAAGATTTACCTTTTAAAGAACTGCTAAACAGCTCATATGAAAGATTAATTCAATGCTATGAGGATATTTGTTCTATATATCCTCCAAGACTGTGTCATCATGATTTTTCTGCGAGAAATGTATTAGTTAAGAACGAAGGTAGTCAGTGGAAAATATCGGGAGTTATTGATTTTGAACATTGCTATCCAGATGATCCTGACATAGATTTTACAGACTTGTACCATACAGTTTTTTTAGATGAACCGTGGTTAAAAGAGCATTTTTTAAAAGGATATAATAAATACATGAATACTAAAGTAGATGAATTAGAGCATAAGATGAATTATTATTTAATAAATAAAGGACTATTTATTTGCAGCTGGTCATATTATGTGGCGCCAGAATACTATTTACAAGGTGTAGAATTATTAAAAAAATTAGAAAAGATGTAATAGAAAAAGTGGGTTTTACTCCCACTTTTTTATAGGTAAAATATTATATAACAGATTATTGTTGATCCCAATAGATATTAAATATTTATTATCCAAAATAAAAAAACAAATATTATAATTAGAAATATCCAACCTGAGAAACCACTTTGGCTTTGATATTGATTTTGATTTTGATCTATAGCTTCTTCTATGCTTTCAACAAACTCAATTTCATGAACAACTTCAGATTTAGGCTCCTGCTCATTTACCATTCTTCTTCTTCTCATGACAGCACCTCCTTTAAATATATTCATTACATAATATGAAGGAAAAGACACAGTGTGTGTAATTCAAAATACTAATATTATTGAAGAATATTTTGAAATGAAATAATTCATACTATTAATGAATCCAAGCTTATAAAATAGGAGGATAAAAGGAGCGATAGTATGCAAAATGGTGTTAATTTTGAAGAAATAAAAAAGAAATTTCAGAACGCAGACTTAGACGAGAAAATAGAGATATACACTACTACACAAGGTCTTTCAGTGGAACAATTTAAAGAACTACTTAGAATGTTTCCAATACAACATTTAGATAAACTAGAAAGAGCAATGTCATAAAAACCCGAAATTTTCGGGTTTTTTGTTGTAAAAGTAGCATATAATGATATTATAGCATTGAAATAATATTTGTATTATAATATATTCTTAAGGTATATATTATAACGATGTATATAGAAGTAAAGGGGCAGGACTTATGGAAAGGATACTTGTAGACTTTGCACAAAAAATTGTTATGGAAAATATATTATTATCCTATTTATTTTTCTTTGTTTCACAGTCGCTTCAAATATTATTTCCACCTTATCCAGGAGATATGATACTAATATTAGAAGGGTACTTATCAGAAATTGCTAATTTAAACTTTTATTTTGTAGTTGCTAATGCAGCAGCCTCAACGTCATTATCTTCAATACTCTTATACAACATAGGTAGGAGAAAACAAGAAAGAATACTTCATTCAAAAATCATCACACTTTTATTTGCTACTGAGAAAATTAATAAGTTAAATAGACTATTTAGCAAATTAGGAGCACTTGTAATAATTATTAGTAAATTTATACCAGGGATTTTTTCTTTAACAGTATTATCAGCTGGGGTATTTAAAGTAAGAAAAAGATTTGCTTATTTATCTATAATAGTCATATCTTTTTTACACAATTTAACTCTCATATTACTAGGTAAATTGGTTGGAGAGAATTGGTCAATTATTTTGAGAAAAATGAATGTTTATAACAGATATATAATTATTATTGCCATAGTAGTTTTAATAATATATTTTATATTACTTCAATTGAAAAAAAGATTACTTGATTAAACGGAGGAGAAAAGATGAGAAAAGCAATAATATTTATTTTACTTCTTTCAATCTCATTACCATTTGTATTATTATTAACTGATGTTGAAATTGCAACCTTTGATCTGGGCTTCTATGAAAAGAAATATGCTGAGTACAGTATTCCTAAAGTAACTGGTATAGAAATGAAAAATCTAATGGTAATAACAAAAGAAATGCTTGACTATTTAAAAGGAAGCAGGGAAGACTTAATAATTTTCTCCCAAGTTAATGGAAAAACAGAACAAGTTTTTGAAGAAAGAGAAATACTACATATGGTAGATGTAAAAAAATTATTCACAAAAGGATATAATATAAGAAACATTATGATAGTTGTTCTTATAGTTTCATTAGGGTGGTTAGTTATTTTTCAAAGAAAATCACTTGGAAAAGCTTTAATTATTACATCATTATGGCCTGTGATATTAATGGGAATATTAGGAGTACTAATGTATGTGGATTTCAACAAATATTTTACATATTTTCATAAAATATTTTTTACTAATGATCTATGGCTTTTAGATCCAAATACGGATATTCTCATTCAAATGCTTCCACTTGAATTTTTTAGCAGCATGGCTTACAAGATTTTATTATTCTTTGTTGCAGAATTACTATTGACTTTAATAATAGGAATCATATTAAAACTAAAAAATCCTATTGCTAAGGGGCAATAGTTTTTTAGTTTTTTAGCATTGTTATTATTCTCTATAAATTGGAGATAATTCAATAAAAGAGGAGGATAATAATATGAATGCAGAAATAATGAAAAATAAACTTGTGAAAAAGCTTACAAAAATGTCTGATGACATGAGTTTAAGACGATATTACAATGAAAAATCTGGAAGTGGAAAAACATACATGGCAATAATCATAGACAAGATCATATTTAGAATATTTATATTTATTGCTTTGATTTTTCTTTTTTACTTTATTAGTAAAAGCCTAATATTTTCTATATTGATTTCAACTCAAGTCTTTATTTTATATAATCTAGTAGCATATAGAGTATATAAATCTAGGATGAGAAAGAAGATATTACTAGTGAATCATCAGGTAGTTCTTAAAAAGACTCTTAAAGAGCTATTAAATCAATCACCTCATGATTTTTTAGATTATTTGATTAATATTTTAGAAAAGTATGGCTTTGATAGTATTGAAAAAATAGACAGAAGAGATATTGACATTATTGGAACAATACCTAATAGAAAAATAGCAATAAAATGTCTTCAATATGATAATGACTACAAAGTAGGGATAGACATTATAAGAGATTTTTTTATTGGCCTAAGAAGACTTGAATTAAATGAGGGTATAGTTATTACTACATCTACATTTACTCAAGAGGCTAATAATCTTTTGCTAAAATTAAAGAAGTATGCTCGGATACAATTAATAGATATGGAAGGATTATTAGAAGTTATTAAAAATGCAAATTTATACCCTTCAGAGACAGAAATAAAGAAAATAATTTTAGATGAAGTGTCAGACAGCAGAATTCATTTTAAAAGCTATAAAGAGGTTGTTTTGTCAAAAGGAAAGATTGTAAAATATATTTTCTTAGGAATAATTATGGTTATATTTGGCAGATTCACACCTTACACTACATATTATAATATTGTAGCTGCTATAATCTTTTTCTTAGCAATAATATCAATGCTG
This sequence comes from uncultured Clostridia bacterium, assembly GCA_964619895.1. Classification (GTDB taxonomy): domain Bacteria; phylum Bacillota; class Clostridia; order Tissierellales; family Proteiniboraceae; genus Proteiniborus. The sequence goes on along the minus strand of CAZUFW010000008.1, from coordinate 44,890 downwards.
ATATTAATAGCTGATCTATTAAAAGTAAATGAGGAAAAGCAAGAGGATAAAATTTTGTAATCTTTTTATATTTACATAATTCGTTCATTGATGTATTATGTAGATGTAAATGACAGAGTAGGTAAAGCACGTTAAGTGTTAAAGGATGGGAAGTTGCCTTTAAACGAAAGGTTCATTTTATATGATGAATCTGCGATTCTTTACCGCGTCCGCTGTTGCATTAGGGAGCCTAACTCCTCTTTAGTGTGGCAGTCTACTGTCACCATAAAGAGAGGGAGGTGAAAAAAGTGAATAATAAAAAAATAATTGACACAAGGGCATTAGTTGGTGCAAGCCTGCTTACAGCAATTAGCATAGTTCTAACTAGAGTATTTTCTTTTATATTACCACTAGCTGGACTACCAGCTCTTAGGATTGGCTTCGGAGAGATACCTATTATCATATCAGGGATTATATATGGGCCGCTTTTAGGAGGAATTACTGGAGCATTGGCAGATTTAATTGGAGTAATGGTTAATCCTCAGGGAGCATTTTTCCCTGGTTTTACATTAAGTAGTATATTATGGGGAGCTATTCCTGGAGTACTATATTCACTTATTAAGAAGAATAAGTTTAGATTTAATTTCAATGTTATTAATGGAATGGTACTCACTATAATTGCAGTAGGTATTGTATTTGTACTATTTGATAATAAAGTATTGGCTATGAAAAATGGAGCATATTATATGTATGACAAACCTATGCATTTAATATACGCTGTACTTTATGTTCTAATAGTAGCATTATTTATAACAATACCTTTTATAATTACAAGAAATGGGAAAATTAAAAATGATGTATATTCATTAGATAAAATAGCATTTATGATAACTATTCCGTATATAATCATTTCCTTAGGATTAAATACACTATGGTTATCCATAATGTTTAAAAAAGGTTTTTTAATTCTACTACCCGGTAGAATTCTTGCTGGGTTAATAATAATTCCACTTCACACAACTATAGTTTATACTATATTAAAATCCTTTAAACACATAAAAGTAAGATAGTTATTAGGCTACTAGTTTAAACTAGTAGCCTTAATTATAAATACAATTTAGGAGGGTTCTATGAAAAAAGTATTAGCTATTATGGGGAGTCCAAGAAAAAATCAAAATACAGATAAGCTGCTAAATGCCGTCATAGATGGACTTAAAACAAATGATGTAGAAGTAAAAAAGATTTATTTAAAAGACTTGAAATTCTCGGCTTGTGTTTCTTGTGGACATTGCGAAAGAACCGGTGGTTGTTTTATGAACGATGATATGAAGGACGTCTATAATGATTTTAATACAAGCGATATCATCATAATTGCTTCACCCTTATACTTTAATACTGTCAGTAGCTTAACTAAGATGCTGATAGATAGATGTCAGGTGTACTGGTCAAGTAAATATGTTTTGAAAAATCCTTTTATAGATGTAAATAAAAAAAGAGTTGGGATGTTTATTTGTGTAGGAGGTGCTCCTAAAAGAGAAGGTCACTTTGATGCATGCATTCCTGTAATGGATTTGTTTTTTAAAGCCATAAACACTGAATACAGAGAAAACATTTTTGCTTCTCATACAGATGAAATACCAGTATGGGAAAGGAAAGAACTTTTAGAACTTGCATTTGAAAAGGGAAAAGAATTATCTAATATATAGCATAAATATTTGATTTTTATTGATAAAAGAATTATAATTATTTGATGAAAGGTTTAAAAACCTCAGATTTATCTGTAGTAAAAATTATGGGAGGAATTATTTATGAAAAACATGCTACCAATAGCATTATCAAACAAACATGTTCATCTAAGTGAGGAGCATATACAAAAACTCTTTGGAGAGGGTTATAAACTTAATAGGTTTAAGGATTTATCTCAGCCTGGTCAATATGCTTGTGAAGAAAAAATTGATATAGTTGGACCAAAAGGCACACTAAAGGGAGTAAGGATATTAGGACCTGCAAGAAAAAATTCCCAAGTGGAAATTTCATTGGCAGATGGTTTTACTCTAGGTGTAGTTCCACCAGTAAAAGATTCTGGAGACTTAGCAGGAAGCCCAGGAGCTAAGTTCGTAGGCCCAAAAGGAGAAGTTGTTATTGACGAAGGAATAATAGCTGCAGCAAGACATATTCATATGCATACTTCAGATGCCGATGAGTTTGGAGTAAAGGATAAAGACAGAGTAAAGGTAAGAGTCGGTGGAGAAAGAGGTTTAGTTTTCGAAAATGTATTAGTGAGAGTGCATAAAGACTATGCATTAGAAATGCATGTAGACGTTGAAGAGGGAAATGCTGCAGGAGTAAAAAATGGTCAGATGGTAGAATTAATAAAATAATATCGGGGGTATAACCATATGAAAAACATAGCCTCAATGATCGATCATACAATACTAAAGCCAGATACTACTAGAGAAATGGTAAAAAAGGTTTGTGATGAAGCCAAAGAACATAGCTTTGCATCTGTTTGTGTGAATCCATACTACGTAAGCTTTGTAAAAAGTCAGTTAGAAGGCACCAATGTAAAAGTTACATCAGTAATAGGATTTCCATTAGGAAGCACTACAAAAGAGGTAAAGGCTTTTGAAGCACAGAATGCCATAGAAAATGGTGCTGATGAACTAGATATGGTTATTAATATAGGAGCAATAAAGAACAGGGAATTCGATATAGTGAAAGAAGATATAAAAGCTGTAGTAGATGCGGCTAAAGGCAAGGCTTTAGTAAAGGTAATTATCGAAATCTGCTTACTTACAGACGAAGAAAAAGAGATTGCATGTAAATTATCAGTAGAAGCAGGTGCTGATTATGTAAAAACATCTACCGGTTTTAGTACTGGTGGTGCTACTGTAGAAGATATTAAACTAATGAGAAAGACAGTAGGTCCTGAGATTGGTGTAAAGGCATCAGGTGGAATAAGGGATTCAAAGAAAGTTAAAGAAATGTTAGAAGCGGGTGCTACAAGGATAGGAGCAAGTTCATCTGTGGAAATCGTGAAAGGGTTAGAATCAACTGATAACAGCTATTAATACTATACAGAATACTCCTTAAGTGAGACAGTGTAATATTATAATGATTGTTATATATCAATAGAGTAGCGAGTATATTTATACTAGCTACTCAGTTTTTTTGCAAGAAAATTTTCGAATAGATAGAAAATGAATTACACTTGAAAGTATTACTCATGATGCAATATAATGGTATTAAACATATTTCCTTAGAAAAATATAAAGGGTGATTTAATGAAAGTTCAATATCTTGGTCATTCAGTAGTTTTAATAGAAAGTAAAGAAATTAGAGCAATAATTGATCCATTTATATCAGGAAATCCAAATTGTCCAATAAATATAGAAGATTTAAAAGACATAACTCATATTTTTGTTACTCATGGACATGGGGATCACTTAGGAGATACAGTACATATAGCACAAAAATGGGATTCAAAAGTAATATGCAATTTCGAAATAGGAAACTATTTAACTAAGTTTAATTTGGATATTCATACTATGCATATTGGAGGAAGAGTTAAATTTGGATTTGGTAAAGTAAAGATGACACCAGCTTTGCATGGCTCTGGAATATACAACGGAACAGAACTCATCTATGGTGGGAATCCATGTGGATTTTTGATTGAGATAGAAGGTAAGAAAATATATCATTCTGGAGATACTGGCCTAACACTAGATATGAAACTATTAAAGGATGAAGATGTTGACATTGCTTTTATTCCAATAGGCGGTAACTATACAATGGATATAGATGATGCAGTAAAAGCAGTAGAATTTATTAAGCCAAAAGCCGTAGTGCCTATGCATTATGATACATTTCCAGTAATAGAAGCTGATCCACATGAATTTGAAAAGAAAGTTAAAGATGCAGAGGTAAAGATATTATCCTTTGGGGAAAGTATGGAGCTGTAGATTCATGTGCTACATTATCTTAATGAAGCAAAAAGTACCAAATCTTCAATGCCTTTATACAAATTGTTGAAATAACAACAAGGAACACAGGAGGAATAACATGACAATTTCTAGCTTTCTCAAGCTTGTTGAAATTCAAACTAAAGTAGCTAGTATGATTCCGTTTTTTCTAGGAACTACATACGCATTATACAGATTTGACAATTTCAATCTTAAAAACTTCATTATAATGTTTATATCACTAATAACAGTAGATATGGGAACTACAGCTATAAACAATTATATGGATTATAGAAAGGCTATAAAAAAACATGGATACAACTATGAAACGCATAATGCAATAGTAAAATACAATCTAAAAGAATTTGTAGTAGTAGCTACTATAACAATTTTATTCTTAATAGCCATAGTTTTTGGTGTCTTACTTTATATAAATACTAATTTAATTGTTTTGCTGTTGGGAGCTATATCCTTTGCTGCATCAGTGTTATACTCTTACGGTCCAATACCAATATCTCGCTTGCCCTTAGGAGAAATATTTTCAGGGCTATTTATGGGATTCATTATCGTGTTCATTTCTATATATATACACATATATGATAGCAATGTAGTTTTTTATTCATATGCAAATGGAATTTTTAATTTTAGTATTAATATTAAAGAAGTGCTATATATTTTCTTATTATGTATTCCAGCTATTAATGGAATCGCAAATATAATGCTTGCAAATAATACCTGCGATATTGACGACGATATAGTAAACAAGAGATATACATTGCCAATTTTCATTGGGAAGGGAAATGCCTTAAAGCTGTTTAGCATGTTATATTATATTGCATATTTAGATATAGCTTTGCTTTTAATATTAAGGATTATACCAATTATTTCAGCTATTTCATTACTTACCTTTGTACCAGTAAGCAAAAATATCAAAATGTTTTTTGAGAAACAAACCAAGAAAGATACTTTTGTTTTAGCGGTTAAAAACTTTGTAGTTTTAAATATTGTACAAGTCCTTACCATAGGTATAGGAACTATAATAAAACATGTGTTTTGATATTGTAGGGAACGGTGCACTCGCCGTTCCGTTATTATTTTTTATAGGGACCTAATATACGTTTTGCATAACTTTATTTATCAAACTAATAAAAGAGTTTTTAAAAGCTTCATCATTTTCTCTAGCTCTTTTCCTATGCTTCATCCCTTTTAGACCTGCACGTCTTGACTTTTGGGCTAAAAATCTTTCGAACATAAGTCTATCAATATTATCTTTGGAATATATTAACCCATTTTGGTTAATAGCATAACAATCAGCTCCCAGCACCATAGAAGCAACTCCATAATCTTGAGTGACTACAATGTCACCTTTATTACAATAGTTTGCTATTGCAATGTCAACAGAATCACTACCTTTGTCTAGGGTAATTACAGTACAATCCAAATTAATTAAATGACTAGTATCTACAAACATTATTACTTCAATATTATATTTTTTAGAAACTTCAATTATTATTTCCTTAACAGGACATGCGTCAGCATCTACTAAGATTTTCATTGCATACTCCCTTTTTTATTTATAATATATTAAATATTATGATAGCAGGCATAGTTCAGAACTGTCAATGAATTTAAGCTATATTCAGCTTTTTATGACCTATAGCAATTTGCTTAAAAAAGAAAAAACATGTGAAATTATCACATGTTTAGTACTTATACTGTTTGTTCTTCAATTAACAACTCTTGATCATAAATATCTTTAGTCTTATATATTATTAAGCTTAAGAAAAATCTAAAAACTAAATCTACTCCCATAACAATCCATATTGCTTTAACATCAAGTTTAAAATAATAAGTCAAAATCAAAGCAAAAGGAATTCGAATTCCCCAAATTCCTGCACCTGCTACTATCATTGGAACTCTAGTAAAACCTGCACCTCTTAAGGCACCATTTAGAACTCCAGAAATATTTTGTGGAATTTGTACTAGCCCCATTATGATAAGGTAGATAGAGCCAAGTCTAATTACATCATAATCATCAGTTAATAGTCTCATAACTCCGCCAGGAAGGAATACTAAAATGCTTGCACAGAAAATAGTTATTAGTAAAGTTCCTATCACTAATTCTCTTAAATAAACCTTACCTAGTTCCTTGTTTTTTGAGCCGATAGCCTGGCCTATAAATGCTGTGGCAGCAATTCCAAATCCCGCCGCTGGAGTAAAGGAAATAGATTCTGCTTGAAGTCCTAATTGATATGCTGCTAGAGCAGTTTCTCCGAAAGACAGAATTATTTTTGTCAATATAATTGCCGATATTTGCCAAAATATTGACTCTAAAGCAGAAGGCATTCCAATTTTATATACTGAAAGAATCTCATTAAAGTCAAGTTCAAAGAAGCTTCTATTATACATAGATCCTAGAACACCATTTTTATTGAAAAGCACATAAAGGCCAATTAATGCTGATATTGTTTGAGCAATAACTGTTGCAATAGCAGCACCTTTAAGCCCTAAAGCAGGAAATCCAAGGTTTCCAAAAATAAGTAGAAAACCAACCACGATGTTAATTAAATTCATTATAAATGCTATTTTCATAGGCACCTTGGCATTCCCCATTCCTTGTAGCACTCCTGTAACCACAAGAGATATTGCCATAAATGGCAATCCACAAGAGACTATTTTTAAAAATGAAATTGCATTTGACATTAACTCTGGTGTTGGATTAAAAACTTTTAAAAGCGCTGGAGCCTTCCAGAAAATTATTTGCTGAAAAATCAATACCAGTATAACTGTAGATAATAAAGTTTGTTGCACAACATTTTTAAGTTTTTTAAAATTATTAGCCCCATATGCTTGAGCTACAAAAACTGATGCACCAGTTGTGACTCCTTTAAATAATGCCCATATAATCTGGGTTATTCTTTGACTTATTCCTAATGCTCCAATAGCGATAGCATCAATTCTTCCAATCATAGCCATCGAAACAAATCCAGCCGTCATTTGAAGGATATTTTCAATAGTTATTGGTAAAATCATTGATAAGATTTTTTTCCTAATATCTTTAGAATTTATTGCGTTCAACTTTTCCTCCATTTTCTTTAGTCTCCTCTGTGATTTTATAAATATAAAGAATTATATAAAAAGAATTATATAATGAGAAATTAAATAACCTGTTATTTTTCAAAAAATATTTTACGCTACGTATTAACTTTTATATGAATAATACTGAAACTCCAGCTACTGTTATAATTGCACCAATTATCTCTTTAAGCTTTATTTTTTCTTTTAAGAAGATGATGGAAAACGGAATTATCACTACTGGAACAATAGAAGTAATTGTGGATGATATTCCAGCACTAGTATATTTTAATGATATCAAGGAAAAAGATACTCCTAAGAATGGACCAAATATTGATCCAATAGATATTCCAACCATAGCTCTAGAATTTTTTAAAGCAATCTTTAGATTGCCCCACTTATTCATAATAATAAACAAAATTGTAAATCCAACAAAGCCGCTAATTATTCTAATTTGTGTTGCAGCAAAAGGATTATATTCACCCATACCAAATTTACTAAATATAAGACCTAGCCCTTGTCCTAAAGCTCCTAAAAAAGCAAAGACTAAACCTTTAAAAGAGTGAGATAACTTAACTTTTTTTTCTTCAGGGTTTTTACTAAGGATTACTATGGCAATTCCTATTAAGGTTATAGCCATTCCAATGAAGTCAAGATAGCTTAGCTTTTCTCTCATAAAAATATATCCTAGTAAAGCTGTAATAGGAGGACTTGTAGCCATGACTAGCATTGAAATCCTTGAACCAACTTCTAGATATGATTGGAAGAGAAACATATCACCTATAAAGAAGCCGATAAATCCAGAAATACTTAGCCAAATCCATGTGTGAGATGAGGCATCTAACGGTAATGATTTTCCTCTTGTAATAAAGGTAAAAATACTAATGAGAATAAATCCTATAACCAATCTAATATAATTTACGGATAGGGAACCTACTTTTTTACCTGCCATTTCAAATGATGTTGCTGTAATAGCCCAGCATAAGGTAGTTACAAGTGCTGCTGCTTCTCCTAGATGAGACTGAATCAATATTATCCCTCTCTTTCATAAATTGCATTTTGTCCTAAAAACTATAATACATTAGTTTTTTGTTCTTATCAAAGTATTTTTAATATTTACATATAAAACTTTAAAAAGCTTTGCTTTATTAAAACATTAATGTAAAATAATACATATAATATAATTTTATGAAAGAAGGTTGGTAGCTTTGAGTAAAGAATTAAAATCCAGAAAAGAAATTGACGTATCATTAACTTGGGACTTGTCACATATTTACAAAACAGATGAAGAATACGAAAAGGCATTGAATGAGGTAATTGAAGAATCTAAAGCCATAGAAAGTAAATATAGAGGCAAGTTGGATAGCCCAGAAATCATCTTAAATTGTATTGAAGAATATGAAAAATTGTACATAAAAGGCTATTTAACTAATGCTTATGCTTCACTAGCACTATCTGTAGATCAGACAGATGGAAATAGCCAAATGAAAGCCGTTAAGAATGATATGGTACTATCAGAGGCTATAAGCAGACTAACCTTTATAGAAAGTGAACTAAAAGAAACAGATGACAAAATACTAGACGAGTCGATAACTAAAACAGAAAAATACAAGATCTTTCTTGAGGACATAAAAAGAAGCAAACCTCATACACTGCATCCAGAAGTAGAGAAAGCTCTTGCTAGTCTATCTCCAGTATTAGAATCTCCTTATAATTTATATAATCAGGCAAAGCTAGCTGATATGGATTTTGGTAAGTTTGAAGCAAAAGGCGAGGAACACCCACTTAGCTTTGTATTGTTTGAAAATCACTACCAAGGAGAAAAAGATACAGAAATAAGAAGAGCTGCTTTTGAAGCTTTTTCAAAGAAGATTAGAGAATATCAAAATACAATAGCTTCTGCATATCAAACTCAAATACAAAAAGAAAAAATAATTTCTGCAATGAGAAAATATGATTCTGTATTTGATTATTTACTATTTGAGCAAAAAGTTGACAGAGATCTTTATGATAGACAAATAGATGTTATAATGGAAAAGCTAGCTCCTCATATGAGAAAATATGCAGGGCTTATAAAAAGAATATATAACTTAGATGAAGTAACTTTTGCAGATCTTAAAGTATCCATAGACCCAGACTATGATCCCAAAGTAACAATTGAAGAATCTAAAAAATATATTAAAGGTGCTCTATCTGTTATGGGAAAAGATTACCTTAAATTGGTGATGAGGTCCTATGATGAAAGATGGGTGGATTTTGCTCAAAACATAGGCAAATCTACAGGAGGATTCTGTGCAACACCTTATGGAGTACATGCGTATATACTGCTTTCTTGGAATGGACTTATGAGCGAAGTATTTACATTAGTCCACGAGCTAGGTCATGCAGGACATTTTATGTTATCTCAGCAAAATAATAATTTATTTAATGAATCACCATCACTTTATTTTATTGAGGCACCTTCAACAATAAATGAAATGCTCTTAAGCAATTATCTGATTAAACAACAAGAGGATCCTAGATTCAAAAGATGGGTTTTATCCTCTATGGTTAGCAACACCTATTATCATAATTTTGTTACTCATTTACTAGAAGCAGCTTATCAAAGAGAAGTATATAAAATAATAGATGATGGTGGAAGCATACATGCTGAAAAACTTAGTGAAATTAAGAAAAGTGTGCTAGAAAAATTCTGGGGAGATGCTGTAACTATAAATGAAGGAGCAGAACTGACTTGGATGAGACAGCCTCACTATTATATGGGACTTTATCCATACACCTATAGTGCTGGACTTACTGTTGCAACTCAAGTGAGCCAAAGAATACTGACTGAAGGCGAAAAGGCAGTAGAGGACTGGAGAAATGTACTCAAGGCTGGAGGAACCAAAACACCTGTAGAGCTTGCTAAGATGGCAGGAGTAGATATAACTGCAGATAAGCCATTATTAGATACTATAGAATATATAGGTAATCTAATAGACCAGATAATAGAGCTTACAGATGAAATAGAAAAATAATAATATATTCACTTATTTTCACCAAACCTACCAACTAACATAATCTAGTAATAATTAGAGCTATTATATAGTTACGAATTATTATGAATGTTAGGAAGGTGAGGATATGGATTTTAGCAATCTACCTGTTATGATTCATACATGTAGATATAATATTCCTACTACAGATATTCTTTATCCAATGGTATATGGTATAAGAAATTCAGAAGTCCAGAGAAAAATAAATGATGAGATTTATAGCTTGATGTTGGATGTAGCTTCAGAACTAAGGCGACCTGATTTAGTGACCTATATTACTGGCTCATATGAGTTAAAGGCAAATGAAAGAGATTTCTTAAGTCTTATATTAGTTCAATTAGGAGACTTTGGAGGAGCACATCCAATGACTATTATTAAGGCATTAAATATTGATGTATCCACAGGAAAAGTATATCAACTAGAGGATTTATTTAAACCTAATAGCGATTACATTGAAAAAATAACTAAAATAGTCAAAGAGCAGATTAAAGAAAGAGGAATAATGCTAATCAATGAATTCGAAAGTATAAGTCCTCATCAAGATTACTATATTGTAGACAATAACCTAATAATATTTTTTCAACTTTATGATATTACACCCTATGTAGCAGGTTTTCCATACTTCCCAATACCTGTTTATGAATTAGAAGATATTATTAAGGAGGATGGGATACTTAGTAGGATGGTGGAGGTATAGTTATAGGTAGTTTTATTCTGAACTTAAAGAGGTATAAAAAAACAAAGGCAAGAAACAAAATAAAAATGTTCCTTGCCTTAATATTTTACACATTAAACCTAAATACCACCACATCTCCATCTTGCATTACATACTCTTTTCCTTCAAGCCTTACTAATCCTTTTTCTCTTGCTTGAGGATATCCACCACAAGCAATTAAATCAGCGTAATTTACTATTTCAGCTCTAATAAATCCTTTTTCCATATCTGAATGGATTTTACCTGCTGCCTGTGGAGCCTTGGTACCTATTTTAATTGTCCATGCTCTAGTTTCCTTTGGACCAGCAGTTAAAAAGCTCATTAGACCTAAAAGCTTGTAGCTTGCACTAATTAGCTTATCAAGTCCTGATTCACTAAGTCCCAAATCATTTAAAAAGCTTTTCTTTTCTTCATCTTCTAGCTCAGATATTTCTGCTTCAATCTGAGCAGATACTATAATTACTTCTGATTTTTCCTTGCTAGCATAGTCTATTACCTGTTTAACATAGTCATTTTCAGGATTTGCTAATAAATCTTCTTCCGAAATATTAGCTACATATAGAATAGGCTTAAATGACAACAAATTCAGCTCTTTTACAAAATTTTTCTCTTCTTCATCAAAATCAATTGTTCTTACTGAATTACCTGCCTCTATAGTATCTTTAATAGTATTTAGTATATCCAATTCTTTTTGCAAAGACTTATCAGCTTTAACTAGTTTTTCTGTCTTTTGAATTCTTCTGCTGATTATTTCTAAATCAGAAAGCATAAGCTCAATGTTTATGATTTCAATATCACCTATAGGATCTATTCTGCCTTCTACGTGGGTTATGTTTTCATCTTCAAAGCACCTTACTACATGTACGATAGCTTCTACTTCTCTTATATGGGATAAAAACTTGTTTCCTAGACCTTCGCCGTGGCTTGCCCCTTTCACTAATCCAGCAATATCAAAAAATTCTATGGCAGTTGGAACAATTTTTTCTGAATTAAAAAGCTCGGCCAATACATCTAATCTTTTATCAGGTACTGCTACTACCCCAACATTTGGTTCTATAGTACAAAATGGATAATTAGCTGATTCTGCACCAGCAGAAGTTATTGCATTAAAAAGGGTACTCTTACCTACATTAGGTAATCCCACAATTCCTAATTTCATTATTATCTTCCTTTCGACACATTATGATATACAATTTCATGCACTAGAGTAAATTATACACCAATATTTTTTTTACTTCAATTTAAAATAAAGGTTTTTACTAATAAAAAAATTATTTATTGGGAAACTAACACTTAGGAGGTGCTGTTAAATGAAAAAAAGAGTTCATGTACTACATATTATAACTGTTATTCTATTAATTATTTTAGTTGTACCTGGCTGTCAAGCAGCGAGAAAGCCTAGACCTTATACAGTTGCTGAAAATGGAAAACCTGCTGAGAAGGGAAGAACTACAGAGGAAAGAAAAACCACTGAAGTAAATCATGAAATAATTAAAGGTGAGGCAGCATCGGACGCATTAGTAGACTTAACGGGAATTGATGATGCGACTGTGCTATTTTGGAACAATCAAGCTATAGTAGCAGTTAATGTATCGGAAGGTAAAGAAGGGGTAATATCAGAAGGATTAAGAAAAAAAATAATAGATACAGTAAAAAGCCTTGATGAAAAGGTTACTATAATAGATATTACAGCAGATAAAAGATTATTTTATGAGCTGGATAGTATTAAACAGAAGATGATTAGAGGAGAACAGATTAAAAGTGTAGATAAAGATATTAATAATATATTAAACAGGATTAATAGTAGAAAGTAACTTATAGAATCCAGTCTTATGATTGGATTTCTTCATATATCACAAACTTTAAAAATAGTATATTAATATATAAACTATTTTTGCTGTGAGGAATGAAGATATATGGAGAAAAATAAAATCTTAAACAAAAGTTTAGTATATATTTTTTCCTTCGTATTTTTTAGTATATTATTTTTTGCCCTTGATGAACCTATGGAGAGCATATTTCTTATGCTTTCTATTAGTATGCTTATAATAATTATTAAAGATAAGGAAAAAATATTATCAGGAATCACTATTTACTTTATAATTGTTTTTTTCCTTTTGTTTTATGTTATTTCAATATCCTTTATTTATTCAAGAGGGTATTCAATGGACTTATCAGTTGCTGGAAATCCTAAAAATATGGAGGGGAAAGCAGTTTTGCTAGTATATGATGGAGAACCTGAAATGTACTCCTTTAAAAAAGGTGTAACAAATATACGAAAAAACGGAACATTGAAAAGTAAGGTTTTTATTCCTTTTGTTTTATGGACATATAAGAGACATTATCATAAATTGGGAAAAAGTGATTACAAGGAAAACACTATAAAGGTAAAGAAACAGCTCCAAGCTCTTTTGGCAGAAGAATATAAAGTATATGCATCATATCTTTATGATACTGACTACGCAGAAGAAGTACTAATCCACATTGTCAATGACGGCTACAGAGATGTAATTATTGTTCCAGTATTTTTAACAAATGGGGAAAGTTTGAGTATATTAAAATCAAGAATTGAAAGAATGAAATTATTTAACTTAAATATAAATGTGAAGTATACTGAACCATTGTGGAATAGTGAGGTTACAGTTGATTCATATAGAAATAAAATCAAACAATTTATAGATGAAGATAACATAGCTAATACTGGTATTATATTAGTTGGTGAAGGTCAAAAAGGATATAAGAATAATAAGAGCTTAAAAGCAGTAAGAGAAGATTCTATGTTTAGAAATAGGATCAGGCTAAAATTAGTAAGCACTTATAATATTAATGAGCATAAGATAAAAGTTAGTTGGTTCAATTATGTAGACCCTAATTACGAAGATTCCTTAGAAAGCTTATTAGACTATAGTGTGGGGAAAATAATAATAATCTATACTAAACCTTCAGTTACTAATATAGAGAATGTCATTATCTCTAAGAAAATTTCTTCAAAAATTGATATCCCAGATGGAGTAAAAGTAACTATTATTGATGGATTTTTGAATGATTTACTCTTTGTAAATGAGCTTAAAAATAGGATTGAATTTACAAATCTTCAGAAATGGGAATAGATTAGGAGGTATATACGAATGGAATACAGTAGGAAAGTAATAGGAAAAGGTATAGGACTTAATACAATAAGTACAGGCAAGTTTAAATCAACTCTTATTAGTTTTAGTTTTATTAGACCTTTATGCAATGAAGAAGCTTCTTTAAATGCCTTATTACCTGCAGTACTTAAAAGAGGAACAGCAAACTTTATAACTTCTATGGATATTCAGAGAAAGCTTGAGGAACTATATGGCGCAAATCTAAACATAGATGTAAATAAAAAAGGTGAAAAGCATGTAATAAGATTTTCAATTGAAGGACCAGAAGCTGGTTTTACAGGAGAAGGGAACTACATTGTCGAGCTGTTCGCCATTTTACTAGATATTATATATAATCCAATACTGGAAAATGGTTTTTTTCTTGAAAATTATGTATCTCAAGAAAAAGAAAATCTAGTTAAAAGAATTGAAGGACGTATTAATGATAAAAAACAGTATGCTTTTGAAAGAGCCATAGAAGAAATGTGCAAGGGCGAAAAATTTAGTGTATATAAATTTGGAGATGTTGAAAGTGTAAAAAAAATAAATAGCAAGTGCTTACTTAATCATTATAGAAATGTAATAGAAACTAGTCACATAGAAATAACTTTTGTAGGCAAGTCATCACAATCAGAGATTGAGAATATCCTAAGTAACAAGCTTTACCTTAACAAGAAAGACATTATCCATATACCAAGAGAAAACATTTCAAACAAAAAGTTAAGTGGGAAAAGTGTAATATTTGAAAAAATGGATGTCGGCCAGGGAAAATTAATATTAGGTTATAGAATAAATATACCTTATGAGGACAAATTATTTGGTGCCTTTATGGTGGCTAATGAAATACTTGGAGGAGGACCTAATTCTAAGCTTTTTGTTTTCGTTAGAGAAAAAGAGAGTTTAGCTTATTATGTATATTCACAAACATTAAAATATAAGTCCATTATGCTAATATCTTCAGGTATTGAGATTGAAAATTTTGAAAAGACAAAAGAAATAATAAAGAGCCAAGTAGAGGAGATGATAAGCGGCAATTTTTCAGAAGAAGATTTAGAGGACGCTAAAAATTCCCTAGTTACATCAATAAAGTCCTTACAAGATAATAACTACTCTGTAGCTGAATTTTATCTTAGCAATGCAATTTCTAATGAAAAAAGATCCTTTGATGATTATGTAGATAATATAAAAAAAGTTACAAAAGAAGAAGTCGTTAAATCTTGCCAAGAGCTAAAACTAGATACTATTTATTTTCTAACTAACAAGGATGAGAGGTGAGAAATATTGAAGATTAATTCTGTAAAAAGCAATAGATTAAATGAAGAAATTTACAATGTGGAACTAAGTAATGGATTAAAGGTTTTCTATATGCCTAAGAAAGATTATGTAAAGAAATATGCCATTTATTCAACTAATTATGGCTCTATTGATAACATCTTCGTTCCCATTGGTGAAGAAAATAAAATAACAGTTCCAGAGGGCATCGCACATTTTTTAGAGCATAAGCTATTTGAAGAACCAGATGTAAATATATTTGACGAGTTTGCTAAATTAGGTTCATATGTAAATGCATTCACAAGCAATAATCAAACTGCATATCTATTTTCATGTGTAGACGATTTTTATGAAAATTTAAAATTACTTGTTGGTTTTGTGCAAGATCCTTATTTTACAGATGAGAATGTAGAGAAGGAGAAAGGCATTATTCAGCAGGAGATTAGAATGTATAATGATTCGCCTGATTGGAAGGTATATTCGAACTGTATTTCTGGTATGTATGCCAAGCATCCAGTAAGAATAGATATTGCAGGCACTGTTGAAAGCATAAGGAATATTAATAAGGAGTTACTATATAAATGCTACAAGACATTCTACAATCCAAGTAACATGCTTTTATTCATGATTGGGGACATTGATTTTGAGAAGGCGCTAGATATAATTGAGGGAAATCAGAAAATAACAGAAAAACTGAAAAGGGAAATATCTAGAGTAAAGATTCAGGAACCAGAAACTATAAATGAAAAGATAATTGAAGAAAGGCTAAGTGTTTCCATACCTTTATTTTATATAGGGTATAAAGATTTAGATATAGGATATGATGGCGAAAAACTAGTGCACAAGGAGATTTGCACCAATATTTTACTAGAAGTGTTATTTGGAAATAGCTCTAATTTTTATCAGAAACTTTATGATGAAGGATTAATAAATGATAGCTTCGGTTTTCAATATGTGGGGTATAAAGATTATGGTCATGCATTATTAGGAGGAGAATCTAGTGACCCTAAAGAAGTCTATAATAGAATACTACAAAATATAGAGAATGAAATTATTAAAGGAATATCTGAAGAGGATTTTAATAGAACTAAGAAAAAACTTATTGGATATCATATAATGGATCTAAATTCCATTGAAAACATTGCTACAAGCTTTATTAATTATTATTATAGAAAGTATTCTATAATAAGTTATATTGACGCTTTGGAGAAAGTAAGCATTAGTGACATTGAAGAAAGATGCAAGAAATTCTTTAATAAAGAAAGCTGCTGCTTATCTATAGTTAATCCTAAGTAGTTTATTGACTTTATAATCAAATAAAAATATAATTAAAGCTACTAGAAAATATAGTAGCTTTGATTATATTGTGGGAGGGATGATTTTGTGAATCCAGTTGCGTTTGAAATATTTGGCATTGAGGTTAGATGGTATGGGATTATCATTTCTTTCGGATTGTTAATGGCAACACTAGTTGCCATGAGAGAATCCAAAAGAGTAGGTATAGAAGAAGAAGATATCCTTGATTTATTATTAGCTGCTGTACCTGCAGCTATTATAGGAGCAAGGATTTATTATGTTATCTTCAGTTGGGATTACTATAAAGGTGATTTCATGAAGATAATAAATACTAGAGAAGGTGGCCTAGCGATACATGGCGCTTTAATAGCTTCAATCTTAGTTGGAATTATATTCTGTAGAGTAAAGAAAATTAATTTCTGGAAACTTGCAGATTTAACAGGTCCAAGCATTATCTTAGGTCAAGCTATTGGTAGGTGGGGCAACTACGCCAACGGAGAAGCTCATGGTGGACCAACTAACTTACCTTGGGCAATTATTGTACAGGGTCAAAAAGTTCATCCAACCTTCCTATATGAATCATTATGGGATTTTGCAGTCTTTCTATTTTTATTATGGTATAGAAAAAGAAAAAAGGCAGAAGGGGAAGTGTTTTTGCTGTATTTGGCCCTCTATTCTCTAGGTAGATTTTTCATTGAAGGCTTGAGAACTGATAGTCTAATGTTTGGGCCTATTAGAGTTGCTCAGTTAATTAGTATCATAACTATAGCTATAAGTGCCGCAATTTTTATAATTATTAGAAAGAAATATCCACTAGAAAATAACTAAATATCTGAATAAAACTAGTTGTATTTAATGCTTAATAATCCTAATAATAAATATAATAGTTATACATTCACTGTTTATGAGTTATGAGATCCTTGCTATCACTCAGGATGACGACATTTTGTCACCTTGAGGGTTTGCAAAAGGATCTTTTTTTGTCATGAAAACTGTATTTGATTTAATTCAACTATATTTATTTAATCAATCATTTTGTTGAAAAATGCAGATTTTTAGTACCAGAGACCTAGTGAAAAAAGTTATAAATTTCTTTAAATCTAGCAGGATTTTATGAAACAATATAGAAATAGTACTATAAAGTGGTGCGAAGTGGTACGAAGTGGGAGAGTTTTTCCTGAATGGAGTGTAGCATATGTTTATTGGGGAATATCAACATTCATTAGACAATAAGGGACGTTTAATAGTACCTTCTAAATTTAGGGAGCAGCTTGGTGATGTTTTTATTATTACCAAGGGGTTAGATAATTGCCTTTTTGTCTATCATAAGGATGAA
>CAZUFW010000008.1:0-27082 GCA_964619895.1 uncultured Clostridia bacterium | reverse complement strand
GGGAGATATTGGAGGGAAAATTAAAACAGTTACCACTTACTAGTAAAGATGCAAGAGCTTTCGTAAGATTTTTCTTTTCAGGAGCGACTGAATGTGAATTAGATAAACAAGGAAGGATCCTTATTCCTGGTAATCTAAGAGAACACTGTAAAATTGATAAGGATGCAGTGATAATAGGAGTCTCTAATAGGGTTGAAATATGGAGCAAGGAAGAATGGGATTTATATAATGACGATGAAAGTCTTAGTTATGAGGCAATAGCTGAGAAGATGGCTGAGCTTGGTATTTAAGTCATAAATGTAATCTAATTAGCGAACAATAGACATAAAAAATAAGAGGTGATGATATGGAGTTTGAGCACATATCGGTATTATTAAATGAAGCAGTAGCGGGACTTAATATCAAGAAAGATGGAATATACGTAGATGGTACCTTAGGTGGTGCGGGACATTCTAAGGAAATAGTAAAAAGATTAGACCGTGGGAAGTTAATTGGTATAGATCAAGATATTAATGCAATAAATAAAGCTACTGATGAACTAGAAGGGTTTAAAGATAAAGTAATAATAGTACATAATAACTTTAAGAATTTAGAACCTATTATAAAGGAGCGAAATATTGAAGGAATAGATGGACTACTATTAGATTTGGGAGTTTCATCTCATCAACTAGATGAAGGTGAAAGAGGTTTTTCATATAATAAGGATTCATTTATTGACATGAGAATGGACACATCTCAGGATTTAAGAGGATGGGATGTTGCAAATAAATACTCTAAAAAAGAGCTTGAAAGAATTATTAAAGAATATGGAGAAGAAAGATGGGCCTCAAGAATAGCTGAATTTATTGTAACGGAAAGGCAATCAAAGACTATTGACACCACAGGTGAATTAGTAGATGTTATAAAGAAAGCTATTCCTAGTGGAGCTAGAAAAGATGGACCGCATCCTGCTAAAAGAACATTTCAGGCAATACGTATAGAAGTGAACAAAGAACTTGAAATACTAAAGGAATCAATTAATAAAGCGGTAAAATTATTAAATACTGGAGGTAGAATTTGTATTATTACATTCCATTCTCTAGAAGATAGAATTGTAAAAGAGACATTTAAAGAATTAAGTCTTGATTGTATTTGTCCTCCAGAGTTACCTATTTGTACATGCAATAAGAAAAAAGAATTAAATATTATTACAAGAAAACCTATTTTACCATCGGAAAAAGAGATTGAATTAAACCCAAGGGCAAGAAGCGCAAAGCTAAGAATTGGAGAGAAAGTTTAATGTTCTAAACCCTAAAAGGAGTGAATAAACTTGTTAGTAGCAAAAAGAGAAGTGTACTCATATCGTGAGGATAATAACATAGAAACAACTAGTAAAGTAAAAAAAATCAAAAAAACCAATTCTTCTCTAAAAATAAAAGTTTTTGGTATGGCATTATTAATTTTATTTGTTTCTCTAGGAGTTCTATTTAGATATGCTCAAATGACACAGATAAAAATGGAAGTTTCAAAATTAGATAAGCAAATAAATGAACTAAGTAAGCATAAAACAGACGTTTTATTGGAGTTGGATAGGATCAAAGAATCTGGATGGATTGAAAAAGAAGCTGAAAGCAAGCTAGGTATGGTATACCCTAGTAACGAACAAATAGTATATGTCAGTGTGAATATGAATGATAATGATATACACAAAGATATAGTTAAGGAGGACAAAACAGAGAAATTAGCTTTTTTGAAATTATTTAGTAATGTAGTAAGTAAAATATCTAATAAGTTTTAGGAGGTCAGATTTGTGTCAGTACCCACTTTATCAACGAAAAGAAGACTAATTGCTACCTTGCTGCTGGTGTCTATAGCAGTCTTCGCTTTGATAGTAAGATTGGGAGTTATACAGGTTGTTCAAGGTGAAGAATTAAAGAAACAAGCATTGGAACAATGGACTAGAGGAATTCCAGTAAAAGCTAAAAGAGGATTAATACTTGATAGGAAAGGTAAAAAACTTGCAATAAGCATTAGTAGAGATACTGTGTGGTGTAGACCTATTGACATTAAGAATCCTAAGGAAGATGCTAAAAAAATTGCAGAAATATTACAGCTTAATGAAGAAGATGTATATAACAAAATAACTAGTAAGCAGAGTATAGTAAAGATTAAACAATGGATAGAAAAGGAAGAAAGTGAAGCTTTAAGAAAAGCTAAAATAAAAGGTATAGAGATAACTGAAGATAATAAAAGATATTATCCCTTTGGAAGTTTTGCAGCACATATAATAGGTCATAATAATATAGACCAGGTAGGCCAGTATGGAATAGAAGCATCCTTTAATAAATACTTAACAGGCACAGCGGGGAAATGGGTTAAAACTACAGATGCTGCTGGAAGACAGCTTCCCTATGATAGTGAAAAACTTTACGAGGCTAAAGATGGTTTAAATGTTGTTTTGACTATGGATGAAACAATACAACATTTTGCAGAGAAGGCTGCTTTAGAGGTATTAGTTAAGAATAAAGCTAAAAACGTTTCAATTATTGTAATGGACCCCAAGACAGGTGATCTATTAGCAATGGCCAATAAGCCTGACTACGATCCCAATGATCCTACAAAACCTATCGATGAAGATGAAGCTAAAACTTGGGAAGGATTATCAAAAGAAGAATTACAGAATAAATGGTTTTCTATGTGGAGAAACTTTGCAATTAATGACGTATACGAGCCTGGGTCAACCTTTAAAATAATAACTGCTGCTGTAGGACTCGAAGAGAATGTGGTAACTCCTAGCAGTCAATTCTATTGTAGTGGTTATGTTAGACAAATCAAAAGTGGCAAGCCCATAAAGTGCTGGAGGTATTATAATCCTCATGGAAGTCAAACCTTTGTAGAGGGAGTACAGAACTCCTGTAACGTAGTTTTTGTAGATGTAGGGCTGCGACTAGGGGCAGAGAAAATGTACGAATATTTAAGAGCATTTGGCTTTGGTGAATTGACAGGAGTACCATTTTCAGGTGAATCACCTGGAATAATACCTAGTAGTCCAAAGGCCATTAAAGATGTAAATCTAGCCACAATATCCTTTGGGCAAGGGATTGCAGTCACTCCAATACAGCTTACTACAGCTATATGTGCTGTAGCTAATGGGGGGAATCTGATGGTTCCTAGGGTGGTAAAAGAGCTAGTAGATGAAGATGGAAAAATAGTTCATAAATATGAGCCTGAGGTTAAAAGAAAAGTTATTTCTGAAGAAACATCTAAAACATTGATGAAAATATTAGAAAGCGTAGTTTCAGATGGAACAGGAAAAAGCGCTTATGTGCCAGGATATCGTATAGCAGGAAAAACCGGAACTGCTCAAAAAGTTGTTGACGGACGCTATGCAGAAGGTAAGTACGTAGCATCATTTGCAGCTATAGCACCTGCTAATGATCCACAAATTGTTGTATCCGTAATAATAGATGAGCCTAGTAATGGGGCATATTATGGTGGTCAAATTGCTGCGCCAGTTGCTGGTGAAGTAGTAAAAGATGTATTAAGTTATCTTGACGTAGAACCTCAATTTTCTCAAGAAGAGAAAGAAAGTAATGAAAAAGAAAATGTAACAGTTCCAGATTTAAGAAATAAAAGTATTAAAGAAGCTAGTAAAATGGTTTTATCATTAGGCTTAAAGTATAATACTGATGCTTATTATATAGAAGAGGGCTCTGTTATCTTGGATCAATTTCCTCTACCAGGAAGTGTAGTCAAGAGAGGATCCAGTATTGATTTATATGTAGAGTCAAAACGAAACGGAACAGAGAAAATTGTAGTACCAGACTTGACAGGAATTACCCGTGAGCAGGCAATAGAGGTTTTAAATGGACTAAACCTAAGATTTGAATTTTCTGGGTCAGGAGTAGTTGTAGGGCAGATACCAAAGGCTGGAACAGAAGTAGACTTTAATTCGCTAGTAAACGTAAGATTTGGCGATTCAAACTAAAATTGACTTAAGAGGCAACTTCAAGCAAATTGTTTGAAAGTTGCCTTTTAAGTAGACTATATTCATTTATAAATTTATGGTATTATCATATAGGGTAAACTTTTTTGTGAGGTGTAATAGATGAAACTAAATGAACTTATTTTTGACTTAGGAGCTGAAATGATTATTGGTCAGACAGATATTGATGTCACTGGAATTGCCTATGATTCTAGAAAAATTGAGAAAGGCAATGTTTTTGTTGCTATTGAGGGTTTTAAAGTAGATGGTCACAACTTTATTAATGAGGCTGTTAAAAAAGGAGCAAAAGCTATTATTGTTCAAAAAGATGTTCCAAACAGTTCAGAAGAAGTCACTCTGATTAAGGTGAAAGATACAAGACAAGCCTTAGCTAAAATATCTTCTGAATTTTATGATAACCCTTCAAATAAATTTAATCTAATAGGTGTAACAGGAACAAATGGAAAGACTAGCATTACTTATATGGCAGAATCTATATTTAGAGCAAATGGAAAGAAAACTGGAATAATTGGAACTATAGGAAGTCAAGTTAATGGAGAGTATATAGAAACAAAAAACACAACACCAGAATCCTTGGAGCTTCAACAAGTATTTGCTCATATGTTGAGTTCTAACATTGATAGCTGTGTTATGGAGGTATCTTCTCATTCTCTAGAACTAAGTAGAGTTGCCTATTGTAATTTTGAAGTTGGTATTTTTACTAATATTACTAAAGATCATTTGGATTATCATAAAACATTTGAGAATTATTATAATGCAAAGAAAAAGCTTTTTTATATGACAAGAAAATATAATATTGTAAATATTGATGATGAATATGGTAAAAAAATGAAAGAAGAATTGTCTGAATTAGAAACGCCTTTATTGACTTATGGTATTGAATGTAAGGCAGATATTTATGCAACAGACCTAAGCTTTAAAGCTACAGGTGTTAGTTTCAAACTGCATACTCCAAAGGGGAGTACTGATGTAAACATGAATATACCTGGTATTTTTACTGTATATAATGGCTTAGCTGCCGCTTCATGTGCTTATGTATACGGAGTAGATCTTAAGACTATTAAAGAAGGTCTAGAGCAAATAAAAGGAGTAAAGGGAAGATTTGAAGTTATTCCAACTGACAAAGATTTTACAGTTATTATTGATTTTGCACATACAGCAGATGCTCTAGAAAAAGTGCTATGTGTTATTGACCAATTTGCAGAGGGAAGGAAAATTGTAGTTTTTGGAGCTGGAGGAGATAGAGATATATCCAGGAGAGCTCCAATGGGAGAAGTAGCAGGAAGACATTGTGATTTGTGCATAGTAACTTCAGATAATCCAAGAACTGAGGAACCACAAAAAATTATTGATGATATTATAAAAGGTGTAGAAAAAGTCAATGGTAATTATATAGCTATAGTAGATAGAAAAGAAGCTATAGAATACGCTATTAAAAACAGCAGGCCAAAGGATATTATCTTATTAGCAGGTAAAGGCCATGAAACCTACACTATCATAGGTGATAAAGTATTGCCTTTTGATGAAAGCAAGATTGTCAAAGAAGCTTTTAAAACAATATAAAAAACTTATAGAAGAAAGCATTAATCTGCATTTGGAGGAGAAGAAACATGTCAAACTATAAAGATATAATAAGGGTAATTATTGTTTCCTTTGCTATAACCTTACTTTTAGGTCCTATTCTAATACCTATGTTAAAAAGACTAAAGGTTGGTCAGAGTATTAGAGAAGAAGGGCCTAAAACACATTACAAAAAAAGTGGTACGCCTACTATGGGTGGTATTATAATGATAATTGCACTATTAATTACTACTGTATCATCTGGACTGTTAAATAGAGATATGACTGTGCTACTTTTAGCAACTGTTGGCTTCGGGTTTATTGGTTTTATAGACGATTTTATTAAAGTAGTATTAAAAAGATCCTTAGGATTAAGAGCTTATCAAAAGCTTATAGGGCAAATTATTCTAGCAGTGATTCTAGCCATATATCAATCTCACAATTCAGTTTTGGGAACTAAATTGATTGTACCGTTTTTTGATAATGTTTATTTGGATTTGGGTATATTATATGTCCCATTTATTGTGGTAGTGGTCCTTGGAACCGTAAATGCAGTTAACTTTACAGATGGACTTGATGGTTTAGCTTCAGGAGTTACTCTTATTGTATTGTCTTTCTTTAGCTTAGTTTCTTTAAACATAGGAATGAACAGTATAGCTATTTTCTCAGCTGCTTTAGCTGGAGCCTGCCTTGGATTTTTAAGGCATAATTCTTATCCAGCAAAAGTTTTTATGGGAGATACTGGTTCTTTAGCTCTAGGAGGGGCTGTTTCAGCTATAGCCGTACTACTTAATTTACCTCTGATAATCCCTATAGTGGGGGGAATCTATTTAGCGGAGATTGTATCTGTAATGATACAAGTGACATCATTTAAGCTCACAGGAAAAAGAGTTTTTTTAATGGCACCAATTCACCATCATTTTGAGCAAAAGGGTTGGAAGGAGACAAAAGTAGTAGTAGTGTTTTGGTCAATTACAGTATTATTATGTTTAGTTGCTATTTATAGTTTAAGTTAATTTTACAGGAGTAGGTGAATAAAATGGAATTAAAAGATAAAAATGTACTAATATTAGGTTTGGCAGTTAGCGGAGTATCTACTGCTAAAGCTCTAGATAAATTGGGTTCAAAGGTAACAGTAACTGATATGAAAACTAAAGAGGAACTTGGAGAACAATTAGCAGAATTAAAAGGAATTGATATAAGTTATGTATTAGGTAGTAATGATGTAAATTTGAATGATATTGATCTTATAGTGAAAAGCCCAGGAATTCCTGTTGATATACCAATAATAGTAAATGCTTTAAATAAAGGAATAGAAGTGATTACGGATATAGAACTAGCCTATAGACTGTCTAAAAATAAGTATATTGCTATTACAGGCACTAATGGGAAGACTACCACAACAGCCTTAACTGGAGAACTAATTAAAAAGGCAGGCATCAAATGTCACGTTACTGGAAATATAGGAGTTGGGATATTATGGGAAACTGTAAATGCAGATAAAGACGATATTTTTGTTATAGAAGCAAGCAGTTTTCAATTAGAGAGTACTAAATATTTTAAGCCTGAAATTAGTATAATTACAAATATTACTCCTGATCATCTGAACTGGCACAAGACCTTTGATAATTATGTTGAGGCAAAGAAAAAGGTACTTATTAATCAACAAAATGGAGATTATACTATTTTAAATTACGATGATTCATTGCTTAGAGAAATTGGAAAGAATCTAAAATCAAATTTAATATACTTTAGCGCCAGCAACAAATTAGACAGGGGAGTTTATGTTGATGATTTCCAAATTGTTGCTAATGATGGGGTCAAAGCTGTTAATATAATGGACTGTAGGGATATAAAGATACCTGGTAAACATAATCTTGAAAATGCCTTAGCTGTAGTTTCAATTGGGTGGGCACTAGGAATTAATAATGACATAGTAGCTGCTACACTAAAAGAGTTTGAAGGAGTAGAGCATAGAATAGAATATGTGGACAGTATATCTGACATAAGCTTTTATAATGATTCAAAGGGAACAAATCCAGATGCATCTATTAAAGCTATTGAAGCTTTAAAAGAACCAATAATATTAATTGCAGGTGGAATGGATAAAGGCACTGGATTTGAAGAATTTATTGAAAGCTTTAATAATAAGGTAAAGGCATTAGTCTTGCTAGGAGAAACTAGAGAAAAAATAAAAGATACTGCAATAAGTAAAGGTTTTAGTAATATATATATAGTAGATAGTATTGAAGAAGCAGTTAATAAAAGTTTTGAATTAGCAGTGCCTGGTGACAATATACTCCTTTCTCCTGCTTGTGCTAGCTGGGATATGTTTAAGAGTTATGAAGAAAGGGGAAGAATATTCAAGCAGGCTGTAAAGAATTTAAGGGAGGACTAAGTATGGCTAAAAAAAGAGCCAGTGACTTTACCTTGATGATTGCTGTAATTTTACTTGTATTTATTGGCATTATAATGGTTTTTAGCTCTAGTTGGCCTGATGGTTTATATAGGATGAATGATGGATACTATTTCTTAAAAAAACAGCTAGTTGCCGGTGGCTTAGGGTTAATTGCCATGTTGTTTTTTATGAACTTTGATTATTGGAAGCTTGATAAATTGGCTAAATTAATATTTATTGCATCAATAATCTCGGGATTATTGATATTTACCCCACTAGGGATGGAAGCTAAAGGAGCACGAAGGTGGGTTGATTTAGGATTTACCACCTTCATGCCTTCAGATGCCATAAAATTGGGTTCTATAATTTATTTGTCATCTTTTTTGGCTAAGAAAAAGGAAAATGTTAAGAAATTTACTAAAGGATTTATTCCTTCTTTATTTATAATTGGAATTTCCTGTGGAATGATACTTCTGCAAAAAGATTTAGGTACTAGTGCAACAGTTGGAATAACACTTTTTTCTATTTTATTTATAGCAGGAGCTAATATTTTTCATCTCTCCTTTTTAGGCATAATTGGAATACTGGGAGGGGTCATAGCGATAACAAGAGAAGAATTTAGAATGAGAAGAATTACAGCTTTTTTAAATCCTTTTGCTCCAGAAGTAAGAGATAATGTGGGTTGGCAGGCAATTCAGTCACTTTTTGCTTTAGGCTCAGGTGGATTATTTGGACTCGGCCTTGGGAAAAGTAGACAGAAATTCTTTTACATTCCAGAACCTCAAAATGATTTTGTTTTTGCAATTATTGGCGAAGAACTTGGTTTTTTAGGCTGTGTTACTGTAATGCTATTATTCCTCCTAATTATTTGGAGAGGCATAAGAATCGCTTTAGGTACAAAGGATTTATTTGGATGCTATCTTGCATCAGGATTAGTAGCGCTTATTACTGTTCAGTCTTTGATACACATAGCAGTTGTAACATCTTCCATGCCCACAACAGGAATTACCTTACCATTTATCAGTTATGGAGGAACATCACTAATGATGTACATGGGAGCTGCTGGTATTTTACTAAACATATCAAGACACACGGAATTAGATAGGAGCTGAGAACATGAGAGTATTAATTACTGGCGGAGGCACAGGAGGACATATTTATCCTGCTCTATCTATTGCCAGAAAAATTAAAATGGAATATAAAAATGCAGATATATTATATGTAGGGACAGAAAAGGGCCTTGAAGCTGAATTAGTTCCAAAAGAAGGTTTTAGATTTAAAACTATCAGGGTGCAAGGCTTTAGTAGAAAACTTTCAAAAGATACTTTTAAATCTATCAAGGAACTATTCCTAGGTCTAAATGATGCAAAGAACGTAATTAACGATTTTAAGCCTGATATAGTTATAGGGACAGGAGGATATGTTTGCGGTCCTCTTGTTTTATTGGCAGCATTAAAGAAAATTCCGACAATGATTCATGAGCAAAATGCTTTTCCTGGTATTACTAACAGAATCCTTTCTAGATTTGTAGATAAAATAGCAGGTAGTTTTGAGGAGTCAAAGAAATACTTTAAAGATGCAAGTAAATTGGTAATAACAGGCAACCCAATACGCCAGGACATTGTAGGCTTCGATAAACAAACTGCCTATAGAGAATTAAATATTGAACAAAATAAACCCTTTGTTTTTTCTTTTGGAGGTAGTGGTGGCCAGAAAAAACTAAATGATGCCATGCTTGATGTAATTGTTAAAAATTATGATAATAGTGATATACAAATAATCCATGTAACAGGAAAAAGACTATACGATAATTTTATGAAGGAATTAGAGCAAAAAGGCATAAATGAGTTGAAAGATAATATTAGAGTGTATCCATATTTTTTCGAGGTACCAGAGGCTTTAGCTATAGCTGATTTAATTATAACTAGCGGTGGAGCAATTGCTATTGCAGAAATAACTGCAGTAGGCACACCTAGTATATTGGTACCTAAAGCATACACAACAGAGAATCATCAAGAATATAATGCAAGAGCCTTAGAAAAAAATGGAGCAAGTACTGTAATCCTAGAAAAGGACATGAATGGGGGCTTACTTAATAAGGAAATAATGAATCTATTATCAGACAAAAGAAAATTAAAAGATATGGCACTAAGAAGCAAAAAAATGGGTATCATAAATGCAGATGATAGAATACTTAATATAGTAAGAGAACTAGTAATATAGAATATTAGTAGTTGTAACACCTTTTACGGATATGCATAAGATAATTATATACTGTTTTTTTACATATAGTTTGGAGCATATTCTGGAGGTGTAAGAATGAGTAAGTATATCATAGAAGGTGGCAGAAGGCTAGTTGGTGAGATTCCTGTAATTGGTGCTAAGAATTCAGTGCTACCTATTTTGGCAGCTACTGTAATAAATAATAATATAAGTACAATTTTTAATACTCCAAATCTAAGAGATGTAGAGATTATGGAACAAATTCTATTGTCTATAGGATGTAAGTTCAATAGAGTCGATAATGTTATTTTTGTAGACTCAAAAAATATTTCTAAAATTAATATACCTGAAGAACTTGTAAGAGAAATGCGTTCTTCAATTATTTTAATGGGAGCTATGTTAACACGATGTGGAGAAGTTGAAATAAGCTATCCAGGTGGATGTGAAATTGGCCCTAGACCTATTGATTTGCATCTTAAGGCACTTAGGCAACTTGGTGCCACTATTGAGGAGTCACATGGTTTTCTATTTTGTAAAGCAGAAAAATTAAAAGGTTGTGACATACAATTAGATTATCCAAGTGTAGGTGCTACAGAAAATATTATGTTGGCAGCTGTAAAAGCTGAGGGTACTACAATAATTAGAAATGCTGCACGTGAGCCCGAAATAATTGATCTTCAAAATTTCCTTAATGGAATGGGAGCCAAAATACACGGTGCAGGCACAAGTGTTATTAGAATAGATGGGGTGGATAGTTTTACTAGTGTAGAGCATACTATTATTCCAGATAGAATTGTTGCAGGTACTTATATGGTCGCTTCTGCAATAACAGGTGGAGAAGTAATACTAAAAAACATAGAAGTAGACCATATTCAATCTGTAATAGCAAAGCTTAAAGAAACTGGATGTATGATCTACAACAACTGTACTACTTTAAAAATTATAGGACCCAAGAGGCCTAATGCCATCGAAACAGTTCAAACATTACCTTATCCAGGTTTCCCTACAGATATGCAAGCACAAATTATTGCTTTGCTTAGCATAGCAAACGGAACAAGTATTATTACCGAAACTGTTTTTGAAAACAGATTTAAGCATGTTGAAGAACTTGTTAGAATGGGTGCAAATATAAAGATAGCAGGAAAAGTTGCTATTGTAAAAGGAGTAAAAGAACTTACAGGTGCAAAAGTCACATCTAAGGATTTAAGGGGAGGAGCAGCTTTAGTTTTAGCAGCTCTGGCAGCTAATGGAACTTCAATTATCGAAGATACATTTCATATTGAAAGAGGTTATGATGGTCTAGAAAAAGCTTTACTTGCTTTAAATGCGGATATTAAGAAGATTTAAGCAGCTTATGCTGCTTAATGCCTAAAGGACAAGCTCTAATGGAGGAATAGCATGAGCAATACTAACAAAATAGATAGGAAAATTAAAAAGAGAAGAAAGAGACTAATATTTATTATTATTTTATTATTAACTTCCGTTTTTTTTATTCTTTATACTAAGACAAGCTTCTTTCATGTTTCAAGTATAGAAGTCTATGGAAATGAAAAAATTACCGATGATAAGCTAATATTAGCTTCAGGTATAATGATAGATGAGAATATTTTTAAAATTAATCTAAAGATGGCTAAAGAAAATATCATGTTACATCCATATGTAAAAGATGTTAAAGTGCGAAGAAAATTACCAAATAAAATACTAATTAATATAGATGAGAGAAAAGAAATTGCTGTTATTGATTACATTGGTTCACATATATATGTTGATGAAGAAGGTATTATATTAAATATTCTTTCAGAAAAAAATGATGAGCAAATCATGGAAATAAGTGGTACAGAGATAGATAAACCTCAAATAGGTAATAAAATAGCTTTTAGACATGATAATTTAGAGAAAAAGCTTTTGGAGTTTATTAACTATAGTAGGAAACTAGGACTAGCAGATTCTTTTAACATTGTAGATATTGACGAAAATGGCAAAATTACTATTGTCATGAATACTAGAGCAGAGGTTGCATTTGGAACCTTAGATGATGTAAAATATAAATTGAAATTTCTAGTATCTATATTGAAAGAATTAGAAAGTAAAAACCAAGGTTATCGAGTTATTCATTTGGATAAAGGAAGTAATGCAATCATAATTAAGGATTAGGATTAGGAGTGGGATAATGAATAATATCAAGAGCAAAGTAGCTATAGTGCTGGTCTGCACTGTGCTAGGAGTAATCTTAGCTATCCAATTTAAGACTGTTGAGAACAATGTAGGCTCTGGGGCATTACCTATTCAAAGAGCTCAACAGTTGGCAATTGATTATAAGAAGATTCAAGATGAAAGAGATAGATTGAGAAATGAACTAGATAATCTAGAATCTAAGCTAAAGCAATATGAAAAAGGCGAAGCGGAGAAAGATGTTTATTTAGAAAATCTATATAAAGATATTGAAAAATATAGAGTTTTAGCTGGTTATGAGGATGTTCAAGGCCCTGGAATTACCATTGAAATTAACGATCCACCTGCTGAAGTTGTATTTGGAGGTGACTCTAGTATTATTGTTGAGAATTATGAGTTTCTTCTCCAAATAATAAGTGTCCTTAATGCTGCAGAAGCGGAAGCCATATCAATAAATGATCAAAGATATACAAGTTTTACAGAAATAGTTCTTGCTGCGAACCATATAGAGATAAATGGAGTATCCTTTGGACCTCCTTTTGTAATAAAGGCAATTGGAAAACCTGATGATTTAGAAAATGCACTTCGCATTAAGCATGGACTTATATGGCGTATGGAAAATCTGCTTAGTTTAGACATACACATAAAGCAGGAACAAAACATAGCTATTCCTAAATATAGGAAAATAAAAGAATTTAGATATGCAAAACCAGTAGAAGGTGTATCAAATTAGGCTTTGGAGGTTTATGTGATGGACGAAAAGAAAAATGAAGGTATGGTTTGGCTCATAATCCTTTCTATTTTTCTAGGAATGCTTTTGTCTTTTCAGATGAAACAGAATATAGATGATTATGATTTGGTTTCATTAAGAACAATACAAATGATGAAAAATGACATAAATAATATTCACAAAGAAATCAATGATATAAAAGAGCTAACAGAAAAAAGAAAAAAAGAATTAGCAAAACTTAATAGTATTATTAATGATGAAGAGTCGGATATTTCGGAGCTTTTAATCGATGAAATAAACGAAATAAGGCTAGTATCAGGAATGGAGGATGTTGAGGGGCCTGGTATAAGGGTTATAATTTCTGATAACGAAGATGAGGAAATAGTCGGTTCACAAATAAATGATGATATAGTGCATGATGCTGACATTCAAATTATTCTAAATGATTTAAGAAAAGCTGGAGCAGAGGCTATAAGCATTAATGGTCAAAGGGTAATGTCCAAATCTGAAATCAAATGCGCTGGTCCTACCATAAGAGTTAATGGTAGAAGTTCTGCACCTCCTTTTGTGATAACTGCAATTGGAGATCCCAAATTACTCTATGCAGCTATTAATGCACCAAACACCCACGGTTGGCTGCTAAGGGAGGTTTACAAGCTTAGGGTTGAAGCAATAATGAAGGATAATGTAAAAGTACCCAAATACAACTGGGTAGATCAGGATTTTAAATATGCAAAACCAAGAAAAGAAGGTGAATAATTATGGTGATATTAGCTTTCGTAGGGATTTTAATAGGAGTTTTAATAGGTATATATTTACCTGTAACTTATTCTGCCAGTTACTCTTTATATGTTTCGGTAGCTATATTAGCATGTCTTGACTCAGTTTTCGGCGGACTTAGAGCAACACTTGAGAAAAAATTTAATACAGAGATATTTATATCTGGATTTTTTGGCAATGCAATATTAGCAGCATTTTTAGCCTATGTTGGAGATAGATTGGGAGTACCTCTTTATTATGCAGCAATCTTTGCTTTTGGAGGAAGATTGTTCCAAAACTTTGCAATTATAAGGAGATTTTTATTTAGGAAAAAAGATATAAACTAATTAATTCACATCAAAAAATATCATTTTAAGCAAAAAAAGAGGAAAATAAGTAGATATATTGAACTTATATATAATAATACTTCCTTTATATTAGAGGGAAAAACAATTTGTAGGAATTAGAAGAATTTTTTATAATATTTCTAGAGGCTATTGGAGTGTCATTAATAATAAGTGTGTAGTAGCAGTTTTAAATAGCCTCATAATAACGGATTATGGATTTATATGACGAAATATAGGACTAAAGAAGGAAATTTTGACGAACATACTAATAATTGGGGGAGGAGTGAGCTATTTTAGAAGGATAAATGAAATTGGAAAGCTGTTACTTAGGCTTAACAATGAGCATTTGACAGCCTGATGGGTCATAAGTCAAAAACCCTTCATTTTCTACTACAATAAGAATTATATATTATTCATTAAAGAGGAAATTCAACTATTATATAGAATATAATAATGTTGAAAAGAAAAAAGTAAAAACTGAAGGTAAAGATAGTATTAAAATTATAAATGCTGTAAAAAAACTTTGGAATGACTATTTTTAGTATTAAATAAGGGGGTTATAAAGTGTTCGATTTTGAAGTGGATGTAGAACAATTTGCGCATATTAAAGTCATTGGAGTTGGCGGTGGAGGAAACAATGCAGTAAATAGAATGATAGAAAATCAAGTAAAAGGAATAGAATTTATTACTATAAATACTGATAGACAAGCTCTACATTCTTCTAAGTCAGAGATTAAGGTTCAAATTGGAGAAAAGTTGACAAGGGGACTTGGAGCAGGTGCTAATCCGGAAGTCGGCATGAAGGCTGCGGAGGAGAGCAGAAACGAAATAACAGATGTTTTAAAAGGTGCAGATATGGTGTTCATTACTGCTGGTATGGGCGGGGGAACTGGAACAGGGGCAGCCCCTATTGTTGCAGAAATAGCTAAAGAACTGGGCATTTTAACTGTTGGAGTCGTTACTAAGCCTTTTATGTTTGAAGGCAGAAAGAGAATGATACATGCAGAAAAAGGAATTGAGGAACTAAAGAAAAGAGTTGATACACTAGTTACTATACCAAATGATAGATTATTACAAGTAGTAGAAAGAAAGACTTCTATAGTTGAAGCTTTTAGTATAGCTGATGATGTTCTAAGACAAGGTATACAAGGTATATCTGATTTAATAGCTGTACCTGCGCTGATTAACCTAGACTTTGCAGATGTTAAAACTATTATGTTAAATCAAGGTCTTGCACATATGGGAATTGGAAAAGCAAGTGGTGAAAATAGAGCAACTGAAGCTGCAAAACAAGCAATACATAGTCCATTACTTGAGACTTCTATTGAAGGAGCAAAAGGAGTGCTGCTAAACATAACTGGAGGACCGAACCTAGGAATTTTTGAGGTTAATGAAGCCGCTGATTTAATTAGGCAATCAGTAGATCCTGATGCTAATATAATTTTTGGCGCAGGGCTAGATGAAAATTTAAAAGACGAGATAAAGATAACAGTAATTGCTACAGGTTTTGACAATGTTAAACAAGAAAAGCCTTTAGAAAAGCCATCACCATCTATAGCAGGTGACAAAATTAAGGAAAAAATTATACCTGAAACAAAGCCATTCGATACTGATGACTTAGATATTCCAACTTTTTTAAGGAGAAGGGATAGATAACTCTTTCTATTTATATAGAAAGGGTTTTTTTTTCGACTTCAGTATGTGACATAATTCTAATGTTTCGTGTATTATAATAGACATAAAAATAAGGGTAGGTGAATACAAGTTTATTATAATGTGGATGTACAAAAAAGGGGGGCAACAATTTGTACATATACGCTGAGTATCTTTTATTAGAGAACATGGTAATTAATTATATTCTGCTGTACTTAACTAGAAAATTTACTAAAACAGAAGCAAATAATATTAGAGTATTATTAGCTTCTTTTATTGGGGCTATTTATGCATTAGTCATATTTTTTCCTTCGTTAAGATTTATGACTAAGTTTATTATAAAGATCTCTATTTCTATCTTAATTATTATAGTTGCATTTAACCCTCTGAAATTAAGAAAATTTATTAGACTTATAGCAACGTTTTACGTAATGGCATTTATTTTTGCTGGAGCGTCTTTAGCTTTATTTTACTTGGCTGATGTAGAAGCCTATGCTGGCAATGGAATATTCTACATCAAAGATTTCCCAGTAAAAGTGTTAGCACTTGCTGTGTCAATATCATATATTTTGATTAAGATCGTATGGGGGTATATCCAATCAATTTTAACAAAGAGCAAGATTTATATGCCAATTGTGGTTGGTTTAAACGATAAGAAAGTTGAAATAATGGGATTACTGGATACAGGAAATCTATTAAGGGATCCAGTGACACAGACTCCAGTAATAATAATTCAGTTTTCTGCAATAAAAGCCTTGTTGCCTAAAGAGGTACAAAGTATTTTCGAAAAATACAAGGAAAATGATCTTGAAGCTATTTCTGCAATTATGATTGAAAATGTTTCTAATATTAGATTTAGATTAATCCCTTATAAATCCTTAGGCAAAGAAAATGGAATGTTAATAGGGTTTAAGCCTGATAATGTAGTAGTTAAGGACCATGAGGATAAATCATTTTGTGATATTATTGTAGGAATTTATAACAATAATTTTTCAAGTGATAATAATTATGCTGCTTTACTTCATCCTGAAATGTTTACTGAAAAGGAGGTAGTCTAAATGAAAAGATTAGTTAATAAGCTAAGGCTTATCATAAGAATATATCAAATAAAAATATTAAAAAAGCTTAGATTGTATGATGAATCAGAGATATATTATATTGGAGGAAGCGAGGTACTTCCGCCGCCATTAACTCCTGATGAAGAAAACTACCTTGTTTCTAAGCTTGAAGAGGATGAGACAATAAAGACAGTATTGATAGAGCGAAATCTAAGACTTGTAGTCTATATTGCAAGAAAATTTGAGAATACTGGCATAGGTGTAGAAGATTTGGTTTCTATAGGAACTATTGGTTTAATAAAAGCAGTAAATACCTTTAAACCAGATAAAAAAATTAAGCTTGCTACTTATGCATCCAAATGTATTGAAAACGAGATTTTAATGTATCTTAGAAGAAATAGTAGGGCTAAGGCAGAGATATCCTTTGATGAGCCATTAAATATTGATTGGGATGGAAACGAACTGTTATTATCAGATATATTAGGTACTGATAATGATATAATCTTTAAATATTTAGAGGAAGAAATAGATAAGGATTTATTAAATCAAGCTATCTGCAAATTATCAGTTCGTGAAAAAAAGATTATGGAGCTTAGATTTGGTTTGAAAAATGGTGAAGAGAAAACTCAAAAAGAAGTGGCTGACTTACTAGGCATTTCTCAGTCTTATATATCTAGACTAGAGAAAAGAATAATTAAAAGGTTAAAAAAAGAAATAAATAAGATGATTTAAAATAGTACATAAAAGTTATTTTCTAGGGGCAGATTAATCTGCTCCATTTTTTTAGCCTCTTTAGCAAAAGCATGTTTTTTCATCCTATTCAAATACATACTCACGCTACTAATAACTTTTTGGAATAAAATTAACTTAATCTATTTACATTAATTGTTGAATAATAAAGTCTAAAGAAGGCAATAATTTTTATGTAAAAGGGGTAAAACATCATGAAAGGAATGAATTACTTATATGCATATAAACAAAGTAGAAATATGCGGAG
Organism: uncultured Clostridia bacterium; assembly: GCA_964619895.1. GTDB lineage: Bacteria > Bacillota > Clostridia > Tissierellales > Proteiniboraceae > Proteiniborus. The sequence goes on along the minus strand of CAZUFW010000008.1, from coordinate 9,200 downwards.
TAAACACCTCTGAACTACCCGTACTTACTAATAGTGAAATGAGAGTTTTATTTGATAGAATACATGCAGGTGATATGAGCGCTAGAGAAGAGTTTGTAAAAGGAAATCTTAGATTAGTTTTAAGTGTTATCCAACGCTTTAGCAAAAGAGGAGAACACGTCGATGATTTGTTCCAAGTAGGATGTATAGGATTAATAAAGGCAATAGATAATTTTGACCTATCGCAAAACGTTAGGTTTTCAACATATGCTGTTCCAATGATAATTGGAGAAATAAGAAGGTATTTGCGTGACAATAATTCTATAAGAGTTAGTAGATCATTAAGGGATATTGCATATAAGGCATTGCAAGCAAGAGATCAATTAGTAAATAAAAACTCGAAGGAACCAACTATCTCAGAGATAGCTGAAGTCTTAGGGCTCCCTAAAGAAGAAGTAGTTTTTGCATTAGATGCTATTCAAGATCCCATATCTTTATTTGAACCTATATACCATGATAGCGGTGATGCTATATTTGTCATGGACCAGGTTAGTGATGAAAAAAGTGAAGATGAAACTTGGCTAGAAGGTATAGCATTAAGAGAGGCAATTCGAAAGCTTAATGATAGAGAAAAACTAATCCTTAATCTGAGGTTCTATGAGGGAAAGACTCAAATGGAGGTTGCAGAGGAAATCGGAATATCTCAGGCACAAGTATCAAGATTAGAAAAAACTGCTTTAAAACACATGAGAAAGTTAATATAGAGTGTTTATCTTTACCATTGCTTTATTAAGATAAAATTAGGAATAATACTATAGGTTCATATAGTATATATAGTATAGAAATAATAAAAAAGAAGGTGAAGCAATGGTAAAGACTACTGATTTACGGGAAAAGGAAGTAATAAATGTAAAGGATGGAACAAGAGTAGGATTTATATCAGATTTAGAAGTGAATTTGGAAAAAGGAATAGTTGAAGCTATTGTACTTCCAGGCCCAGGAAGAGTATTAGGCTTATTTGGTAGAAATCAAGATTATGTTATTAAGTGGCAAAACATCGTAAGAATAGGATCCGATGTTATTTTAGTAGATCTCAACACAAATACTGAAGACTTTTTATACTATGGAGGAGAAGAGAGAAAAGAAGAAAGAAGAGAAGAAAGAAGAGAAGAAAGAAAATAGAAATTATATTAACATGAATGTGACTTAGTATCTGAAAGTGGGTACTTTCATCATATAGACATTAAATAAAAGATATAATATAATTTGATTAAGACTTTTGGCTAAAAGGGAGGAAAAAAAGATGAGATGCCCCTATTGTGACTATTATGAATCTAAGGTAATTGATTCTAGACCTACTGATGAAGGACAAGCTATTCGAAGAAGAAGAGAATGCATTAAATGCAGCAAAAGGTTTACTACTTACGAGAAGATAGAAGATATTCCACTTGTAGTAATAAAAAAAGATGGCAACAGACAATCATATAATAGAAATAAACTGCTTAATGGTATAATTAGGGCTTGTGAAAAAAGACCAGTTTCTATGAAAGTTATTGAAGAGATGGTGGACGAAATAGAAAAAACTTTATTTAATTCTATGGAGAGGGAGATAACTACTGGGCTAATTGGAGAAATGGTTATGAACCAATTAAAGAATATTGATGAAGTTGCGTATGTTAGGTTCGCTTCCGTATATAGACAGTTTAAAGATTTAAATACATTTATGGATGAACTTAAAAAAATTCTTGATGAAAAATAGGACTCTTTCGAGTCCTTTTTATGAGGTGATAATGTGAATGAAAATATAGGTTTTGAATTAAAAGAAGTAAATGGACTACAGTATTATATAATACCTAGTTTTGAACAAACGGGACTTGTAAGGCATGGATTTACTACAAGAATAGGTGGTATTAGTCAAAAACCCTTTGACACTTTGAACCTAGGAATAAAGACAGAAGATGAAAAAGAAAATATAATGGAGAATTTCCAAAATGTCTCTAAGGCATTTAATGTGCCTATGGATAAAATGGTACTATCAGACCAGGTGCACGGCACAACCATAAGAATAATAACAGAAGAAGATGCAGGAAAAGGATTAGTTAATCTAATGGATTATAAAGAAGTGGATGGACTCTTGACTAATGTTAAAGGACTTATGCTTTATACATTCTATGCAGATTGTGTTCCTTTGTTTTTTCTAGATAAAGCTAAAAATGTAGCAGGACTTGCTCATGCTGGCTGGAAAGGTACAGTAGCAAGGATCGCAGAAAAAATGGTCATCACAATGAAAAATGTTTATGATTCAAAACCAAAAGATATTTTAGTAGGCATAGGACCATCTATTGGTTCATGTTGCTATCCAGTAAAAAAGGATGTATATGATAAATTTAATGAGAATTTGTCATGTGCAGAAGAGATATTAATGAAAGAGTCTACAGACATATGGAAATTAGATTTATGGAAAGCAAATGAAAAAATATTAGAGGAAAATGGGATTTTAAGTAGAAATATTACAGTAAGTAGATTGTGCACCAGCTGTAATAATGATAAGTTTTTTTCTTATAGAAAGGAAAATGGCAAGACTGGAAGAATGGCTGCTTTAATACAGATAATTTAACTCAACAATGAAAAAGGAATGATTGTATGAGATCCCATGAGTTTGAAAAATTACTGCTGCAAAAAATTTTGCAGTATGTAGATGTAGGAATTCACGTTATAGATTCAGATGGTAAAACCATTTTTTATAACGAATCAATGGCTAAGTTAGAGGGAATAGAAAAAGAAAAAGTTATGAACAGACAACTTTTAGAAATATTCCCCAGTTTAAATGAGCATACAAGTACATTATTAAGTGTTATTAACACTGGACAAAAGCTATTTGAAAAAACTCAAACTTATTTAAATTACAAGGGTCAAAAAATTACTACTGTAAATACAACTATTCCTATTAGAAAAGATAATACTATTTTGGGAGCATTAGAAATAGCTAGAAACGTAACTGATATTCAAAAGCTTTCAGAACAACTAGTAGACTTGCAGATGGAGCTTATTGGAGAGAAAGAAAAAGAAACTCACAGTGCTGGTAATAAATATAATTTTGAAGATTTAATAGGTCATAATGAGAGCTTTATTAGGTCTGTAGATATAGCTAGAAAGGCAAAAAACTCATCCTCTAGCGTTCTCATATACGGAGAAACTGGCTCTGGAAAAGAACTATTTGCTCAAAGTATACATCATGATGGAAGTCGAAGAAACAAGCCTTTTATCGGACAGAATTGTGCAGCTCTTCCTGAAACTCTTTTAGAAGGTATTTTATTCGGAACAGTAAAAGGAAGCTTTACAGGTGCACTAGATAGACCAGGTTTATTTGAACAAGCAAATGGAGGAACACTTTTATTAGATGAAATTAATTCAATGGGTTTGTCACTACAATCAAAACTGTTAAGAGTTTTACAAGAGGGCTATATTAGAAGAGTAGGAGGACTAAGGGATATACCTATTGATGTACGAATAATTGCTACTACCAATGAAGAGCCTTTAGAGTCTGTAAGAATGGGAACCTTAAGGAAAGACCTATACTATAGACTCAATGTAATTTCTATTAAAGTACCCCCATTAAGAGAGAGAAAAGATGATATTAAGTTATTATGTGAACACTTTTTTAAATATTATAATGAAAAGCTTAATAGGAATGTTTGGATGATTTCTCAGGATATGCAGCAAGCTTTAGTGAAACATTCTTGGCCTGGAAATGTTAGAGAGTTAAAGAATTTAATTGAGGGGGCTATGAACCTTATTTCTAAAGATGAACATGTGCTTAGGTTAGAACATTTTAGCAACTTTATACCTAGCGCAATGGAAACTGAAGTTAATTATAATGATCTTATCCATTCTCATAAACCATTATTAGATATTATTGATACAGTTGAAAAAAGATTGATTCAAGAAGCTCTTGATGAGTCAGGCTATAATATTTCAGAGGCTGCTAGGGTCTTAGGAATAAAAAGACAAACTCTTCAGCATAAAATAAAAAAATATAGAATTCCATTATAACCGCAAAAATATTTGCATCAAACCGCAAATATTTTTGCGGTTATTTTATTCTATGGTAGATACAATATATGGGATGCTGGAAATATGCAGTTTTACTTTGTCTTTAACCTATATTTTTATTGGCAGAGATATTGCATTACAATAATACAAATATGGATAACTTTAGAAAATATTTTGGAGGTGTGGTTTATGGGAAAAGTTAAGGTTGTAATTTGGGGTTTTGGGGCAATGGGAAGTGGAATGGCCAAGATGCTATTAAAGAAAAAGGGAGTAGAGATTATTGGCGTTTGCGATGTAAGTCCAAGTAAAGTAGGAAAAAGTATGTATGAAATATTAAACATTGACAGAGAAGATAGACCAGAAGTAATTATTAAAGGTAATATTGAAGATGTATTAAATGAGAAATGTTGTGATATTTGTCTATGTGCTACTGATTCCTTTACTAAAAATGCATTTCCAAAATTAAAATATGCACTAGAAAAGAAAGTAAATGTAATATCAACAGCAGAAGAAATGTCCTATCCTTATGCTCAGAGTCCAGAATTAGCCCATGAGCTTGATAAAATAGCAAAGGAAAATGGTGTCACGGTATTGGGTACAGGAATAAATCCAGGACTAATAATGGATTTATTGGTAGTTTGTTTAACTGGTTGTATGATTGATGTAGAACATATAGAAGCAAAAAGAGTGAATAGCTTGTCACCTTTTGGACCTGCTGTAATGGAAGAACAAGGTGTAGGATTAACTGTTGAGGCATTTGAAAAAGGGGTAGCAGATGGTACACTAGCTGGACATGTTGGTTTCCCAGAATCCATACAAATGATTGCAAAAGCTATAGCATGGGAAGTAGAAAAGATTGAGCAGCAGATGAAGCCTATAATCACCAGTGTCGATAGGAAATCTCCTTTCGGATTTGCTAAGGCTGGAGATGTAGCAGGAGTAAATATGACAGGCCAAGGATATGTAAACGGAGAAGTTAAGATAGACATGATACATCCTCAACAAATAGAGCCTGAAGTGGAAGGGACTTATACTGGAGATTACATAACAATAAAAGGCACACCTGAAGTCAATATGTCTATTAAGCCAGAAGTAGAAGGTGGGTTAGGTACTATAGCTATGTGTGTTAATATGATTCCTCATGTAATTAATGCAGACCCAGGTTTAAAAACTATGATAGATTTACCTGTTCCAAGAGCAATAATGGGAGATATGAGAAATTTAATAAGGAGGTAAGGTGAAATCAATGGACTATGCAAAAAAAGGTGATTGGGTAAGAATACACAATATTGTACTGACTCCTGACCAGCGAGCCTCACAAGTTCCAGAAGATACTAAGGGAGTTCCACTAGAAATGTGGACTAAGGGTTTTCTTGTCGATAATGAGGCAAACATTGGAGATACAGTAACTATAGAGACCTATATAGGAAGAAAGGTAACAGGAAACCTAATAGAAATCAACCCTTATTATGAACATGACTTTGGAAAATGCATTCCAGAGTTACTGTATATAGGCAGGCAGTTAAGAGGTATTCTCGAAGGTGGTGAAAAAATTGAATAAGGATATAAGCTATGATGCAGTCATGGGAAGAAGAAAAGATATTATGAAGCAGGCTATAGGCATAGATTATGATAAATTCGAAACAGGTGGTATAGCCTTTGATTATGAAAGAATGATGAGAGAGACAGGATATACATTACAAGAGATGCAGGAAATTCAAAGAGAAACTGGAGTTGGCAACACACCTATTCTAGAGCTAAAAAACCTTACAAAACTTGCTAGAAAGTTAGCTCCTAAAGGAAAGGGAGCAAGAATATTCATTAAAGATGAAGCTGCAAACCCATCGGGCAGTTTCAAAGCCAGAAGAGCGGCTATTAGTGTTTATCATGCGAAAAAACTTGGCTATAAAGGAGTAATAGCTGCTACAAGTGGCAATTATGGAGCAGGAGTAGCTAGTCAAGCTGCTATGAGAGGTCTTAAATGTATTATTGTGCAGGAATGCTATGATTCAAGAGGTATAGGCCAGCCTGAAATAATTGAAAAGGCAAGAAAATGTGAAGCATTAGGAGCGGAAGTAGCACAATTATCAGTAGGACCTGAGCTTTTCTATACATTTTTAAGAATGCTAGAGGACACAGGATATTTTAATGCCTCATTATACACTCCTTTTGGAATTGCTGGCGTTGAAACACTAGGATATGAAATTGCTATGCAGTTAAGGGAAAAGGAAGGAAGAGATCCTGATGTTGTAGTTGCGACAAATGCAGGAGGAGGAAATCTTACCGGAACTGCTAGAGGATTAATAAAAGCAGGTGCATTCAATACACAAATTGTAGGTGCAAGTGTAAACTTAAAAGGACTTCATATGGCTAGTGATAAACAATTTAATAGAAAATCCTTTACTACTGGACATACAGGTTTTGGAATACCTTTTACTACTTGGCCAGACAGGTCAGACGTACCTAGATCAGCTGGTAGACCACTTAGATATATGGATAGATATGTTACAGTAAACCAAGGAGAGGTATTTTATATTACTGAGGCTTTAGCTCAGATAGAAGGTATAGAAAGGGGGCCTGCAGGTAATACGTCTTTAGCAGCAGCCTTTTCAATTGCACAAGAGCTAGACCAAGATCAAATAATATTAGTTCAAGAAACAGAATATACTGGAGCAGGAAAGCATATACAGCCTCAACTTACTTTTGCCAGAGAAAACGGAATTCAAATAATTATCGGGAACCCTGATGAAGAAATACCTGGTGAAAATATTATATTACCAGAGCATCCAAGTTTAATTAAGGCTAAAGATATAGACTTAAATAAGCTAAGAAAATCCTATGTTAAAAATTGCATAGATATTATGAATGTAACTTCTTTCTCAAAAGAAGATATTGAGTTTTTAGCTAATGACATTAAGTCAGATACAGAGTTTGTCATAAGTACATTAAAGGAGTTGGGAATTAGTATTTAATTTGGAGGTGCTATTATGAAGAGAAAAGATGACTTTGAAACTAGAAGACAGCATTTAAAAGACTTATCTGAAGAGCAGATGGAAGCAAGATTTTGGGAATTGGCAGAAAAAATAGTTGATCCACTAGTTGATTTGGCTTATAAACAAACAAGTCCTTCTATAGAAAGATCAGTTTTACTAAGAATGGGCTTTTCAAGTCCAGAGGCTGCTGCTATTGTTGATGGCGCTATAGACAGAGGCCTATTAGGAAAAGGTGCTGGCCATTTAGTATATAGACTATCCAAGAGTTATGATATGAGCATCAGGGAAGCAGGATTAAAACTAGCAGAAGGACAAATGTGGGATGAAGTTATGAAGATTTTTGCTGGAGGTGAAAATTAATGAAATTGAAGCCAAATGAAAAGTTAGACATAACAAAAATATTAGAAGATCTTGAAAGCTATAGACCTAGAAGAAGAGGTTGGCACTGGAGAGATGGAAGAGGACAAAAAAGAAATATAGGAAAGTTCCAATATTATGAAACTTCTGAGAGTTTAGAACAAAGTCAACCTTTACCATCAGCTCACTATTTTGATGATATTGACCCACAACCAGATTCAGTTATTACTACAGAAATAGCATCTGGCAGATTTGAGGATGATATTAGAAGAATGAGAATGGCTGCATGGCATGGGGCAGATCATTTAATGGTTATTAGAACTGCTGGACAAAGTCATTTTGATGGTTTAATTGAAGGAACACCTCAAGGCATAGGAGGGATTCCAATTACTAGAAAACAAGTTAGAGCACAAAGAAAGGCTCTTGATTTAATAGAGGATGAAGTTGGAAGACCAATTAATTATCACTCTTATGTAAGTGGGGTAGCAGGTCCCGAAATAGCAGTGATGTTTGCTGAGGAAGGTGTAAATGGAGCTCATCAGGACCCACAATATAATGTATTGTATCGAAACATTAATATGATTAGATCCTTTGTGGATGCAGCTGTAGCAAAAAAAGTCATGACTTGGGCAGATATGGCTCAAATAGATGGGGCCCACAATGCAAATGCAACCGCTAGGGAAGCATGGAAGGTAATGCCAGAGCTAATGGTACAGCATGCCATTAACTCTATGTATTCTGTGAAAGTTGGAATGAAAAAAGAAAACATATGTCTTTCCACTGTGCCACCAACAGCGCCACCAGCACCTTGTATGAGAATTGACTTACCTTATGCAGTTGCTTTAAGAGAATTATTTAAAGACTACAAAATGAGAGCTCAACAAAATACTAAGTATATGGGCTCTTCAACTAGAGAGGCTACTGTAACACATACTCTTAATCTATTAATTTCAAAACTTACAAGAGCAGATATTCAATCTACTATTACTCCTGATGAGGGAAGAAATGTCCCATGGCATATATACAACATCGAGGGCACTAATACTGCAAAGCAGGCTTTAATAGGCATGGACGGCCTTACAGAAATGGTTGAAATCAAGAGGGATAAAGGAGCGTTAGCTGACAAGGTTAGAGAGTTAAAAGAGAGAGCTATTTTATTTATGGAAGAAATGCTAGAGGTAGGGGGATACTTTAAAGCGGTAGAGGAAGGATTTTTCGTAGATTCAGGATATTATCCTGAAAGAAATGGGGACGGTATTGTTAGAAAGATTGATGGTGGTATAGGTGTAGGAACTGTATATGAAAGAGAAGATGATTATATGGCTCCAGTTACAGCACATTTCGGTTATAACAATGTTGCTCAATATGATAAAAATGCAGTAGATAATCCATCGATTCTAATAGGCGGCTGTACCTTTGAAGACCCAGATAAGATAATATTTATAGATGAATTAGATGAAACTGACAATGTAAATGTAAGATTAGAGGAGACAAAAGAATTAAGAGAAACTACAAAAATAAAACCTGAAATGGAATGGCAAGGTGATGGAATAATTCAAATAACATTATTCCTTCCAACTGATGAGAGAACTGCTGAATTTGCTGCTATTGAAATAGGTAAAAATCTAGGACTTGAAGATGTTGAGGTAATTCATAAAGAAATAATGCAGGCAGCTGAAGGCACTAGGATAGAATTAAAGGGAAGAGTGCCATTTACAATTGATACTAGTAAACTTATTATTCCACCTAAGCCAGAGATTATGTCAGATGATGAAATAAGAAAAGAAATAGAAAAGCATCCAATGAAAATAGTAGCTG
>CAZUFW010000007.1:467-55429 GCA_964619895.1 uncultured Clostridia bacterium | reverse complement strand
AAGTGAACCCATACCTCTATATACCTTGAATCTTCTTCCTTCATAAAGCTCCATTTCACCAGGACTTTCTTCAGTGCCTGCAAACATTGAACCTATCATAACTACATTTGCACCTGCTGCGATTGCCTTTACTATATCTCCGGAATACTTTATTCCTCCATCTCCAATTATAGGTATACCATATTTCTTAGCAACCTGTGCACAGTTATATATAGCAGTAATCTGTGGAACACCTACACCTGCAACTACTCTAGTAGTGCATATTGAACCAGGTCCAATACCCACTTTTACAGCATCTGCTCCGGCTTTTATAAGATCTTCTGTTGCCTCTGCAGTAGCTACGTTTCCTGCAATTATTTGTAGGTCTGGATACTCTCTTTTTATCTTAGCAACTGTCTCTATAACGCCCTTTGAATGTCCATGAGCTGTATCTACAACTATTACGTCAACCTTTGATTTTACTAGAGCTTTAACTCTATCCATTACATCTGCTGTAACTCCTACCGCTGCTCCTGCCAATAATCTACCAGTACTATCTTTTGCAGAATTAGGATATTCTGCTTTCTTTTCAATGTCTTTTATAGTTATTAGTCCTACTAGAATATTATTATTATCTACCAAAGGAAGCTTTTCTATTTTATGTGCTTTCAATTTTTCCTGTGCTTCTTCTAAGGTTATTCCTGGCTCTGCAGTAATTAAATTTTCTTTTGTCATTACATCAGATATTTTTTTTGAAGAGTCTGTCTCAAATCTTATGTCTCTGTTAGTAATTATTCCTACAAGTTTCTTGTCTTTATCTACAATAGGTACTCCAGATATTCTGTATCTTTCCATAACCTCTAGTGCATCTGCTAGAATGTGATCTGGTGATAAATGAAAAGGATCTGTAATAACACCATGCTCTGATCTTTTTACCCTATCAACTTCTATAGCTTGCTTTTCTATAGACATATTTTTATGAATAATTCCTATGCCGCCTTCCCTAGCCATTGCAATAGCCATTTTTGAATCAGTTACAGTATCCATTCCAGCACTCATTACTGGAATATTTAGTTTTATTTTTTTAGTTAAATAAGTATTTGTGCGTACATCTTTAGGAAGTACTTCAGATTTTGCTGGTACTAACAATACATCATCAAATGTTAAACCTTCATCAATAAACTTCGCCATTATGCGACCTCCCATAATAATATTATTGAAAATAAAAAACAGGAATTAGTAATTAAGAATTGATAAAAAAAATACACAATCTATGGAGTGGAATTGTGTATTAATAAATGCAACAATTACTAGAACTTATAATAGTTCTAGTTATTCCACTCATAGTCGGATAATTTACGGTAATCCGGTAGAGACTCCCTAACCATATTATAGGGTATATATGAGTTATTATTTATATTTTTCTTATTAACTTAACAAAAAAATACATACTTGTCAAGGAAAATACTTATTATTTTATTATTAACATTTATTAATATAATATTTCTATGGTTTCTTTTAGTATTTGTATAGTGTTTCTAAATATATTACACTATTTTTCTGTTTGTAAATTTTATTGTTTTAAGTCTCATTTTTTACAAGCTATATATTTTTTATAAACTGGAATAATAACTATACTACAATTTTAGGCTGTCAAGGTGAGGTGGTATTTTGGAAAGAAAAATAAAAAGAAAGGATATTGATTGTAAATCATTAATATCAATTGAGGAGCTTTTAAATCAAGAATTGCTTCTCTCCAAAAAGTGCTCTGCTTATAGTAATATAATTTTCGATAGTGAGTTGAAAAACATCTGTTACAATACTGGAAAAGTACATGAAGAAAATTACAGATTATTGTTATCTTACTTGAGTTCATAAAATCTATTATAAGGAGAGGTTGATTATCTGTGTACATAGATAAATACCTTACTGAAAAGGATTTGTTGGCAGATCTTATCTTTTCTGAAAGGCAAATATCAAATTCTTATAACTGCACTATAATGGAATCTTCATGTTTAGAGCTTAGTGAAATTCTTCAAAAATGCCAATCAAATATTCGACAAATACAATCTTCAATTCTTGACGCAGCTGAAATTAGAGGTTGGAATAGTGTAAAACTAGCTAGTGAAAAGGAAATAAAAAATCTAGTTACCAAGTATAAATAAGGGTTATTTTTCAAAAGAATGTCATAAAACCGTACCTTTCAATTAGGTACGGCTTTTTCTATTTTCATTAAAGCATTAACATTTTATCAAAAATTCCATATTATATATTACAGCCAGGGAAAACCTATTTTAAATCAGGAGGTATTAATGCTATGGTAGAAAGTCAATGCGGATTTGGTATAGACACTTCGCTTCTATTTTTCTTTATATTGCTAGTATTAATATTCTGTAGTTGTGGATTTTTCTTCTAGTAAACAAGTCGGGGCCTGACCCCGATTTGTTTATAACGCTTCGATAGAAGCTTTTTTTATTTTAGCTAATTAATTCTTTTCCCCCTAATCTTCTACTATGGGACAATAAAATATTTTTTTATTTGTTATAAAACATAAAAATGCTAACAAAAGTTTTTTACTCTCGTTAGCATTTGATTTTAAATCATTAAATTTAAATGGACTGTTATTTCAATATATTACATCATTCCACAAATTATATTTCACTAGTTTTCTAGTTAATTAATTTTACCTAAATGCGTAAAATGCACGTTTTATAATTCTATTAAACATATACGTGCTTATATTTTATATAAGTGTGGCAACAAGATTTAATTGATTTATAACAGCCTTGGTACAATAGTAAACGCAAATAGACTTATTTTTGAATTTACCTGCTTTCTGTAAGCAGTTTTTTTAGCATATAGTAGTTCTGATATTCTAAAAATTAGTCAAAAAAGGGCCCTAGAATTATTTATTCCAGAGCTTCATCAGGTAAAAGCAAATAGTCCATTTCTAATTTTTTTAACTCATTTGTCAATATCATATTATATTTGTTTTTTAAATTTGAATAGTGATATTTATCTAATAAAGTCTCTAAATTCTTACGACTTAACCTCGAACCAGAGGATAATTTTTTAATTAATTCTTCAACAGTTTTAGGCATCTTTAAAATCTCTTTATAATAAAATAGTAAAAACTCCACTTTATATTGATAATAATCTATTTTTTTTATTCCTCTAACAACTTTTCTTCTTTTTCTAAATGCCTTAAAAAACATTGGATTAACAATCCATTCAACAAATATTTTTCTTCTAATTTTGTATTTTGCATAAGTATCAGGGTGCATTATTGAAACTCTTACAAGTTGTTGTTCTATAGATGAAAAACCTCTAATATAACTTTTAATATTTCTTAGAATTGCAAGCAATAATTTTATAGCATATTTTAAAATTTTTAAAAAATACGTTAATTTTTTCTTGATATCCTTTTTAGAACTGTTTTCATTTTTAATATGATCTGTTTTTAAGCTATTCATTTTTCTTTTTATAACAAAATAAGGATTAAATACAGCTCCTTTTCTGTCAAAGAAATCTTTATCCTCAACAAAAACTAAGAAACCTAAAATATACACAAAGTCTATTGGATCATTTTCATCAGTTTCATAGCTTTTGAAATATTCCTTTGTTTTAAAAAAATTATTACTTAAATGAGTAAATGGAAATACTCCGAATGTATCAATCATATTTGTAAGTAAATGACAGACAAAGAAAAGTGTGAACACACAATAATATATAAAATTCGAATTTATATTCACTTTAATAAGGATATGGCTAATAATTTTTAAGGCAAGAATAAAAGCATAAAAAATATATGATTTTGTGATAAAAAACCATTCCAATGATTTGAATAATATTAATCTTCTTCCTAGATATTTACAAAGATTATCAGACTTATAGCCATAGTTTATACCACATATTATATTTAACAAAAAAGCCATAAACAAAAATAAAACAATCGAATCATTTATTGCTTTGGGATCAGTTCCGAAAAACACAAAATATAAAAAATACAGTAAGTATGAAACTAAAATATACTTTTTTTGATATTCTTTATCCATTATATTCTCATTAATTGCAAAAATGATAGAACTAATAAAAAATATAAATGCTAGTAGCAATTCTTTAAGTATGTTTTCATCTAGAAAACCATTGAATAAATTTTCCATTATAACTCCCTACATGACATATTTTCCTTTTTCCCTAAATTATATCACAAAAATCACTGTAACATCATTATAAAGCCAAAAAATAAAATAAATATCCACCGGCCTTTGATGGTATCCCTTTTTTTTAGTCCATTTTAAATAACCATTAACGAACTGTTTTTCGCTCATTTTTGTTATATTATCAAAATACCAGTACTCTTCTACAAAGTCATTTAGTTTATCCCTTTCAGGATTCTATGAATTGTTTTTTAATAAAGTTTTTATCCCAGACATTGTTATATCTAGCATATTAGTAAAAGTAAGTTTACCTTCACTCCTCATTTTCCTGAATTCTTTCATCGCAAGTTTCGACAAATATAAAGGCAGCCTGGAAAGGAATGCTTTATCTCTCAATCCCGACTGCTTTTAATAATTTTTACAACATCAGTGTATAAACGTGTTATCTTTGCAGCTCTTTAGCTCAATAGCTCTTTTTATATGCAGACCTTATTTAGTGCTATTTATATCACCTAAAAATAAAAGCACATACATAAGTAAGTGCTCTCATAGTTATTTAATTTAGTTCTTGTATTTCTTTGTCCTCTTTTTCTGATAATCTTAATGACTCTCTATATTGTTCAGCCTTAGCTATCAAAGTAAACTCAACTGTAGCATTGTGATTTGCTTTTACTACCTCTTCTATTTGTTTTAAATCTACCCTAAAGAATTCTTTTCTCAGATTTACTTTGTTAATTTCATATTTCTTAAAATGCTGGTGCAACGTTGTTTCTAATGCTGGCGCATCTTCTGAGAATATCATAGCATGTACGTCAAATTCAAATGGTACTGATGCACTCCCTAGTTCCTTTACTCTATCCATAGGTTCAAGTCGTCTGGTCATACCAATTTTATAGACATTTTCTCCAAAAGAACCAATATTTGAAATTACATAAACAAAACCTGCTCTAGTGTTCTGCTCTCTTTGGAGTACATTTTCTCTGTCTTTTTCAATCAGCTTAAGCTTTTCCTCTAATTCTTTAATCTTATCTAAGTATAGATTCTTTTCTATATCATTATCAGTTTTTTGTAAGTATGTCATTAACTTAGATACCTCATTTTTAAATTGCTTTTCTTCTTTATCTAATTTGATTTTTTCTTTTTCAATTTCTCTTCTTACTTTCTCTTCTTCTATCATTTGTTCTTTAATTGCTTTCTGCTGCTCTTTTTCTTGTTCTATTTTCAACTGATATTGATATATTAGGTTAAGCTCTTTCAATTTAAGATCCAATATATTTTTACTTAATTCTATATCATCAACTTTAAATATATTGTTTAAAGTTTCATATGCCTTAACTAGCTTATTTCTGTACGTATCTATATTACTAACAGTAACTTTTGAAATAATGTTTTCTGTTTCTGCACTGAAGGATCTCAAAATTTGCTTAACCTGGTAATTGATATTCTTTTTAGTATCTTTGGAATTAATAATTAATGCTTTACCACTATTTATAAGTTCTTTTTCTTCTATGCTGAGCAAAGACAGTTCATTTTTAAGCTGCATAGAGGTTATTCCTTCATAATCTCTTGTGTCAGTAGTCTTAATGATAATCTCTTTTTCATAGTTCGAGATTTCCAATTGAAGATTGTTCTTTTCTTGCTCTAATTCTTTCTTCACTTCTTTTAATCTTTCTATTGATTCATTTAGTCTTTTTCCTTCTTCTTCAAATTCAGCTTTTATCCTTAGCTTTTCTTTTTCTGCTCTTTCGCCAATCTCTTCAAAGTTTAAGTATTCATTGTATAAGTTAGTTGATATTAGTTTTGCTCTTTTATTTCTAAATATAATTAACCCAATAGCTATAATTAAAGAAACTCCAAAAGCTGGCCAAAGCATTATAAGTACGGCTATAAACCAATCATTAAAATAAAATGGCAATTTATCGTTTTTAGTATTAGGTGTCTTATTGCTTTCCATGTTCTCCTCCCCTTTCTTTTTTACAATTCTACAAAAGGAGATAAAGTCCTACAATAGAATTTCGCAATTTTCGACTTTATTCTAGTTTTAGAATTAAAGCTGCTATGCTTGTCTTCCTTCATACTGCACCTACCTTAGTTCATTGTATGAAAAAAGAGACTTTCCATAAGTTTAGCGCACTTATGAAAAGTCTCTAGATTGTTTAAATTATTTATGTGTGCCGACTATTTGACAACAATTCACTAACAGTAACCCATTTCAACCTTTAATTTTACACGTTTATGAGGGAAATCCTACATCATTCCGCCCATTCCGCCCATGCCACCCATTCCTGGCATGCCTGGTTCGTTTTCTTCAGGTAGATCAGTTACTACAGCTTCTGTAGTAAGCACCATAGCAGCTACTGATGCAGCGTTTTGAAGAGCTGATCTTGTTACTTTAGTTGGGTCTACTATTCCTGCTTCAATCATGTTTACATATTTTTCGTTTAATGCATCGAAGCCAATGCCTTTTTCACTAGCTTTTACATGTTCAACTATAATTGAACCTTCTAAACCTGCATTTGCAGCAATTTGTCTTACTGGCTCTTCTAGAGTTCTTAGGATTATGCTAACTCCTGTCTTTTCATCTCCAGAAGTAGTTTCTAATAATTCTTTAACTGCTGGAATAACGTTGATTAATGCTACTCCGCCACCTGAAACTATACCTTCTTCTACTGCAGCTCTAGTAGCAGCTAAAGCATCTTCAATTCTAAGTTTTCTTTCTTTTAATTCTGTTTCTGTTGCTGCTCCAACTTGGATAACTGCAACTCCACCAGATAATTTAGCAAGTCTTTCTTGTAGTTTTTCTTTGTCAAATTCTGAAGTCGTTTCTTCTATTTGTGATTTTAGTTGTTTAACTCTATCTTGAATAGCTTGCTGCTCTCCAGCACCATTTACTATTGTAGTGTTTTCTTTGTCAACTTTTACAGTTTGAGCTCTTCCTAGCATATCTATTGTAGCTTCTTTTAAGTCATATCCTAATTCTTCTGATATAACTTCTCCGCCTGTTAGAATAGCTATATCTCTTAACATATCTTTTCTTCTGTCTCCAAATCCTGGTGCCTTAACAGCTACGCATGTGAATGTTCCTCTTAGCTTGTTAACTACTAATGTAGCTAATGCTTCACCTTCAACATCTTCAGCAATGATTAATAATTGCTTACCTTGTTGAACTATTTGCTCTAATATTGGAAGAATTTCTTGAATATTAGTTATTTTCTTATCAGTAATTAAGATATATGGATTTTCTAAAACTGCTTCCATTTTATCTGTATCAGTTACCATATATGCTGATAAATATCCTCTATCAAATTGCATACCTTCAACTACATCAAGAGTAGTTCCCATTGATCTTGATTCTTCAACTGTAATAACTCCTTCTTTGCCAACCTTATCCATAGCTTCTGCGATTAAGCTTCCTATTTCATCATCACCAGCTGATATAGATGCAACTTGAGCTATAGACTCTTTACTTTCTATTGGCTTAGAAAGTGACTTAATTTCATTTACTGCAACGTCTACTGCCTTATGTATACCTCTTTTAACTATCATTGGGTTAGCACCTGCAGCAACGTTCTTTAGTCCTTCTCTAATTATTGCTTGAGCTAGTATAGTAGCTGTTGTAGTACCGTCTCCAGCAACATCATTAGTCTTTGTCGCTACTTCTTTAACTAATTGAGCTCCCATATTTTCATATTTATCTTCAAGTTCTATTTCACGAGCTATTGTAACACCATCATTTGTAATTAGTGGTGAACCAAATTTTTTATCTAATACGACATTTCTTCCCTTTGGTCCTAAAGTCACCTTTACTGTATCTGCAAGCTTATTTATACCTTTTTCCATAGCACGACGTGCTTCTTCACTAAATCTAATTTCCTTAGCCATTTCATTCACACTCCTTGTATTTAGTTAAATTTCTTATAATTTTTTAATCTTAATCAACTACAGCTAATATGTCAGCTAACTTAACTATTGTATATTCAACATCGTCAACTTTGATTTCAGTTCCGGAATATTTAGAGAATATTACCCTGTCTCCAACCTTTATTTCGTCTTTTTTCTTTTCGTCTTCTGTTATTCCAGCACCAACTGCAACAACTTCAGCTATTTGTGGCTGCTCTTTAGCTGAGCTTGGAAGAACTATACCGCTTTTAGTTTTTTCTTCAACCTCTACCTTTTTAATAACAACTCTGTCTCCTAATGGCTTAATATTCATATTTTACCCTCCCTGTTTATTTTAATTTTGTCTTTTTCTTTATCATTTATTAGCACTCTCTAGCATTGAGTGCTAATTCTTACAACATATATGTTATCTAATGCATTTTATAGAATCAAATATCAATTTAGGCTGTATTTTGTTTTATTAGGCTATTATTTCAGTTTATATTAAATTTTATTCGCCTTTCACTTAATATCGCCATATATATCTGTTTTTCATATAATCATAAAATATCCTTGAAAAATCTCCAATCCCACCTAATTATACTATTCATATATCTCGCAAAATATAGCAAGTCTAAGTATTATTCTCATATTATCCTACCTAGCATTAGGGAAAATATATAATATATAATAGGTATAAAAATAGCTGGCAGCATATTTCCTATCTTTATTTTTTTCAGCCCTAAAAGGTTAACTCCTATACCCATAATCAGTACCCCACCAACAGCAGACATTTCTGTTATCACTGGATCAGTTAAAAAAATCTTCATTGTATTCGCAGTTAATGTTATCAGCCCTTGATATACTAATACAGATATAGAAGAAAACGCCACTCCTATTCCTAAGGTTGAAGAAAATATTATAGATGTAACTCCATCTAGGATAGCTTTAACAAAGAGAGTTTGGTTGTTTCCAGTAAGTCCACTTTCCAAAGCACCTACTATAGCCATGGCACCTACACAGTAAATAAGGGATGCAGTAACAAAGCCATTTGAAATATTTGATGTTCCCGAGCCTACTTTACCTTCTATAAATTTTCCTATGTTTTCAAGCTTATTTTCGATTTTAAACCATTCTCCTAGTATGCTTCCTATAACTAAGCTTATAACTACTAATAACATATTTTCTGTTTTTATAGCCCCGCTAATTCCTATAACTAATACAGCTAGACCTATGCTACTCATAATTATGTCCTTGTAGCTTTCTTTAAACCTATCTTTTAAAAACACTCCAATAAAGCTTCCTATAATTATTGCAAAAGCATTTGCAAAATTTCCTAACAAAACTTCTCCCCCTTGTTATTAACGATAGTTGAACAATAGTTATACAATGGTTAAACAATAGTTAGACCATATGAGATACTTTGCTAACGCTCAGTATGACAGAGTGAATATTCTCCATTCTCAATTGTTTTTCCCTATGCCTAGTTCCCTAGCATAATAAAATAAATATTGCTGAGCATATCCTGCATAGTCCCTAAATTTGTTTTGTCCATATTCCTGTATAATCTTTAAACTAGTATCTTGCTTTAAATAAAAATATTCCATAACTCTTTTTACCCAAACATCTATTGGGAAGGCATCATACTTATTCATTGAAAATAACATGATGCAATCAGAAACTTTAGGTCCTACTCCTGCAAATTGCATCAATTCTTTTCTAGCATCCTCTGTAAAAAGATTTTTAATCCTATATATATCTATCTCTTTACTTGATACTATAGAAGCCGCATTTGCTATGTACTTTGCTCTAAAAGATGTTTTACAGTCCTGTATATCTTCAAGAGATAGTTTAGCTAGTACATCAGCCTCAGGAAAGCTATAATACCTTTTCCCATTGTAGTCGCCTATGTATTCTCCATATCTTTCACTTAGCATATTTATAGATCTCTTAATCATAGGAATACTATTTCTTGCAGACATAATAAATGATATGAGTATTTCCCATTCATCTTGTTTCAATATTCTTATTCCATATCCAAAATCTATAGCTTCCTTTAATATTGGGTCTTTAGATAATTTATCTTTGATTTCTCCATAATCCCTACTCAAATCAAAATAATCTACCCATATATCCTCAAAGTCTTTTAAACATGTATTAGAAAAAATAATACTTTCCCCATCCTTTTTAACATTTAGTATCTTTCCATAAGCCACTCCTGTATAGCTACCGTCTTCTTCTCTGTCCCATCTAAAGCATTGTCCACATTCAAATATATGCTTAGGTTCAAAATGCTCCACGTTTTGAATGATTACTTTATCATCTTTTGTCAGCACACTATATTTCATAGTTTTTACCTCTCTATTTAATCGATATTTTATAAAAGTTTTTTGTGTAAATATAATTATTATACCACTTTTATGGATATGCAATCTGAATATTTAATAAAAAACAAAAAAGATTACATTTGCAGTACATGGCTATAATTAAATTATCCATAAGCGAAACCGCAATCGAATGTTTTTTTAGAAATTTAAAGGCCCTCGTTTTTTTACGAGGGCCTCAATTCTACATTTAAGCTGCTGTTATTTTTTTATCAAATAACTTGCTTAGTATCACATATACAATGCAGCTTGTTACTATTCCTACTATTGGTGGAACAAACACATCTGCTTTTAATGATATGTAACTTGCTACACCAGCTACAAGCCATGAAATAAGCGCTACTGCATTTACACTTAATTTTTCTTTTGAATTCTTTACAAAAAACTCTTCTCCAATAATAAGTCCTGAAACTGGTGGAATTAATAATGATAAAAATTGGATTATAGGAAGTATATATTTGTATATTCCAAGCGCTGCAAATATAGCTGCTAATCCTGCTATAACAAGTGCAATATGCTTATGCTGAACTTTCCCTTTGTATTTAGTTTCTTCTAATATATTTTGAATTGCTAAACTTGCCCCATAAATATTATTGTCTTGGGTTGTCCATAAACAAAATATTGCGGCAAAAAAAGCTATTAAAGAAAGTCCTAATGCAGCCATAGCAACTGTAAAATCGCCGTTACCTGTAGATATGGCAACTAGTGCCCCAGCAAACTGTAGACCTAAACACCCTATAGTAAATGCAACTATTCCTGAGATAACTAAATCTCTTGTGCTTTTAGCAAATCTACATACGTCTGGAGTTATAGTAGCCCCAAATACCCATCCACCTATAATAGATGATGTGGCTGCTGTAAATGAAATAGGTTTAACTGGGATGTAGTTAAATACTTCGCCAAAGCCTCCAGTGGCTCTACCAACTGCAATAACTCCTATTGCAGACAATATTAGGGCTGCAGGTACACCTAGAAAACTTATTACTTCTAGACCTTTATAGCCTCTAATAGCTGATTGAAGCCATAATACTATACATATAACTGCAGTAATGGAAACTGGTAAGGTCCACCATGAAAATGTGCTTTTTATTAACCTAGCAAAAATATCACCATTCAATGATATCCAGGTTACAGAAGAAATAGCTAATAAAATAGAAAAAATGCTAGAGCCCCTTTTTCCGAAAGCTCTTCTTGATAAGAAAGATGTTGAAAGGCCTGTTTTGTATGCCATATACCCGGTAGCTAATACTATTGCCATAAGTACGCCATTGCCTACTAAAAGCGTCGCTACGGCCTTAGGAAATGTCATGCCTACTCCTACTGCACCACCTATAACAAAGTTTGATAATGCAATTGGGTAACCTGCTAAAACGAAGGTAAGGCTTAATAATGACTTTCTTTCTGAATCTGGTACTGAGTTGAAAGCGTTTTCTGTTCCTTTGTTTGCTACTACTGCTTGTACATCATGATTTTCAGCCAATTTAAACTCCTCCTTATATTGTTTTTTCTTTAACAAACCAAACGCAAATTGGGCCCTCTTTTTTTCTACCATATTATAAAAGCACTAAATCTAAGTGGCCTCCTTTCAAAATTTATAGTATGTAGCGACTTAAAACAATTATTACATATATCATTGGTAGTTGAGGAAACACTTGGTCTAGCTATGTATATTAATAAGGCAATTTTCGTGCCAATTCTTAATGTTTTTTGGGAGTGTAAATTGGCTTATTTACTGGTTTTAAATAATTTACGCCATTTGCTTTTCTTTCATTTTTGCAATACAAATACAAGAAAGGCTCTTATCGATTGAAATTGCTTTGTTTAGCTACATTTCACAATTGAAAATGTGTGTTTCGTATTTGAAATAGATGCAATCTATTAGTGAACAATTGATGAGTTCTATTAGTACAAATAAACGACTTTGTTCTCATTTTCATAGTACTTGCCATTAATTTTATCATCAGTATGAATTTAATCTTTTATAAATTATAAAGACCATGGGAATGTTCCCCATGGTCTTTATTGCAATTAATAAAGGTCTATGAATATAGGATGTATTTTGCTAATTCTTTAATAACTATCTTAATCCGTCTTCACCTTTTACTTCTTCGATTTTTAATCCGCCAACTCTTGGATGTGGTCTTCCACAATTTGTAACTGAAAGAATTAACACAATTTCATTATCTCTTGGAGCATCTGGTACTCTAACTTCCATTGCGTCAAAATGTGTTCTTACAAATGCTGCATCTTTGTAGTGTAGAGGCACATCTATTGTGCAGCCTGGGTATCCCATTTTTTTAGCTGAAGGAATAATTGCTTTTCCTCCACCAAGTCCTTCTCTAAATGGCTTTCCTAGTGATGGGTGAAGTAATGCTGCTGCATGCTCAAGCTCACCGTTTCCACCAACTATAGCTGCTTTACCATAGCTTTCTGCTTCGCTTTTATCAATTCCTGCTGCTCTTAATGCTCTTTCAACTAAGTCTGGTGCTATTGATGTAGCCCAATCTGATAATGGAGAAAGGTCTTCTACATATTTTCCTGCATATGGGTTTTCAAATACTACTGCAATTGATACTCTTTTGTGATCTTTTCCTTCGATTGCTTTTCCACCATCTGCTTTAATTTCCTCTACAAAAGTATAATATTTTCTTATTTTAATGTCCATTTGTAAAACCTCCTCAGTTTTTTATGTTATTAAGTTATTAAGTTATTAATATTATAATTGTATAGATTCTGCATTTAAGCTATCTGGACATTTTACTATTGTATCTCCTATGCAAATAACTGCTCCATTTATTATTCCTTTTTTGTACAAATCCTCTGCTGCATTAAGTCCATTTAGCAATGCTCTATATTTTTTCTCTTTACTAATTTGCCCAACTTTTAATGTAACTATTTGTCCTTTAATATCCGTTCCTGAATCTATTTCTTCTGCAAGGCAGCGAATAATATTTTCATCTTCTACATTAGTTACATTGCCTAAGTAAGTGGCACATGCATCTGCTGTAGCTGCATCTGAAGCCAGAGCAACTGCAGCAGTAGCTATGCCTTTTGTAAAGCTTCTACCACCAATGCCACTAGTACAAATACCATGGATATCTTGTTCTTCGGTAATTGTTAATACTAGTTGACCTTTTTCTTTATCATTTGTATATGGAATACCAACTCTAATTGGTTTTCCTTCAATATCCCTTAGGGCTATATCGCCGCCATTGTTTACAATAACTCTAGTTCCACCTAGTTCTATTGCCTTTTGAAGAGCTATATCAGAAAAGGAACCTGCCACAGCTCCAAGAGTATTAAGTTCTTCATATCCACTCTTTTCAACAGCAATAATCATCTTATTTAGGACTTCCGGAAATTCACTGCTAGTATTTCTATAAGTTCGCATTTCTTTTAATTTAGGAGTGTATTGTGCCAACTTATCAAATTGTTCTAGCACATGCTTGCCTACTTCAAGGCCTATTTCCGGCATTCTCTTTCCTTTTACAGATACGTCTATTACCATTTGTATAGGACCATGGTTTATAAATATTCTTTCATCTTGAAGCTTTTCAATCATAATTATTCCTCTTTTTCAAGCATTTTTAAAAGCTGATCTTTAGTGATTATATGGTCAGTATGTCCGCCAAGCTCTTCATACTTTTCTCTTGTCATAGTGTATTCAACTGGTGCTACAGTAGCAGGTGTTGGAACCCAAGTTGTAGACTCTGGAATCATCTTTGCTACGTCTACCATGAAGTTTATTCCTCCGCCTGGGAGAATAAATACTGGTGCTCCAGCTACAGTCATTCTAATTTGGTCGTTGTGGATAGCGTCTGTTAACTTTCTAGGGAAATTAGTTACCCCAGCTCTTGCACTTCCACCTGTTCCTCCAGTGTAAATAACTGCAACTTTTGATTCTTCACATGTGTCAGAAATTAATTTAACTGCATTTAATACTTCTTCTGTCATTGATATTTCTTTAACTGATCCATCTTCTTGAATTTCTAATAAAGCAGCTTTTTGCCCAGTTGTCTCAGTAACTAATATTTTGTCTCCTGCTTTAGATAAGTTCATATCAACAGATACTACTGCATCAATTGGGTTTACAATTTCTGTTCCACCCCAACCGTGTCCATGATTTCCAAAGTATCTTCCTCTTGTACTCTTTACTCCATAAGGAACTACTCCACTATATTTCATTCCTACTTCTTGACCTGCAAAATGTTCTGAAAGAAGTCCAATAACGTGATAGTCTAGTATGATTGCTTCATTTACAACTTTGCATAAGTGTCTAGCAAACATCCCTATAGTAGCACTACCACAGCCTACTCTCATAAGCTTTTCTTTTACACCGTCTATAATAGGAGCTTCCCCTTGTTGTACTTCAAGAGTGCTTCCATTGTCTACTTTAAGTGTTACTCTTCTGCCATTTGCTAAGTCTACTATAGTTCTTGCAACTACAAATCCATCGTTGCCATTACTTAGAAGATTAGCCCCACCGATTGTAAGCATTTTTGCCCCATACTCTTCAGTTGTTACCATTCCAACAACTTTTCCATCTCTTTTAACCTTCGCACCCTCTTCACCTATATGCATGTTTGTATCTATTTTAACTTTTACACCACTGTAGCTAAGAGGAGCTTCAGTTACAACTGTTACAACATCTACACCTTCTACATTATCTTGAACAATAAATGGTGCAGGACGGCAGCATGGATAACTTGTTCCACTGCCTACTGCTGTAATAAGAGGTTTATAAGGTAAGCTTTCTGTCTCTGGAATATTTGTTATTGCATCAACAACAAGCTTTCTATTTCTTACAGTTTCTCCGTTAACATTTGTATATCTCTTACATGCTCCTGTTTTTCCTTCAGGTATAGTACAGTTAACAGGGCAATGAGTACATTTTACTGTTTTTGGAGCTTGCTCTTCTGTTTTTTCAATAGCTTTGAAAGGACATACTCTAGTACATATACCGCAAGATACACATTTATCATTTGTATGAGCTTTTTTTTCTTTAACTTCTATAGCATCTAGTGGACAATTTTTAACACAAATGCTACAACCTTTACATTTATCAAGAATAACTTTTATCATAAGTTATTTTTCCCCTTTCTAATTTACAGACTGAAAAATAGCTTAGCAGATAACAGCACCATGAGTTGCAGGTGGTGTGTTTTTGCTCTTTGTAAACATTACTTCTCCATCTACTATTGCCATTGAAACTCCTGGAATATCTCCTGCTTCAAGAGCTTTTAATGCATCTTCTCCTATTGAACCTAAAGGAGCATCCATGATTACAAAATCTGCTTCTCTTCCTTCTTCAATAAATCCAACATTTAATCCAAATACCTTAGCTGTGTTACCTGTTGCAAAGCAAATTGCTTCTGCTGCTGTTGCATCTGTTTCTGAAGCTACGTATGATATAGTTCTTAGAACTCCTAGAGGTATAATACCTGTACCTGATGGAGAGTCATTTCCAACAATAATTCTTTCTAATTGACCTTTTGCTTTTACTTGGTTAACAGTATGTTTCATGATTTTATAGTTACCACATTGTACAAGCTCTAAAGCCATTTTAGTATTGTTGATTATTTTATCAACTTCTTCTGGAGCTATTGCAGTAGGTCCACCATTAATATGTGAAACTACGTCTGGATCTGTTTTTATAACATCATCTGCTGTTATAGTGCTGCTTCCAGGAATTGAAGTACCACCTGTATGCATCATAACTTTAAATCCATTTTTCTTAGCCCATTTAACCATTGGAGCTGCTTCTTCAGGATCTTTTACTGAACCTAAACCTACTTCACCTACTATCCATACTCCTTCTTTTGCAAGCTCTTCAAAGTCTTTTTCAACTAATCCTTTTTCAAGAATTAAAGATCCACCATGAAGTTTTACTCCACCTGGTCTTGCATTTTTTGAGCTCTTATGTGCAAGTACTGCTAAAGCCTTTGTTCCAGAAGCATCTTTTGGTCTTCCTGGTGTATGGCATTCACCTGCTGATATCATTGTTGTAACTCCACCATGCATTGAACCATTTATGAAGCCTAATGTGTTTTGTCTTGGTGTAAAGTCTCCTAATACTGGGTGAACATGTGAATCGATAAAGCCTGGTGCTACAGTTGATCCTTTTGCATCAACTACTTTATCACATTTGAATTCATTTAGTAGTTTCTCATCACCTATTTTAAGGATTTTTCCATCTTCTACTATTATTGTAGTTGCTTTTGAAATAGGGTTCTTTACATCTCCTGTTACTAAAATACCTATGTTTTTAATACCTAATATTGACATTATAACTACCTCCCTTTATTTTAGCTAATTTAATTTATATGAATACTGATCTTTGTTCATAAATATTGCCTTTAACTTATCAAAGTATAGGATAATATTTGTGAACTCTAGACTGTATTAACTAAAATCCAGTAAGGGCAAACTGTATAATGCTCTACTGAACTAAGCTCTAATTAATGTTTTCGGAACTTTTACTATTCTCTTACGTATTTGTTTTCTAACTCTGCAAATTCTCCTAATCCTACTAAATCGTTGAAATTAGGGAATGTTATCATTTTATCAATGCTTTTCGCAGTAGTTCCGTTTACCTTTAATGCTTCCATAAGATCAAACATAGCTTTTGCAGTTACATATGTTGATGCTGTTGGATATATAACTAAGCTATATCCGATTTCTTCTAATTCTTTATTTGTTAATAGTGGAGTTCTTCCACCTTCAACCATGTTAGCAAGTGTAGGAACTTTTATTTCTGCATGAACTCTTTTCATTTCTGCTTCATTCTCAACTGATTCTACGAATATTACGTCAGCTCCAGCAGCTTCATAAGCTTTTGCTCTTCTTATAGCTTCATCTATTCCATGAACTGTACGAGCATCTGTACGAGCTATTATTACGAAATCTGGGTCTTTTCTTGCTGCTTTAGCTGCTTCGATTTTACCAACCATTTCCTCCATGCTTACAACTTTTCTTCCTAACATATGTCCACATCTTTTAGGAGCTACTTGGTCTTCAAGTTGAATTGCAGCTACTCCTGCAGCTTCATATTCTTCTACAGTTCTCATAACTGTTATAGCATTTCCAAAACCAGTGTCTCCATCAGCAATTACAGGGATACTTACTGCACTAGCAAATTTTCTAGCTCTGTCTAGCATTTCAGTCATGCTTAAAAGTCCAATATCTGGCTTACCTAAAACACTTGCTGCTTGGCCATATCCTGTCATATATACTGCTTTAAAACCAGATTTTTCAATTACTCTAGCTGTAAGGGCATCATGTGCACCTGGCGCTACAAGTATTTCTTTAGCATTTAATAATTGTCTTAACATAGTAGTTTTTTTCATATTGTTACCTCCAACTATTGTAAATTAAAACTATTCTTTAGTACTTGGAATGCATAATCTTCATCAACTTGAGAGATGAGCCCTCCAGTATATAGTATATAGTTTTCGTCTATTATTATTTTGGGTTCATTTGGTAAAAGTGAAATACCTTTATCCTTTAGTGCATTTTTAATTATCTCTTTGCTTTCGGAAGGATCTCTATGAGAGAATATTCCTCCAACACCTATTATAGTATTTACATTCCTTAAATCTCTGCCAACAGGCATTCCTGGCATAACCCCTGTTATAGGATCTGCAACTGTAGAAATGAACCCTGCATGTCTTTTTAATGCTACTTCAACAGCTGTTTCTGCAATGAATGTGTCAAACATATATTCTTTTTCATTTTCTGCTATATGTCTAGGTGTTTTTTCTACTTCCATGCAATATTGAGTAAACTCTTCTAGAAGTTCTTCATCTTTAATTCCTCTTTTGTGAAAAATAGCTCTAGGGCTTACTGTATCTAAAACTCCCATGGCACTTATACGCATACCTAAGTTGCCTTCAACTGTTCTATAAGACATTTGTTTTTCATTGCTTACTATCAGACCTATTTCCTCATCATCAAGATTAGCATAGCCAGGTATTACAGAGTGGATATCTGTAGTTGCTCCACCTAAATCTACTACAATAATTTCACCTATTCCTTTTTCTAAATAGGTTCCTTTTGCCAAAAGCTCAGATGCCATTAAAACTGCTCCAGGAGTAGGTATAATCTTATCATTTGTTATTTCTTCTTGTAATATACTCAAGCCTTGTGCTTTAGTAATTTGTTTAATGAACTCCCTATGAATAGCTTCTCTAGCTTCTTTTACTCTAAGCTTATGGATTGTAGGCATTATATTTGGAACTCTCAAATGGGCTACATTTCCAGCTTTTAATATTCTTGCAGCTTCTGCTTGTGCATTTATATTTCCAGCTATGACTACTACACCTTTAACTCCACTTTCTACTATTAAAGAGGCATTTTCTATAATAGAAGATTCATCTCCAAAGTCAGTTCCTCCAGCTAAGAGTATGATATCAGGATCTATTTCCTTTAAAATCTGTATTCTGTATTCTGGAAGATTTTCATTGGAAACTATCTCAAGTATTTTAGAACCGGAGTTCATAGCAACTTCCTTTGCTGCCTTTGCAGTAACTCTAGTCATGTAACCCATAGCTACCATTCTTAGTCCACCTGCAGCACTACTAGATGCAAGTACATGCTTTGCTTCTATATTGCTTTCTTTCAATGTTTTTTTAATAATATCCTGTCCAGCTTTTATTCCTTTGTAGACATTTTCGACTGTTGTAGGAGACTGTACAGTCGCCGCCAATTCACAGTCTTTAAACAATCTTTGTTTAGTATATGTGCTTCCTATATCTATAATTAAATAATCATATTTGCACATAAGCTTACCTTCCTTTATTTTACTGTGTAGCAATTACCATCCATGATTCTTCTTGCTGTTCTGTTTATTGCAGCTTTTTCAAGTTTCCAGCTGTTACCCTCTTTGCTAGCAGCAACTTCTATAGTAATAACTCCAGCAGGATGACCTATTCTAAGAATTGAATCCTTACCTTTGCCTTTAGCATTCATTGCTTCATTTACTATTGTGCCTTCTATTCTTGCAGCTGATCCTGTACAAATTGTTGCTGTACCAGCATAAGTCTTGTGAACAACTTGCATGAACATAAGTCTTGAAACAAAGTCTACATCACTTTCTTTTATTTCTTTACCTTTTGTAAAGTCAACATAGTCTTGAGCTGGAGATACGAATGCTATCATTGGGAATGCAGGAGCTTCTTTAACTGCATTTTTCCAATCGCTAACTAGCCCCATCATAAAAGCTGCTTTTCCTCTTATTTCTTCTAAAGTAGCTAGCATTGCTTTGTTTTCATCTATTTGTGATGGTGTTTCAATACCAGTTAAGCCTAAGTCTTTTGCTCTTACAAATACAACTGGGTTTGCAGCATCTACTAAAGAAGCTTCTATTTCACCATATCCAGTTACATCAATCTTATCTACAACATTTCCTGTTGGAAGTAACTTTCCAGTTGCTGCTCCAGCAGTATCAGAGAAATCAATTACTATCTCTGAGCCTGTTCCAGGAACTCCTGCTATACTATAGTCTCCTGTAACTTTAGCTTTGCCATTTACAACTTCAACTTTTTCAATTATTAGTTTACCTGTATTAGTATTGTGTACTCTAACAGTTGTAAAAGGCTCTTCAACTTTTACAAGACCTTCATCTACAGCAAATGGTCCAACACCAGCAGATATATTTCCACAGTTTCCTGAATAATCAATTTTTGGTGCTACATAAGATACTTGACCAAATGTATAGTCAACATCAGCATCTTCTCTTGTTGAAGGTCCTATAACAGCTAGTTTACTAGTTAATGGATCTGCACCGCCTAAACCATCGATTTGTCTGATATCTGGGCTTCCGAATATTTTTAGTATTAATTCGTCTCTTTCTTTTTGGTCTTTAGGTAAATTTTCTTCTTTAATAAAAATTCCCTTACTTGTTCCAGCTCTCATAATAACAACAGGCGTTTTAATCTGTTCCATATTTATGCCTCCTCACATTCTTAAGCTTTCATAATATATATGTCAAATATCTTTTCTTTTAAAATTTACTTGTTTTTCTTTTTTTCTAATGCTTCTTCTATCCATTTAACACATTCATCTAAATCAGTTCCAGGTCCAAAGAAGTTATCTACACCAAGGAATCCTGTTCCTTCTTCTTTGATTTTCTTTTCGTACATAGCATGTTCTTCTTCTTTTTCAGCTATTCTACCACCTGCTAAAAGAACTACATCGTCTCTAAGTCCAAGTTCTTCAAGTCTCTTAGATACTCTAGGGAATAATGTCATTCCTAATCCTAATAGGTTGCTAACTCCAACAACACTTGCTTTAGTTTCAGCTGCAACTTCAGCAACTGTTTCTGGAAGATTCATTCCTCTTAAGAATATTACTTCATAACCTGCTTTTTGTATTGCTTCTTTTACCATGTTTATACCAACTACGTGAGCATCTGCTCCTACAGTTGCTAAAACTACTTTTTCTTTTTTAGTTACAGGTGTTTCTTTTTGAACTTCTATATTTTCTTTAGTAATAGGCATATATTTTTCATCTACTCCTAATGGAGTGTAGCCTTGTATATATCTTCTAATGCCATCTTTATCTCTGTTTGTTTTAACAAATCTCTTAAGATCCCAGCCTCCTGCTCTAGGAGTATCTAAGATACCACTTTTACCAGCTTCAACTATTAAGTCGATTAGCTCATGCTCATCATATTGAGCCCAGAATTCTGCATTTATTTCTTCAGGTTTTAACATTTTATCTCTCTTTAATGCAGCTGTTAATACTGCCATTGCTTCAGTTTTTATTTCTTCTTTTCTTTGATCTATAAACGGATCGTGAATTTCTACTTTATAAGTTCCTTCGAATACATTTTGTGTAGCCCAAATAGCTTTAGCCATTGACTCACCAGTTGGGATACCAACATTTTCAGCAGCCTTTGGTCTGTAGAAGTTAGCTCCTGCAAGTTTAGCAGTAACTGCCATTCTAGCAAAGTGTGCTTGTTCTGCTATTAGGTCAGCTGGTGGGTTTTGGAATGTTTCAGGTACTGCTATGATAAATTCACTCCAGATAGTTTCTCTGAATGCTTTTACTAAAGCTAAGTCAGCAAGTATATTGATGCCCGCTACGTTCATTTGGATAGCACTTAAAGCTCTGTCTAATCCTGCTTTTACTGCTAATCCTTCAGATAATAAAACCATTGCTAAAGCCATTCCGTCTGTACCCATTATATTGTTAATATGTTTATGAGTATCAAGCTGAACAAATATATTATTTTCTGCACATATTTGTATTGCTTTATATCCATTTACTACCTTTGTTCTGAAGTCATGAATTCCTCTTCCTCCAAAGTGAACGTGAATGACCGGACCTAAGTCTGTACCATCAAATCCAGCTATTAATGCATTTAAAATATTTAAATGTGTTGTATCTCCAGTAGCGTTTATTCTTATTGGATGCTTTGAACCTCCACCCATTTGAACAAATTCTCTTTCTCCAGCTGGAGTAATTCCACCTTTACCTCTGGATTGTTCTATTAGTTCTATACCATCTAATGGATCAATATGTCTTGTTGCCTCTGAGTGTACGAATTGGAATAGTGTTATTCCAAGCTTTTCAGCCATATCATACATATGCTGTGATTCTTTATATGTTTCTTCTGCGCTATTTCTTCCAAGTATTGGGTTTTGAACTGGATTTCCTGTTTTAACAGCTTGTCTTCCAAGCTCTGTTAATCTATAACCACTTCTAACTACTCCATTAACTTCTCTTGGGTAAGGATCAGGTAATCCTTGAACTTCTCCATTTTCGTCTACATATGGCATTTTAACACCGAAAGCTTTTTCATATGCTTTTATTCTTTCAATGTCTTCTTTAATAATTCTTTCCGTATTTGGTCTTGCTTTAGCCATTAAATAGCACCTCTTTCCATAAGTTTCTTCTTAACTTTATTTATTAATCCACCTGATTGAAGTGTCTCAAGTGTAGTTTCTGATAATTGATTTAATTTATACTGATTTTGTGTTCTTAAATTAATTATTGTACCATTAACTAAATCTACTTCAAATTCGTCATTTTCTTTTGCTTCATTTTTGATTTCTTTTATATATTCACATGTCACTACTGGAAGCCCTATATTTATTGAATTTTTTCTAAAAATCCTTGCAAATGACTTGGCTACTACTACTCCTACTCCGCAGCTTTTTAGGGCTACAGGAGCTTGTTCTCTACTTGAACCACAACCAAAGTTATCATCAGCAATGATTATATCTCCAGCTTTGACCTTCTCAGGAAAATCTGGAATAATACTTCCTCTTAGAGTAACTTTTCTTAGTTCTTCAACCGGATAGCTCATAGCATATCCAGGAAGTATTTGGTCTGTATCTACATTTTCGTTTAGTATAAATGCTTTTCCTTTTATCTTGTTCATGATAACTATCCCTCCAATGGAATTACAGTGCCTGGACATGTAATACATCCTCTTACTGCACTTTCTGCTACTGTTCTAGGAGAAGCTAAGTAAATCTTCGCTTCTTTGTGTCCCATTCTTCCTGGGAAGTTTCTGTTTGTTGAAGATATTGCCACGTCTTCTTTTGTTAGCAATCCTTGATGTGCTCCAAAGCAAGGTCCGCATCCTGGATTAGTAACTACTGCACCTGCTTCTCTAAATATCTTAGTTAGTCCTTCTTCTTCCATCTGATCTAAAATTCTCTTTGAAGCAGGAACTATTATCATATTAACTCCATGAGCAACTTTTCTACCTTTTAATACCTCAGCAGCTATTCTCATGTCAGATAATCTTCCATTTGTACAGCTTCCAATAACTGCTTGGTTTATCTTCTGTCCTTCTATTTCTTTAATAGTTCTTACATTTCCTGGTGATGATGGACATGCAGCTACAGGTGAAATATTTGATGCATTAATGTTATATACCTTCTTTACATCGCCTATTTCTTCATCACCTTGGTCGATGTAGCCAATCATAGCACCCATTTCTATCATCATATTAGCGATTGTCATCTTATCTTCGTTGCTCAATCCTAATATTGTGCTTCCACTAAAAATAACTGCCTTATCTGTAAAACCATTTGTACCAAATTTTCCTATTACATATAGTATAATGTCTTTTCCATAAACACCTGGTCTTAATTTTCCATCAATGTTAATTAAATATGTTTCTGGCACTTCTAGGTCAAGCTCTCCTAATGCCATAACTGCTGCAAGCTCAGTAGAACCTAAAGGTATAGCTACTGCTCCATAAGCTCCTGCAGTACAAGTATGAGAGTCAGCTCCTACTATAATATCACCTTTTTTGTACAATCCTTCTTCATGAATAACCTGATGTATAACCCCTTCAGATCTTCCATATACTTTTGCACCAAATTTATCGCAAAAATCATGTATTGTTCTATGCTGAATTCTAGAGTCTACTGATGCACAAGGTATATTATGATCCATTACAAAGACAACTTTGTCCTTATCGAATACTTCTTTTACTCCTATTTTCATAAATTGAGCTACTGCTAAAGGACCTGTAACGTCATGAGCTATTGCTAAATCAACCTTTACACTTAGTTCTTCTCCGACTTTAACAGTATCTTTGTTTGCTTTTTTTGCAATAATTCTTTCTATAATGTTCACTTGTTCCACCTTCTTCCTATGCTTCTACTAGAACTATGCCTAGTTTATTTGCTATATCAACAGCTTCTTGTCTTGAAGGTGTAGCATCTCTAAGAACTAATCTTCCGCCACCTCTATTTAATGCATCAACCATAAATGTTCCTTCGTCAGTTGTTATTGTGACTCTTTGAACTTGGTATTCTTCATCCTTAACTATTTCTACTTCAATTCCTTCTTTTTCTACAAGTCCCATTACTTCTTTATACATTTTTCCATCTGCAGTAGATGAACCATATACTGCTCCCATTAGTACTCCAGGAACATTTATCCCTCTACGAGCAAATAACTCTGGATAAAGCTCTATTTTAACTTTCTTAATTTTTCCTTTTGCTAAGAAATGAGCAATTCTTCCTGTGTTTGTTGGAGAACCTACAGCCTGGCTACTTCCACCTACAACAGCTTCTCCTAAAGTATTAGTAATTGGTTTTGCTCCTTTAGCTAATTTCTTAGCTATTTCTTTAGCTTTTACTAATGTTTGCTCAATATGAGCTTGTTCTTCATCTTTAATTGCTTGATCTATAAGTCTTTCAACAGGCTCTTTAGTCTTGAAGAAAGGTTGCATAAATTCTACTACTGAAGGTACTATAGCCTTAGCTGATATTGGGTGAACTTCAGTTGCCATAGCCAACATTACATCTATAGGTACATTCACTTCCATATCAGTTTTAGCAGCTAATCCTCCTGCTAATGTTCCCATTAGTATTGCTCCTCCTATATGAGTAGCACATAGTGCTGGTACCATAACTCTAGGAGTACAAGGAACACCTATAGTTGGAGAAATAGCTATTACCATTGCACGTTCTGTAGCTTTTGCACTTCCTCCTGCCAATTCAACTGTTGCTGCTGCTACTGCTGCTGATCCAGCACCAAAGCCCTCCATGTTACATCCAGTTGATGTTTTACCAACTCTAAACATTGAGCCTACTTTTAAAAGGATTGCTGCTATTTCAGCTACTCTTTCTTTTTTATATCCTGACTCAAACATAGCTTTAATGAATCCTGTATAAGGACATGAATCACCAGTACCTGCACATGGGTTTAGTCCTATACCATGATTACCTACTTGAGCTGCTATTGTATATACTACAGTCTTATCTACAAATTCGTCTTTAAATAATCTATAGCCTTCCATGTTATTTAATTGAGCACCAGTTGTTCCAAGTAGCAAACTACTTCCTGTAGTTAATCCGATTTCTACAGCATGTAAATTGTGTTCAAACTCTTTTAAGACATCCTCTAATATTTCTTCTTTACTCTTACCTGTTTGGATTTCTGTTTCAGCAAGAACTACATCAACAAATCTTACGTTATTTTTATCTGCGATTTCTACTATTTCCCCAAGAGTTAAGGGCATTTTTTCTTCAATCATAGTTTTGATACTCATAATTAAGCTTGCTCCTCTCTAACTTCTATATTTCCCCATTCTTCGTATAATTTTAATACTGCTGAAATATCTTCTGTTCCTAATCCTTTTGCTCTTGCAGCTTCAAACATTTGTTGTGATAAGTTTCCTATAATCAATGGCATTTTTAAATCTTTAGCAGTATCTACTGCAAGTTGTAAATCTTTATATTGTAAATCAATTGCAAATCCTGGTTCAAAGTTGCCTTTAGCTATAAAGTTTTTATACTTTGCAGTTAATGCATATGAAGAACCTGAACTTTGGCTAATGATATCATATAATACTTCTGTTTTAAGTCCTGCTTTAACTCCTAAGGCTAAAGCTTCAGAAACTGCTACCATATTAACCCCTAGCAAAAGATTGTTCACTAGTTTAACTGTATCTCCTGCTCCAACATCTCCAACATGGATTACTTTTTTACCTATACAATTTAATACTGGAAGAGCTTTTTCAAATGCTTCTTTATTTCCTCCAGCCATAATAGTAAGAGTACCTTTCTCTGCTCCTGAAGCACCACCACTTACCGGAGCATCTAATACTTCAACATTTTTTTGGCTAGCTTTTTTAGCTATATTTTGTATTGATTTTGGAGTAATACTACTTAAATCAACTATTATTGCTCCTTCTTTAATTCCTTCTAACACACCATTTTTCCCTAATATAACACCTTCTACTATGGCTGAGTTTGGAAGAGATGTAAGGACTATGTCTGCACCTTTTGCGACTTCAGCAGGTGTCTGACCTTCTTCTGCACCCATTTCTACTAATTCTCTTACTGCATCTTTGTTTAAATCGGATACTACAAGCTGAAATCCACCTTTTAATACGTTTGCAGCCATTCTTTTACCCATAACTCCTAAACCTATAAAACCTACTTTCATGCTGTACCTCCTCTATTTTTTGCTTATTTTATATTCATGTTCATTTTTTACTTTATCATGTATATTTATATAGCAATTTTCATGCCAACTTTTTTTCCTTTAAATTGGTATAAAACCATAGTCTTTTTTACTTTGTTATTTCAATTATGAAATACTTTTTTGAATTTATGTGAGCTTATTATGATAATCATATTATGTAACATTTCAATTTTGAAATTCATATTCGGTTTTGAAATGCAATCCATTAATTTCTTGAATATTTAATAAAAAATGCAAATATATTTTTATTAAATTTTTAAAATAAGCATCTATATAATATTTATAAATTTATTTCGTGAATTTTTGCTGGCTTTTACATATTAACAGCCACTAGAAGAGTAAGAGCACTCTTCCAGTGGCATAAAATCTTCCTAACCTAATTATCCTATATAATCTGATAAAAATAATTTTGTTTTAAACTTAGTTTTTATAAGTTTAACTTTAAATCTCCTTCTTTGATCCAACCCATTTTTCTCATAAAATTAGCTATTATTGGAGTAAGAACTGCAGGTATGATAAATTGTAATATTAAAATTCCTAACCACATTTGCATTCCGCCTTTACCAGCAGCTTCCATAGCATCTATTGTACCAAATTGTCCTACTAATCCACTAGTTCCCATACCTGAACCCATTGGAGTTCCTTCCATTTTGAATACCATAGTTGATAAAGGTCCTACTATAGCACCAACTAGTGTTGGAGGAATCCATACTTTCCAGTTTCTTACTATGTTAGGTACTTGAAGCATTGATGTTCCTAATCCTTGTGCAACAAGTCCTCCCCAACCATTTTCTTTAAAACTCATTACAGCAAATCCTACCATCTGTGCACAACATCCAGCAGTAGCAGCACCCCCTGCTAATCCAGCAAGACCAAGCATCATACAAAGTGCAGCACTACTAATAGGAAGAGTTAATACCATACCAACTATAACTGAAACTAATATTCCCATTAAGAATGGTTGTAAACTTGTAGCGTACATTATAAGATTTCCTAAACCTGTCATAAATGCTCCAATAGCAGGTCCTACAACTGTTCCAACAAGAACACCAGAAATAATTGTAACTGAAGGTGTAACGATAATGTCTACTTTTGTTTCTTTAGACACTAATTTACCAAGTTCAGCACCAATTACTGCTGCTAAGAATGCTCCAGCAGGTCCACCTAATGCGTTTCCAGCTGCACCAGTAACAGCAGAAGAGAATAGTACTAGTGGCGGTGCTTGTAAACCATAAGCTATAGAAACACCGATTGCTGCCCCTGTCATATCTCTACAAATAGGCCAAAGAGTTTCATTTAAGAATGGAATACCTAATTTTGTTCCAAGAGTGTTCATGATAGTACCAATTAGTAATGACGAGAAAAGACCTAATGCCATGAAGCCAAGTGCATCAACCCCATATCTTTTAACAGATATTTCGATGTTCTTTCTCTTTAAGAAACTTTGCTTTGGTGTTTGATTTGCTTTGTTTTCATTTTGACTCAACAAAATTACCCCCTATCGTTTTTTTAATTTTTGTTTTTTAATGCTTCTATTATTGCTTCAGGTGTTACAGGAGTTTCGGTAAATCTAACACCAATAGCATCATGAATGGCATTTAAGATTGCTGGTATTATTGGTATTAGTGCAGGTTCACCTATTCCTTTGGCACCGTAAGGCCCAGTTGATACAGGATCTTCAACAATGATTGGATATATTTCTGGCATATCGGAAGCTGTATATACTAGATATTTTGAAAATCCTGGGTTCTTGATTATTCCTTTTTCTACTTCAACTTTTTCTAGTAGCGCAAAGCCCATCCCCATTGCAGCTCCGCCTTCTATTTGTCCTTCAACCATCTTCCTGTTTATAGCTTGCCCAACATCATGAGCCGCTACTACTTTTAATACTTGTACTTCTCCTGTTTCTGTATCTACTTCTACTTCTACTATATGAGTAGCAAATGCATAACAAGCATAAGGTATACCTTGCATGTTTACAGGGTCTAAAGATGTAGTATCTGGGTTAAAAGAAGCACTTCCTAATGCAATTAAACCTCTTTTTTTCATTTCACCCATTAATTCAGTGTAAGTCATTTGGCTTTCTTCATTTCCTAATACATATACTTCTCTATTTTTAATTTCTATTTCTTCAGGACTAACTTGTAACATATCCGCAGCTACATTTGCTAAAGTATCTCTTGCCATTTTAGCAGCTAAATAGCTTGCATTACCGGAAATATATGTTTGTCTACTTGCTGATGTAGCACCGCCCTCTGGTGTAACTCCTGTATCAGCAGCTGTAACAAATACATCTTCGTAATTTACCCCTAATGTTTCTGCAACAATTTGAGCCATTACTGTTGTAGATCCTTGACCTATATCAGCACATCCAACTAGCACTGTTACAGTTCCATCTCCATGTACCTCTACAAAAGCTGCTGCTGGGTTTGGTAATCCAGTATTACCTATACCATACCACATACATCCTACTCCAGTTCCTCTTTTCTTCATGCTACTTCACCTCTCCTTCCTTGAATATTACTTTGTTTGCTTTCTCCATTGCTTTCTCTATTGTTTCAACTATACCAACACTGTCAAGTAGTTTTTGATTTGTTGAAGTTATAGAACCTACCCTTAGGGCATTTTTCAATCTTAATTCATAAGGACTCATACCTAGTTTTTCAGCAAGTGCATCCATTTGTCCTTCATGAGCTACAGCTGCTTGAGGAACTCCAAAACCTCTGAAAGCTCCAGCCATTGGGTTGTTTGTATATACGAAAGTTGCTTTTATTCTTACATTTGGCACTTCATAAGGACCAGTTAAGTGAGTCATAGCTCTAGCTATAACAGCAGGACCATATGATGCATATGCACCTGTGTCTCCTTTTACATGAGCATCTAGTGCTAATATTTTACCATCCTTTGTAGCTCCAGTTTTAAGTGTCATAGTCATAGGATGTCTCTTTGAAGAAGCTATCATAGATTCTTCTCTATTTCTAACAAACTTTACTGGTCTTCCAGTGTAGTATGCTAATAATGCTGCGTGACATTGTACGGATATATCAAGTTTTCCGCCAAATCCACCACCTGTAGTAGCTTGTATACTTCTTACTCTACTTTGTGGAAGCTTAAGCATTCTAGCTACTTCACCCCTATCAAAGTGAGGATTTTGAGTTGAGCTCCAGAATGTTAGAACACCACTTTCATATTTTGCAAGGCCAGCTTCTGGTTCGATAAACATATGAGCAAGGTAGTTTGTCTTGTATGTGTTTTCAACTATAACATCACATTTTTCAAATGCTTCATCTACGTCTCCAAAAACTAAGTTCTTAGTTTGAAGAACATTTGAATTTCCGTGAATTTTATGAGAATCTTCTTTTAATGCATCTTCTATAGTAAATATTCCTTCTAGTTCTTCATACTCCACTTCAATTAGGTCTAATGCTTGTTCTGCTATTTCTTTGGTTTCAGCAGCAACAATTGCTAAAGCGTCTCCAACTCTTCTAATTTCATCGTCAACTAGTACAGGTTCATCTTTAAATATAATACCAATTCTATTATCTCCAGGAATATCTTTAGCTGTTAACACACTAACAACTCCTGGTAAAGCTTTTGCTTTACTAGTATCAATGCTTTTCAAAATAGCTGAAGCCACTTTACTTCTCTTTACAGCTCCATATAGCATACCATCTAACTCTATATCAGCTGAGAATAAAGCTGTACCTAATACTTTTCCTAAGGAGTCTTTTTTCTCAACACTTTGACCTATAACATCTAATTTTTGATCTTTAACCATTACATCTGTCATTTCCTCAGTTAATTCGTACTTGTTCACACTATTTCCTCCTTTCGCCTATTTATCTCTTGCAATTTCTACAGCTTCAATAATTTTTGCATATCCAGTACATCTGCATATGTTTCCAGACATAGCTTTCTTAATCTCTTCTTTTGTTGGCTTTGGATTTTTCATAAATAAAGCCTTAGCTGAAAGTATCATTCCTGGTGTACAGAAACCACATTGTACAGCACCAGCATCTATAAAAGATTGTTGTAGTTTATCTAATTCTCCATTCTTTGATAGACCTTCTAAAGTAATTACAGAACATCCATCAACTTGAGGAGCTAAAACTATACAAGAAGTTACTGCTTCTTCATTTACGACTACAGTACATGCACCACATTCGCCTTCAGAACATCCTTCTTTAACACTTGTAAGTTTAAAGTCTTCTCTAAGCATGTCTATTAATCTTTTATTTGGATTTATTTCTATAGTTACATCTTCAAAATTAAGGTTAAACGATATTTTTACCTTTTCCAAAGTATAATCCTCCTTTATAAATACATAGCTTTAGTTTAAATCTGCTAGAATATTGTTAAATAACTCTCTTGCAATACCTTTCATAGCTTCTCCTTTGTATAGAGCCAAATCTTTGAAAGGTGAGTTAGTAACACTAATATTAGTTATTTCAGACAGCTTCTCTATGCACATTTCTATATTCTCTTGGTTTAACTCTTTGCCTAATAATAACTCTTCTACTTCTCTGGCTCTAACTGGGTATCTAGAAGTTGCACCTAATGATATTTGAGCCTTTGTACATTTATTATTAGTATCCTTTTCTATCAATGCACCTATACTTAAAACAACTATCGCTAAAGCTTTTCTCTTTCCTAACTTTTTAAAGCTTGTAGCTGAATTTACACTAGGAACTGGGAAGAAAATTTCAGTCAATATTTCATCTTTTCTAATTTGGCAGTTTCCAGGTCCTTGAAAGAACTCTTCAAGTTTCATAACTCTTTCTTCTTTTTCACTTTTTAAAACTACTGAAGCATCAAGTGCCATAAGAGCAGCTATAGAATCTCCTGCAGCAGAAGCATTTACAATATTCCCCCCAATAGTTCCTAAGTTTCTTATTTGTGTTGAACCAACTTCACTACAAGCTATTGCAAGAGCCTTTGCTTTTTTATTTAATATTTCTGAAGACTCTAACTTGCTAAAAGTTGTTAAAGCACCTATTTTAATGAATTCGTTTTCTTCCTTAACGTATACCAATTCATTGATTTTTTTGATATTTACTACTTTTTCTGGGGTAATCATTTTATGGTTGATTTGAACAATAAAATCAGTTCCACCAGCAATAATTTGAGTATCTTTATCTGCTCCTGCTAATACTTTAACTGCTTCTTCAACTGTTGTAGGAGCAAAATAGTTAAATTTTTTCATCTTATCCCTCCTGCATATAATTATTAACAATTGTGAGTTTGAAAAATAAATACATATTGCTCTAACTGCCACAATTTATAGAAATTTAATTGAATATTATAATTGCCTGCAATACGTTTAATGCAAAAGCCTTGCCAAAACTATATATATTGTCAAAACAATAACAATTCTAGAAATATTATTATATGTTAAAGAATTGTCTATAAGGCTTGTAGTCATTAACTGACGATTATGCCTAATCTTTATATTTAGTGTTTTCTATTTTTTTAAATAAATTCAATTAAATGTAAGCTAATCACAAATTTTTTTCTGAAAACTTTTCATTTCCGAAATGTTTTCAGAAAAATAACGGTTTATCCTATAAAATCAATTGATTTATGCATTTCAAATTTGCAATGCTTATTTCGATATTGAAATGTTATTCTCTTTCAATGTTTAATTGATTCATCTTTCTCCATAAAGTAGTGGTACTTATTTTTAGATAATCTGCAGTTTTAGATTTAATTCCATCATTAATACTAAGAGCTTTTTCAATAATCTCTTTTTCATATTTTTGGAGCATTTCTTCAAGTCCATTTTCGTTTATATCACTAATATCGAAGTTTTCTTTTATATTCCTTGGCAAATGTTCTTTTCTAATTACCCTTTCGTTGCCTATTATATTAAATGCTTTTTCAATACAATTCATTAATTCTCTAACATTACCTGGCCAGCTATAATTAACAAGAATATTAAGTGCTTCCTCATCTATATTCTCAACAAACTTTCCAAAGGTTATATTCATTTTTCTCATAGCATGCTTCACAAGTAATGGGATATCTTCTCTTATATATCTTAGTGATGGAAGATTTATATCAAGGACATTTAATCTATAAAATAAATCTTGTCTAAATTTGCCTTCTTTTACTAGCTTGTCTAAATCTTTGTTTGAAGCAGATATGACTCGAATATCAAGGGATATATCTTTCTGACTTCCTATTCTTCGTACTTCCCTTTCTTGCAATACTCTTAGTATTTTTGATTGAAGATCTAAATGCATTTCACTAATTTCATCAAGAAATAATGTTCCCCCGTTTGCTTGTTCAAAAACTCCTGGGGCACCACCTTTTTTGGCTCCAGTAAAAGCTCCATCTTCATATCCAAAAAAACTGCTTTCCATAAGGTTCTGTGGAATGGCTGCACAGTTTATTGCCACAAAGGGTTTGTTAAATCTATTACTTGCATTATGAATAGATTGAGCAAAGACCTCCTTACCGGTACCAGTTTCTCCAAAAATTAGAACATTGGAATTTGACTGTGCTGCTATATTTGCTACTTCCTTTGCCCTATCAATCTCTTTAGAATTTCCTATAATATCAGAGAAATTATATTTTACATTCTGATATTTTTTCATTTCATTCATTAAACTATTGTTTTTTTGAATATGGTCTTCATTATTAAAACCAAAGCCAAAGTCTTTACCCATTGGAATCCTTACTGCACTTGCACCGCTAATATAGTTAGATTCGCCAATTACAGGTTTTTGTTTTTTCATTGCTTCATTAGCATCTTTGCTTATAGCTCCTAAAAATTTAGCATTTATTTCTCCATTAGAGTTAATTGATGCTAATCTTTTTCCTTCGCTATCAAATACTACGGCTTCTCCCCCTGCCACCCTTGCTATAAAAGGAAGGGCGTCGATTAAAGACTGTTTAAGAGCATTGCTATAACTTACACGTTCAACATTACTACAGCAAAGAACATAATCTCCTATGGGTACACACCAAGTTTCTGCCCCAAGCTCAAGCTGTGACATTCCATGAACTGCTTCTCCCCTTTGAGCTGCTTCCTTAGCTAAATCATAGTAAACCCCTTTTAACGCAACTACTTCATTCCCTGTTGAATCTACAGTTTTTATTCTTTCTCCATCCTTATTGGTAAGAGCTGCATATCCAGCGGTAACTCTAGCGATAATTGGAAGCGAACCCAATAGGGTATCAAATATCTTTTCCATTGCTAGATAACACCAACTTTCTAATATAACACATTGTT
This sequence comes from uncultured Clostridia bacterium, assembly GCA_964619895.1. Lineage (GTDB taxonomy): Bacteria > Bacillota > Clostridia > Tissierellales > Proteiniboraceae > Proteiniborus. The sequence goes on along the minus strand of CAZUFW010000007.1, from coordinate 21,836 downwards.
TGTCGTATTTTGTTTTATTGTCTTTCATAATTATAACAAAACATTGCAACTTTGAAAACATGAAATAATTATCTATTTTTTTATCAAATTGGAAAGAGCTCTAAATATTTAGAGCTCTTTCCATTTATATATCTTTTCTGTTTATTAATACCATCCTCTTAGTTTCATTGCATCTGCTACTTTTTTAATTGATATCATATATGCAGCAGTTCTCATATCTACATTGTACTGCTGTGATAAATTAATAATTTCATTAAATGCTTTTACCATTAATTGTTCTTGTTTTTGTTGTACTTCTTCAAATGGCCAGTAATGATTCATTAAATTTTGTACCCATTCGAAGTATGATACAGTAACTCCACCAGCATTAGCTAATATATCAGGTACTACAAATGCTCCTTTTTCATTAAGAACTTTGTTTGCCTCAGGGGTAGTAGGTCCATTGGCACCCTCAACAATAATTCTAGCTTTTATTCTGTCTACTGTTTGGCTTGTTATAGAGTTTTCTAGTGCACATGGTGAGAATATATCACATTCTATTCCGAATATTTCTTCTCTATCAAGTTCTCTTGTACCATTACCATATCCAGTTATAAATTTATTTTTATTATTAGCAGCGTATTCTTTTAGTGCTTTTACGTCTATTCCATTTTCATCAACTAAACAGCATGAGAAATCAGAAATAGCTACAACCTTAGCTCCTAGTTCCTCAGCATACAATGCAGCAAAGCTACCAACATTACCAAATCCTTGAACTGCCACTCTTAAGCCTTTTATATTCAAACCATTTTTCTTAGCTGCTTCTCTCATCATTAAAGCAACTCCATACCCTGTAGCTTCATTTCTTGCTAATGAGCCGCCAAAAGCAACAGGTTTTCCAGTAATTATTCCTGGGACGTTTTCCCCTCTCATTTTAGAATATTCATCTGTCATCCAAGACATTATTTGTGGATTTGTGCCAACGTCTGGAGCAGGTATATCCTTCTTTTCACCAATAACAGGTGCAATGGCTATTATGTAAGCTCTAGAAAGTCTTTCGAGTTCGCCTTGAGATAATTGTGAAGGATCAACTATAATTCCACCTTTTCCACCGCCATATGGAACTCCAACTACTCCACATTTGAATGTCATCCAAGTAGATAAAGCCTTAACTTCGTCAAAGTTAACTCCTGGGTGAAACCTTATACCTCCTTTTGCTGGACCAAGTGCATCGTTATGCTGCGCTCTGTATCCTGTAAATACTCTAATGCTTCCGTCGTCCATTTTAACTGGGAAGTTTACCTCCAGTGTTCTTAATGGTTGCTTAAGTAGCTCGTAGACAGCCTCATCCGCTCCTAGTTTGTCACAAGCTGACTTAATCTGCTGCTGAACAATTTCAAAAGGATTTAAAGTTTTTTCAGCCATTTTTTATTCTCCCCTTTAAAAGTTAGTTTTTAAAGCTTTAACATTGATTGATTCTCTTATATTAATTATTTGTAACAAAGAATCAATGTGTTAAATAAATCAGACAATCAGAAGTAAAAAAAACTTGTATTGCGCATAAACTCAAGGCATAAAACGTTTTCCCTACCACTTCCATTATTACATTCAAATTATAACACACTACATTTATGTTGTAAACATGTCAATAAAAAGCCCTTGTTACATTTTTTACATGTTTTTATAAAAGAATTTATTATCATCTGTTAATTATTGTTTTTTCATAGTTCTTTAATCCTAATTTTAGAAATTATTGATACTTGACGTAATTTGTAGATTATTAGTGTATTTTGCACTTATCCTTATATTTCTGTTCTATTTCAACTTATTTTCTTCTTTTAATAGCAACCAACATATAGTAAAATTGTATATAAAAATCTTCCCAATTAACCAAATTATTCTTCTATATAATAAATAAACTAATTTTATTTATAGGAGGCAACCTAATTGAAAAATATTAAAACTAAAAGCACCAAAATTAAAAGCATCAAGACTAAAATCATTGCATCTATACTAGTCTGTACTGTGCTATTAGCAGTAATCACTGGCACAGTAAGTATACTTGTTAGTAGTAAAGTAATAAGGGAGGAGGCACATAAAAACATTCTATTAGCTGCTACTAGCAATGTAAATAAGCTAGATCAGTCTATAGGTCATTTTGAAAATTCAGTAAATGTCATTACTTCAACAATATCTGATACTAGAGATATCATTTCTATACTTAATGATCCAGAGGCTTCAGATCATTACTTAAATGATATTGAACCTCTAATAAAAAATATAGCAAAAACAGATGAGAATATAGCTAGTGTATTTGTTTATTTTAGACCTGATTTAACTGAAAACTTCAAATACATAGACTATGATAAAGTTGAAGGCACAAGTAATTTTAACAAAATAACAGACCTTAGAGCTGAAGATTTTAACGAAAGAAAAGATAGCAACCTATGGTTCTATGATGTAATTGACCAGAAGAGGAGTATTTGGTCACATCCATTTATAGATGAAAAAACTAATACTGAACTGGTAAACTTTTCTTCTCCTATAATATCAAACAATCAAGTTATAGGTGTTGTAGGTGTAGATATAAAATTTGAGGATTTTAAAAAACTTGTAAATGAAATTAAGGTTTTTGATACAGGTTACGCTTTTCTTTTAAATAAAGGATATGATTACTTAATTCATCCAAAATTGACTGTTAACGATAACATGGGCACAATAAATAATGGTCAGTATAAGTATATTGTAGATACTATAGAGCAAAAATCTTCAGATGTATTGGAAACATTTTTTGGAGGAGAAAACAAATTATTAGGTTATGCTAGAACCAGCAATGGATACACTCTAATAGTTATTGCCCCAGTAGTTGAAATATATAAAGATATGTATGCATTAATGACACTTCTTATTGGAATCCTTGCGGTAGGAATACTCATATCAGTTATTGTAGCATTTTTATTCGGTAAAAGAATTTCATCTCCTATAGCCAGCTTAACAGGGTTTATTAACAGAACATCTGAGTTTGATTTGGTAGAAAGAGATGACAATAAAAATATTAATCTATATTCTCGTAAAGATGAAACAGGTTTGATGGCATCATCAATAAGCAAAATGAGAAAAGCTTTAAGAGAAATAGTTCACAATATTTCACAGAATTCTAATCAATTAAGTATGTATTCAAAAAGGCTAGTTACTGCGACTGATGAGACTTCTATGGCTCTTCAAGAAGTAGCAAAGGCTATAGAAGAAATGGCAGCAGGAGCAACAGAACAAGCTAAGGAAACTCAAGCAGGTACAGAACAGCTATTAATCCTTGCTAAAGAAATAAATGATATAGAAGAAAGTTCTTCAAAATTAAAGAATTTTTCAGATGAAATGAGTAAGCAAAGCATTGAAGGTGTGGAAAAAATAAAGATTCTTCAGGAGAAGTTCAGCTTAAATGCAAAACTTGCTATTGAAGTTTCTAATAATATACACGATTTATCTAATCAGTCTAACTCTATTCATGAGATAGTAAATACTATCCAGTCTATATCAGAGCAAACAAATCTACTTGCGTTAAATGCTTCTATTGAAGCAGCTAGAGCAGGAGAAAATGGTAGAGGATTTGCTGTTGTTGCAGAGGAAATAAGAAAGCTTGCAGAACAATCTGCACGATATTCAGATGAGATTGAAAGTATCATATCGGATATACGTGAAAGTATGTCTAAAACAAAAACAAATGTAGATATGTTTAACCAAATTTTCGACGAATCCAATGTAGCAATGGATGAAAATGGCAAAGCCTTTAGTTTAATTTATGAGTCTATAGAAAAATCTATTCTTCAAATAAACATGCTTTTAGAGAAAGTAAAAATAGTTGATGAAACTAAAAATAGCGTTGTTTCTTCTATAGAAAGTATTTCTGCAATATCTCAAGAATCAGCAGCTTCTACACAACAAGTATCAGCAACAACTGAAGAACAAACTGCTACAATAGAGAGTATTGCACAAATGGCTATAGATTTACAGGCAGTTGTTGAAGAATTAAATACTCTTGTAAGTACATTTAAACTATAAAATTAATAATCTCCTTTCTTCTTTAGATTTCTAAAGAAGAAAGGAGATTTTCTTTATCAAAATACAACCACTTTCTTAACAATAACATCAACTGCTAGAATATTTAAGGATGTCATATTTTCAACCTCATATATGGTCTGCTGCTGCATAAGTCTTATTAATGGAACTATTGGATTGCCATATGTAACCTCGGCATTAAGACTTATTATAATTCCTTGTTCTAAATTTTTGACTTGTACCCCATAAACCCTCGATATTCCAATGACTTTACTTGCAGCATGTCTTAGTAAATCCTTAATAACACCATCTGAAATAGTATATTTGCCACGATAGCTAAAAGTAGGTCTTACTACAGTTTTTTCAAATACTTGTTCTTTAAGATTTTCTTTTTTTCTCCATATCTTCAGACTATCAATAAAATATCCAGAAAAGTCCTTTTTAATTTCGAATGTAGGGACTGGAATGACATGCTTGCCTTCTACTTTTCTAAATTTCCTTGCAGTATTAATTTCTTCTTCTGTTGAGATATCTTCAATATATATTCTCTCTTTTGCATCAGGTAACTTCAATGAACTAGTTATTTTATCTATCATTTTATCTGATGTGCCTAATATAAGAATTTTCGATGGCTCATTTTTCTCTATAGCATTCTTCACTTCTTGTCTATGAACTCCATCCATAAAAACAGCCCTTCTAATGGCACTAACTATAGTATTTTCTCTTTTAGCAGATTTTCCTGCAACTATCTTGTTACCTTTTATGAGCAAACCATCATCAATTATATATTCAATTCCTTTTTCCTTGGCCAGAGTTATTGCTTTGTAGCTTTTTCCACTGCCACTCTGTCCTATAAGTGCTACAATTTCCATGTGTACGCCTCCATTATGTTGGGCTACAACTATATTGTAGCATAGATTATTATCTTTATTCAAGAAAAGTAAGACAGAAAGCAAGGGTAAGGGGTTGTTGCTTCATTGAAGCAGTTACCCCGTCCCCTTGCTTACCACCCTTGCTTACCAATTATTTTTTCTCAATTCTTTATGCATTAGCTCCCATAGCCTTAACAGCTTCTAGAACATCATCTACATTTTCTAATGCTTCAAGAATTGCGGGTATTATTTCTGTCACATCTCCAACTATGCCATAGTCTGCAATTTTGAATATTGGTGCATCTGGATTTTTATTTATAGCTATAATACATTCTGCATCTTGCATACCTGCTAAGTGCTGAATTGCTCCTGAAATACCACATGCAATGTAAAGACTTGGTCTTACAGTCTTACCAGTTTGACCAACTTGATGAGAATGCTCAATCCAGCCAGCATCTACAGTAGCTCTAGATGCACCTACAACTCCTCCTAGCTTTTTAGCTAGTTTCTCAACTAACTCAAAGCCTTCTTGTGTTCCTAATCCTCTTCCGCCTGCAACTATTATCTTAGATTCCTCTAGTGGAACTTCTGCTTTTCCTGATTTGACTACGTTTTCTACACATGCCTTTATGTCTTCTTTACTTAGTTTAACATCTACTAGTTCTACTTTTCCTTTTCTGTTTTCATCATATTTTGCTCTTTCCATTACTCCTGGTCTAACTGTTGACATCTGTGGTCTATGTTCAGGACATATTATGGTAGCCATAAGGTTTCCACCGAATGCAGGTCTTGTCATCAGTAGTTTTTTGTCTTCTTCGTCAATCTCAAGCCTTGTACAGTCTGCTGTAAGGCCTGTGTGTATTCTTGCAGAAAGTCTAGGTCCTAAATCTCTTCCTATATTTGTTGCTCCTATGAGCATTATTTCAGGTTTTCTTTCTTTAACTAATTCTGATATTACTTTTGTATATCCATCTGTTGTATATACTTCTAATAATTCATTTTCAGCGTACAGCACAACATCTGCACCATATTTTACTAGTCTCTCGGCAATATCATCTACTTTGTTGCCTAGTAAAACTGCTGTCAATTCAACTCCTAGTTTATCAGCTATTTTTCTGCCTTCTCCTAAAAGTTCAACTGCTACGTTTAATAGTTTTCCTTCTCTTTGTTCTGCGAATACCCATACACCTTTGTATTTTGATATATCATCTGTTACTAATTTTGCTTCTTCTTCCTTCATTATGGCTTCAAAAGTACATGTTTCTACACAAGCACCACATGATGTACAGTTATCTTTTATAACAGCCTTTTTCTCTTTCATTTCTATAGCGTCAAAAGGACATGCTTTTATACACAAAGAACAGCCCTTACACTTTTCTTCTATTACCTTAACAGCCATTTTTATCACCTCAACATAAGAAATTTATACCTACTAAGAACTAGAAATACTATAAAATTATTCATGTCCGAAACCGTGAACGTATATTTCTATAATGTTTTTCTATATAATCTGTCTTTCTTTAAATCTAACTACAAACTGTCTTGCAATTTCGTTAGTATTTCCTTTTAACATCTCTCCGCCTGTTTTCCTTGATTCAGGAGTAAAGGATCTTTTTACCTGAGTAGGAGAACCTTTTAATCCTATTTGCTCTCTATCAACTTCTATGTCATCAACTGTCCAAACTTTGATCAGTTCATTTTCACTTCTAAATGATTTATATACTCCTTTGACAGAAGGATATCTTGAGGTATTTAGCTCTTTTATTGCAGTAAGAAGAACTGGCATCTCTGATTTTATTACAAAATAACCATCCTCTAGTGATCTGTGAGCTATAACATTCTTCCCGTCGATTTCTAATTTTTCTACATAAGTGATCTGAGGAAGTCCAAGATGCTCACCAATTTGTGGTCCTACTTGTGCTGTATCTCCATCTATGGCTTGTCTACCACAGAATATTATATCGTAGTTTCCTATCTTCTTTATTGCAGCAGCTAAAGTAACAGATGTTGCCCAAGTGTCCGCACCTGCAAAGGCTCTATCGCTTAGTAAAATTGCTTCATCTGCTCCCATTGCTATAGCTTCTCTTAGGGCTTCCTTAGCTTGAGGAGGTCCCATTGTAACTACTATAACTTCTACATTGTCATGGGTATCTTTAATCTTTAATGCTTCCTCTAAAGCGTTCTTATCATCTGGGTTTATTATACTTGGAACACCTTCACGAATAAGGGTTCCTTTTACTGGATCTATTCTAACCTCGTTAGTATCAGGAACTTGTTTTATGCAAACAATTATTCTCATAGCATTTTCACTCCTTTTCTATCTTAAAGCATTTGCTGATATTACCATCTTTTGAACTTGTGAAGTTCCTTCATATATTTCCGTTATCTTAGCATCTCTCATCATTCGCTCAACAGGATAGTCTCTAGTATATCCATATCCACCATGTAGCTGAACTGCTTTTGTAGTTACTTCCATTGCTGCCTCTGCTGCAAATAATTTAGCCATAGCTGCAGCATTACCATATTCTAATCCTGCAGATTTTCTATAGGCTGCATTATATACCATAAATCTTGCAGCTTCTACCTTTGTGACCATATCTGCAATCATCCATTGAATCCCTTGAAACTGCCCTATTGCTCTACCAAACTGTTGCCTTTCTTTTACAAATTTAATAGCCTCATCTAGTGCTCCTTGGGCAATACCTAATGCTTGAGCAGCTATTCCAATTCTACCACCATCTAGAGTAGTCATAGCTACCTTAAAACCTTTTCCAAGCTCTCCAAGCATATTTTTCTTTGGAACTCTGCAATTTTCAAATATGAGCTCAGTTGTAGAAGAAGCTCTAATGCCCATTTTATTTTCCTTCTTGCCAATCTTAAATCCTGGGAAATCCTTTTCAACAATAAAAGCGGTTATCCCCTTCGTTCCCTTTGATTTATCTGTCATGGCAAAAATTATATATACATCTGCCTGTCCACCGTTAGTTATGAATATTTTCGTTCCATTTAATACATAGTCATCTTCATCAAGAACTGCAACAGTCTGTTGCCCTGCTGCATCAGTACCTGCATTGGGTTCTGTGAGACCAAAGGCGCCTAAGTATTCTCCTTTAGCTAATGGAATTAAATATTTCTGCTTTTGTTCTTCTGTTCCATATTTTAGTATAGGCCAACATCCAAGTGAAGTATGGGCAGAACATATTACTCCAGTAGTACCACATACTCTAGAAAGTTCCTCTACAGCTATGGCATAAGCTATATCATCTCCGCCTGCTCCACCGTACTGCTCTGGTATAGGTATACCTAGCATATTATATCTTGCCATTTTTTCTACGCTTTCTTTAGGAAATCTCTCTGCCTCATCAATTTCTGCAGCTATAGGTTTTATTTCTTTCTCGGCAAACTCCCTCATGACTTTTCTTATCATTTCCTGTTCCTTAGTTAAGCTAAAATCCATTTCTTTCCCTCCTCATAATCTCTTAAGAAAACATTGATAATTTTATAACATATATTTCTTTTATATGCAAAACTCTTGCCACTAATTTCATTATACTTTATTGAGTATTAAATATCTATTATCTTTGTTAATTATTTATCTTACAATTTCTTAACATAATAGCAATTAATTGTTATTTTATATTGAAAGTTAAATACTTATAACATAGTAACTGCATGAGTTTATGGCTATAATTAAACCTTTTTTGTGAAGCAACAACCCCGTCCCCTTGCTTTCCCCTTGCTTTTTCTTGCTTTGTTTTTGTTAATTAAATAACACTGATTGCTTGTCAAAAAAGCAATAAAAAAATAGGCTATTGTAATAATAGCCTACTTTTAGTGATTTTTCTTTATTGTTTGTAGAAAAATTGTACATTATTCATACAGTGCCTGTTCATTATCTGGACACTTTCTATTTTTCGTTCTGCTCTTTAAACATGTATGAAAGTATAAACAAACTTTCATTTAAATGAACATTCTCAACTACAACATCTTCAGGAACTTTTAGGTCTGTAGGGGCAAAATTCCATATACCTTTTATATTACTCTTAATAAACCTATCTGCCACTTCTTGTGCATGTTCTTTTGGAGTGGTTATGATTCCTATGTCAATTCCATTTTTAGAAATAAATTCTTCTACTAAATCAACATCAAGTATTTCAATATCCCTAATTTTTAAACCAATTACCTTGGGATTTTTATCAAATAAAGCTAAAAGTCTAAATCCAGCATCTTCAAATCCTTTATAATTTGCTACTGCTTGACCAAGGTTACCAGCGCCTACTAAAACAGCCTTATAAGTTCTCTCTAAACCTAGGATTTTTCCTAGTTGCTTGTGTAGTTCTTCAACGTTATAACCATATCCTTGCTGACCAAATCCACCAAAATTATTTAGATCCTGTCTTATTTGAGAAGCTGTAAATCCTGTAATATTGCTTAGCTCCTGCGATGATATTCTATTGACATCCTTATCTAATAATTCGCCCAAGTATCTGTAGTATTTAGGTAGTCTTCTTATGACCGCCATTGAAACACGATTTCCTCTTTCCATATTAATTATCCACCTACTCTTATTCTGATTTTCATGTCTATGAGATTTTAAAATATTATATCATCAGGTTAAATTTCTGTCAATTTCACAATGATAAGAATTTACCTGTATTAACAACCTTATTTTTTCTTCTTCTTTTAAAAATATTACCCTATTGTTTCATTTCTAAACCTTTTTTGATAAAATTATATTTATTAGTATAAAATGAGGAGGAAGCCAAGTGATAGTTTTATCATGTAGTAATATATCTAAAAGCTATGTAGTAGATACAATACTAGATAAAATCACTTTTGCACTAAATGATAATGAAAAAATTGGTCTTGTCGGTCTTAATGGAGCTGGCAAATCAACATTATTCAATATTTTATCTGGAAAAGTCTCTATGGATTCTGGTGAAATTTATGTATCAAAGGATTGTAAAATAGGTTATCTTGAACAAAATACTCAAATAGAAAGTGTAAAATCAATTTTCGATGAAGTCATGGATGTATTCATTCCTTTAATCCAAATGGAAGAAAAGCTAAGACATCTTGAACATGAGATTAGTATAGAAGGCCAAAAACAAGAATCCAAACTTTTAGATTCTTTGATGGATGAATATTCTCATCTTACAGAGGAATTTCAGGACAAGAATGGATATGGCTTTAAAAGCGAAATTAAAGGAACTTTAAAAGGACTTGGATTTAGTGAGGAACAGCTTTATATGCCTGTAGCCCATTTAAGTGGAGGACAGAAAGCAAGAGTCATGTTAGCAAAACTACTACTAAGTAAACCTGATATTCTGCTTTTAGATGAGCCTACTAACCATCTGGATATACAGGCTATAGATTGGCTTGAAAAATATATTAGAGAATACAAAGGGGCAGCAATAATAATATCTCACGATAGATATTTTCTTGATAATACTGTCTCTAGAGTATTTTACCTAGAGAAATCATTATTAAAAATTTATAATGGAAACTACACTAGTTTTATGAAAAAAAGAAAAGATGAGTTGGAACTCTTAGAAAAAAAATATGAAGAGCAGCAAAAAGAGATTTCAAGGCAAGAAGAAATCATTAGAAGATTCATGTCCTATGGGGGCCAAAGGTATATAAGGCAAGCCCAAAGCAGACAAAAAATGCTTGATAAAATGAGGAAAATTGATATACCTATTAATGAAAGTAAAAAATCAAAAATTAGATTTGAACCAAAGGTTAAAAGTGGAAACGATGTGTTATCTATAGAAAATTTAAGTAAATCCTTTGATGAGCTTAATCTATTTAGCAACGTAAATTTCAAAATATATAGGGGAGAAAAAGTTGGACTTATAGGTCCCAATGGTGTAGGTAAGACAACTCTCTTTAAAATGATTATGGGTAAAGTGCCTATTAATGAGGGTGAAATCGATTTAGGTCATCATGTAAACATAGGATACTTTGATCAGGAGCAATCAAATCTTAGCGAAGAAAAAACTATTGTAGATGAAATTTGGGATGAAAATCCTTCTTTAGATCATTACCAAATCAGGTCTCTACTTGCCCAATTTTTATTTTTCGGTGATGATATTTTCAAGGAAATATCAGAGTTAAGTGGTGGAGAGAAAAGTAGAGTGGCTTTAATAAAGCTTATGATGTCAAAGGCAAATTTACTTCTTATGGATGAGCCTACAAACCATCTTGACATAGATTCTAAAGAAGTACTTGAAGATGCTTTGCTAAACTATGATGGAACTCTTTTAGTTATTTCTCATGATAGGTATTTCCTAAATAGAGTTGCAAATAAAATACTAGATTTGTCTAATACTGGAGTTACTGAATACTTAGGTAACTATTCGTATTACCTTGAAAAAAAGAATGCCCCTATTTATGACGATGATGATGAAATCGTTGAAAAAACTAGGACACAGCTCAAAGCTGAAAAGAAAAAAGAAAAAGATAAAAAGCTATTTGAGAAAAAACAAAAGGAAATGATAAAAAACATTGAAAAAAGTATCTCTGAACATGAAAATAAAATACATGAGTTAGAAAATGAAATGTGCGATCCAAGCGTATATTCAGATCACGAAAAAAGTCAGCAAATTCATCAAGAAATATTAAAGCTTAAGGGCGAGTTGGAAGAAATGTATGATGAATGGATTATGCTAACTGAAGAAGCATCTATTTGAAAAAAATAGATGCTTCTTTGTTCATTTTATCGAATTATGTCAACGTTAATAAAGTGGATTTTATTCCATATTATTCTAATTTCATGATTAAAAATTTTATTCTCCCCATTTAATCCACATATTATTCACACAATCCACAATGTTATCCACATTATTATATGATACTGTATGTCCTTCCTAATAATATTTCCACATTATCCACAGTTGAGTTGTTTTTTTGAATATAATAATGTGGACAAGTTGTGAATAATATTCTTAATAATTAATGTCGAAAATTTGAACATTTAGTTTACATAACACAATATACATAAGATTATTTTTAAATAGCATCCTGGGTCTTTACATCAACTTTTTTCTTTTCAGGCAAAGACAAAATTATTACCGCAACTAAAATTAATAAGCATCCTATAGCTATACCTATACTACTTTCTTCATTTAGTAATAAAATCCCCAATATAACACTTGTTATTGGTTCAAATGTACACAATATTGCAGCCGTAGAGGCTCCGATATGCTTAATCCCTAGTTGTAATAGTGTAACTCCACCAATGGATGTAAGGATGGATATAATAAATGTGTAAATCCATGACTCTATAGTAAGGTTAAATGAAATTTGATTGGTTAATGCACCAAAGAATAACATTGTAACTGTATTAATGATACATATATAAAAGGTAATCAATAAGGAATTTATTGATTTTAACCCAGTCCTTTCTATAAACAGCATATAAAAAGCATAAGTAATGCCCGATACTATTGCAAGTCCAATTCCTATTATATTCCCAGTAGATTTCCCATCAAAAAATATAACTACTCCTATAGTGGAAAAAGTTAGTGCTATTATTTTAGAAATGCTTACTTTATCTTTAAAAAACATTATTCCTCCAATAGTAACAAGAGATGGATAGATAAAGTGAATAGTTGTAGCCATGCCAACTGAAATGTATTCATATGAACTATATAAAGTAACAGTTGTAAATGCTGTTCCTACAATGCTTAAAATAAGTATCTGTACTATTTCCTTTTTCTTTAAGAGTATATCAATTTTTTTAATCTTTAATATTGCATAAATAATTGGTATAGGCATAATACCTCTAAAAAAAGTTAACATAACGGCATTGCTTCCGCCTAGAAAAGTGTTTTTGGCTAAAATAGGTGTAAATCCAAATATCACCGCCGAAATTATGGTACACATAATACCTTTAAATCTGTTCATAGTGTCATCTCCTGAAAAAAATTAAAGTTCTATTTTAAAGTAGTTTTTCCTCAAGTCTTAAATTCGGTACTGCATTTAAATCAAGATCTGCAATATTTCCTTTTAGAAAGTTATAATAAGCAGAGCAGCCTATCATAGCAGCATTATCTGTACATAGGATTCTAGAAGGAAATCTAATAGCAAGTCCTTCTTTCTCACCTTTTTCAGTTAACATGTTTCTTAACCCTTGATTTGCTGCTACTCCACCTGCTACTACTATAATTTTTGAACCTTTTTGTTTTGTAGCCTTTATTGCTTTGTCTGTTAAAACCTCTATTACAGATTGCTGAAAACTAGCTGCTACATCTTCTGTGGATATATCTTCTCCTTTTTGCTTTGAACTATTTAGGTAATTAAGTACTGCTGATTTGAGACCGCTGAAGCTAAAGTCATAACTTCCTTCTTCTAGATATACCCTTGGAAAATCTACTGCATTTTTATTTCCTATGGAAGCAAGCTTATCTATTAGTGGTCCTCCAGGATATTCTAATCCTAAAGCCCTGGCTATTTTATCAAAAGCTTCCCCTGCAGCATCATCTCTAGTTCTTCCCAAAAGTTCATATTCTCCATAATCTTTCATATATACTAGATGGGTATGTCCACCAGAAACTACTAGGCATACAAAGGGTGGCTCTAAATCTGGATATTCTATAAAATTTGCATATATATGACCTTCGATATGATTAACTGGAACTAAAGGTATATTTTTACCATATGCTAGTGCTTTTGCTGTTGATATGCCTACAAGTAAAGCTCCTACAAGGCCTGGGCCATAAGTTACCCCAATGTTATCTACATCATCAAGAGTAATTTCTGCTTCGTCCAATGCATTTTGAACAATTTTGTTTATATTTTCAATATGCTTTCTTGAAGCAACCTCTGGTACTACTCCGCCAAATTTTTTATGAATTTCTATTTGAGAAGATATTATATTAGATAATATCTGTCTTCCGTTTTTTAATACTGCTGCTGCTGTTTCATCGCAGGAAGTCTCAATTGCAAGTGTAATTATATCTTTTTTAGTTTCTTTGTTCATTTTTATTCTCCTCACATTATGTAGCTTATGCTTAAAGTTATCTAGATTTCATAATTCTATCATATATTATAACCCTACAAAATTTATTTTACCATATATAAGCCTAATAATAGCTTTTATCCTAAATATTACTTTAATATTATTATTATAAAAAGCAAAAAATATTTATAGGCTTTGGTCTAAGTCTATAAATAAAAGTTTGTCTTCAAACTCAATACTTTAAGGGTAAAAAAATATCCTTAGGAGTGATTTTATGGCAAACAATAGAAGACCTTTTTATTGGAAATTTTCCGCCGCTAATGTGATGTCTGATGGTATGCTAAAGGATATAAGCTATGGGGATTATGCTCTTATGATGGCTGCAAAAGATAGACCGGTAGAGCACAATACTAATCACAGGCATGAGGTAAAAGACCAATAGAATAGCTTAAGCTGGGTAACTTGCCCAGCTTTAAAACTATTTAACGCCATTCATCATAATCCATTTCCATGGCCATATTAGTAAGGATTTCATCAGTTAAATCTAGGTCGCATTTATGTTCTCTTGTAAAGTGAATACAGTTTTCACAGCTCTTTACCACATATCCAGAAGGATTTACTGAAGATTTTAATTTTTCATCATCTGATGTATATCTATGCTGACTGCATTTTTCAGCAACTCTTCTTAGTTGGTCTTTACTTGCCATACATATCCCTCCATTGTGTGCGTTTATTTTATTTAACTTAAACCTCCTTACTTTATTATCTGTACTTTTTCAAAAAATAAAACAAAAACATAGATCAAATGACCTATGTTTTCATAAAAGATTTAATTAATTTTAAATTTTAAGCTAGCCCAGCCATCTTCATTCCTAACAAGCCTAGTCCAGCAGAAGCCAATATATATACAATCCAGGTTCCTAAAACTAGTATAGCAGAGCTTTTCTTGCTTATTGAATATACTTTAGATATACCTATAATTGCAAGTATTTGATACCATATTACAAATATATCTAAATTTCCTAATATGGTATATAAAAATGTGCCCATTTGTGAATCTGGAAGAAATACAGCTAAAGATGTAATTATATTATATTGCTTAGTAACTAATGATATTATAGTAACTATTATACTGCCTAAAAAAACTGGAAAATATGAATATGTAATTACTGAAAATGCTTGTTTGAATGTACCGGTTCCATTTACGAAGCCAGAAAATGCATTTATTAAGGCACTTTTAACTAGCCAAATAACTGCTAACATTATAACTGTAATTACAATAGTTGTATAAACTTGGACATCCACAAGTGCCTCCGCACCGGCAGGCATCTCCATTCCCATCTTTGCGTATTGTTGAATAGCAGCTTCCCTCATAAATTCTTTCATCATATTAATCCTTGGTAAACTTAATAACAGCATACCAATAAGTATTACAAGCATTGGAAACAATACTTTAGGATGATGCTTAATATTTTCAAAAGCTTTACTTGGACTAATAAAAACATACTTTAATCTTTCCCACCAACTAAAAGGTTTAACTTCATTTTGATTTTGGTTGATATTTTCAGTCATTTTAACACTCCTTTCTTATTTTTATTCATATCTCAAAGCTTCTATTGGATCAAGCTTTGCAGCCTTGTTTGCGGGATACATTCCGAAGAATATACCTACAGCCGCTGAAAATAATACTGCTATTAGAATAGTACCTATTGAAGCAGAAGGTGGTATTCCAATAGACATAGCAATTATGCTCTGTATTGTAAGTCCTAAAATAGTTCCAATTAAGCCACCAGTTCCTGATACAATCATAGCCTCTACTAAGAATTGAACTAATATATCTTTCCTTGTAGCTCCAATAGCTTTTCTAATACCTATCTCCCTAGTTCGTTCGGTAACAGATACAAGCATTATGTTCATTACGCCTATACCTCCAACTAAAAGAGATATGGCAGCAATTGCTCCAACAACGCTCGATAACATGTTAAGTACATTATTCATCATATCCATTTGCTGTTGTGCACTTTGATAAAGATAATAATCTTTACCAACATTTTTATGTCTTCTTTCCAGCACAGTTATTATATCTTTACTAACTTCATCTATTTTTTTGCTATCTGATATATTAACTTGGAACTGACCATATCTATCTCCATAGCCTAAGCTTTTCATCATAGTATATGGAGCATAAACTGTAGTAGTATCTCCCATAAACTGTTGTGCAAGATTTTCTAATGTACCTCCTGGAGTCT
The DNA here is from genome assembly GCA_964619895.1 of uncultured Clostridia bacterium. Classification (GTDB taxonomy): domain Bacteria; phylum Bacillota; class Clostridia; order Tissierellales; family Proteiniboraceae; genus Proteiniborus. The sequence goes on along the minus strand of CAZUFW010000007.1, from coordinate 5,718 downwards.
TATATGTACCTATAATAGTTAGAGAAAGCTTCGATGAACCAGTGTCTATTATTAAATTTTCTCCCAAAACATCTTTTCTTTTAAATACTTTATCTGCAAGCTTTTCATCTATTATGGCTACTCTTCTGCTTCCTTTTATGTCTGTCTCCAATAAAAATCTTCCATCTATAAGATCTATAGTTGTCATCTTGTTATAATCTTCACTTACACCATACATGTTGACTGGAGCGTTGTTTCTACCTTTAACGGCAGTACCATTTGAACCTAGCACTACTGATATTCCTGTTATTTTATCTCCAAATACTCTCTTGATATTTTTCATATCTTCATCGTCAAAGTAGTCGTTTCTATTTAAATCTTTTTGCCAGTTAGTGTAAATTGCAACCAAATTTGCCCCTATCTTTTCAAATTCATTTCCTATCTGAGCCTTACTTCCCTGACCTAATGATACTATAGTTATTACAGAAGCTATACCTATGATTATCCCTAGCATAGTCAAGAAAGTACGCATTTTATTTGCCCAAAGACTTGATAAGGCAGAGCCTAAGCTTTCTATAAAATTCATTTCATCACCTTCTCTTTAAACATCATTCTGTTGCTGTCTGTGGTCTTATTATAATTTGGTTATCTACTTTTCTATCGTCAATAAGACAACCATCTCTAAACAGTACTATTCTCTTAGTATGCTGGGCTATCTCAGGCTCGTGAGTTACTAATATTATGGTAACACCTTCTTTATTAAGCTGTTGAAATATTGCCATGATTTCTTCTCCAGATTTAGTATCGAGATTTCCAGTAGGTTCATCAGCAAGTAATATTGCAGGATTATTTACTAGAGCCCTTGCTATGGCAACTCTCTGCTTTTGACCTCCAGAAAGTTCATTAGGCAAATGGTCAACCCTCTCTGCAAGACCTACTTTTTCTAATACTTCTAAGGCTTTCATTCTTCTTTCTTTTTTTGGTATTCCTGCATAAGTCATTGGTAACTCCACATTTTTAAGTGCAGATGTACGAGGCAGCAAATTAAAAGATTGAAATACAAAGCCAATTTTCTTATTTCTAATTGCAGCAAGCTCTGCTTCATTTAAGTTTTCAACTGTCACTCCATCTAGTGAATAGCTACCTGATGTAGGTCTATCTAAACATCCTAATATATTCATGAGAGTAGATTTTCCAGAACCTGAAGCTCCCATTATAGATACAAATTCTTCCTTATGTACTTCAAGATTTACATTCTTTAAAGCTTCTACAGCTATTTTACCTGTATCATATGTCTTACCTAGGTTTTCTATCTTAATCATTTCTGCTCACCTTTGCCGTTTAAAATTGATACTTCTAAGCCATCATGCAGCTTTTCATTAGGGCTAGCAACTATCTTATCTCCAAGGTTAATTTCTGGCGAGATGACTTCTTGTTTTAAATCTCCCTGAATACCTATTGTGACAGGAACTTCTTTTATCTTGTTGCCATCTACCTTAAATACTACTTTTGTTCCGTCCTTCTTTTCATATACTGTTTCATATGGAATAACTAATGCCTCTTTTTTAAATGCGGTATTAATAGCCACATTAGCTGTAAATCCAGACTTTAAATAGTTGTCAGAATTCGGTATATCTATTTTAACTGTAACTTGTGTTTCCTTACCTGTACCAGTAGGCACAATAGTTGCTGATGGTGCTATAAATGACACTTCACCATCTATTTCTTTTCCTTTAAAAGCTTCTCCAGTGACTTTTACCTTTTGTCCTAATTGTATTTCACTAATATCGTATTCAGCAATACCAACTTCTATTTCAAGATTATTTGTATCCTCTATGACAAATAAAGGTGCTGCAGCTGTGGCAGGAATACCAACTCGACCATTAGAAAGTACTATTGTTCCATTTATAGGACTTTTAATAATTGATTGATCTAAAGATTCCTTCTGAGATTTAAGGGATATTTCTTGAATCTCTACATTTTTTCTTTGAATATCTATGTTGGATTTTAAGTCTTCTTTATTGTTGGCGTTTTCTATCTGTTTTTGAGCCAGCTCATGATTATTTTTAGCTGTTATCATATTTGCCTCATCAGCGTCTAACATAACTTTACTTATGGCACCTGCATCATAAAGTGTTTTTGAGCTTTCGTATTTTGTCTTAGCATTTTCATAAGCTAGTTTAGCATTTTCAAGGCTTTTTTCAAGCTCAAGAGAGTTGCTAGGTTCATTAAGCTGTCTTTCCATGTTTTTTAGCCTTTGTCTTTCCATTTCAAGACTTATTTCAGCAGTTTTTATTTTATACTCTAAATCTTTTACATCAAGCTTTAATAATATATCTCCTTCTGATACTTTGTCACCTTCTTTAAATAGTACTTCTTGTATCATATAAGGAAGACTTGAAACCACATTTATTTGTTCTTTTGATTTCAAAACTCCTTCAGTAATCAAAGTTGAGTCAAAATCATTTTCTTTTTCTACTTCTACTACTGTTACATATGTACTAGCACTTTTTTCTGTATTCAGTGCCTTTAACACCCCTGCAGTTATTATGGCTAATCCTATTACGACTGCAAGAGCTATCCATATAGCTTTTTTCTTATTTTTTGCCATGACATTCCCTCCTACAAAAATCATTACATAATAATAATAGACTGATTTTTTGTTAAAAATACTTCAACATTAATTTTATAATAATACAATTTCATAATTTTAGCAAAAAAAATTAAAATTAAATATATAATAGAAATATAAACTCACGGTTTCGGACATGAATAATTCTAAAGCTCACCCCAATAAAAAATCAGAGGAAACTAAAATTCCCTCTGATTCTTATACCTATTCTTTGCCTATTAACTGTTTTTCAGCCTTTGCTATTAGTTCTCTCACTATAACTCCTGTGTGCTTTGAGGCTAAATGTCTAGGGTCATCTACTCCATATTCATTTGCAATCTCTGTCTTAAATTGTTCAAAAGCATTTCTAGCTTCGGGAACAACTAGTCTTCTTTTAGACATAAGATCATCTCTCCTTTGGAATTATTGTCCCCTATATAGTATTTGCAAAATGACTTTATTTTACCCTCCACATAATAACTGCATCTTCTTTTGTATCAGAATAATATCCTTTTCTAACTCCACAATCAATAAAACCGTATTTTTTATATAGTGATTGTGCTACTAGATTTGACTTTCTAACTTCCAATGTCATATTATTTATCCCTTTTTTTTCACATATGTTTATAAGTCCCTCGACGATTAAGTTTCCTATACCTTGTCCCCTATATTCAGGGCTTACTGCTATATTAGTTATATGCCCTTCGTCAAGTATAAGCCAAAGTCCACCATATCCAACTATTTTATCGTCTTTTTCTGCTACAATGTACCTAGCTAACTGATTTCCTGTTATTTCTAAGACAAAAGCATCCTTGGACCAGGGCGTAGTAAATGTCTCCTCTTCTATAACTAATACTCCGTCTATATCCTCTTGGGTCATTTCCCTAATTATTGCATTATTCATTTTTTCCACCTGTTAAACAATGCTTTTCATTATATTCCCTTTGTGCCTGAGATTCCCTTAAATAATCTGGTACAAGGTTAAAAAAGCTTTCAGTTTTTCCTTCCTTAGCTTTTGCCATTGCAAGCTCTGCTACGGAAGAAGCTCTAGCCATATTAGCACTCTTTGGAGCAAATATAGCCTTATCCCCTAATGCATCTGAAAAAACATCTTTATACACCAAAGTCCCATCTCCTACAAAGATTATTTTTTCAGGTCTTTCATCTAATAGTTCAATAAGCTCTTTAACTTCTAGGACTGTTTGCTCTTTTATTATATGTAGATTCCCATTTATCCATTTATATATTCCAGTAAATACCCTGTCTCTTCTAGCATCCATTACAGGTACTACTATTCCTTCACAGTAAGGCAAATTAAATGCAAGTGCATCTAGAGTAGATACTCCTACTACTTTTTTATTTGTTGCCTGAGCAAGTCCATTTACAGTTGCCACCCCTATCCTTAAACCAGTAAATGAGCCTGGTCCTTTAGCTACAGCAAATACATCTATGTCTTCTGCCTTTAATCCGCAGCTGTCCAGTGATTCTTTTATAATTGGCATTATCTTTTGTGAATGAGTTAGTTTATGGTTAAGAGTATATTCTACTAATAATTTATCATCATCCATAATTGCACATGTTGCAGCAATACTAGAGGTATCTATTGCTAAGATTTTCATCCTTTTTCAGCTCCTCTTTTATTTTCTCTATAATATTTAGATATTTATTCCCACTTCCGCTAATTATTATTTCTCTACCTTCATTATTATCTTTTTTATTTATTTCTATGTTCAATCTTTCATTTGGTAATATTTCTTCTACTATTTCTGCCCATTCTATAATAGACACTCCATCGGAGTAAAAATATTCTTCATATCCTAAGTCATACATTTCATCTACATCATTGATTCTATAGACATCAAAATGATATAAAATGCATCTTCCTTTATATTCATTTATTATTGTAAATGTAGGACTCGTTACATAATCTTCAACATCTAAACCTTTTGCTATTGACTGAGTCATAGTGGTTTTCCCTGCGCTAAGATCCCCATTCATGCATATCATTTCTCCGCCACTTAATAGTTTACCAAGTGTGTAGCCTATTTTTTCTGTTTCCTTTATATTGTCTACATTTATTCTAAGCAATGACTTTCATCCTTCCCTTATTAGCCTGAAAAAGGCTTCTATCGAATCATTAAAAATTAAGGAAAATTAGGACTTTCCTATGGGTACAAAAATATTATATCCAGTTTATAAATTATATACAAGTAAAAAGACACCCATTAGGTGTCTCTTATCTATGCAGTATTGGCGATACCCTTTTATATAGTGGTATTGTAATGGCTGAAACCATAATTCCTTTTACGAAGTTAAAAGGTACTATTCCATATAATATAAAGCTTTTATAGTCTGTGACGAATTTATTAACCTTTGCACCCATCTCAACATATGCTTCTACTGGCATACCAAATAGCTTTGCATAAAAAGGTATAAGTAGATAATAGTTTAATACAGAAGCCGCAACAGTCATGGACACAGTAGCTACAAGCATGCCTAGTATAGCCATCTGAAATGACTTTTTCCTTTGATATATAATCCCAGCAACAAATACGAATACACTACCTACAAAAAAGTTTGCTAGCTCTCCTACTGCTCCAGTAGTAGTTCCTTCAATAGCCACGTTCAGTATATTTTTAAGTAATTCAATAACTACCCCAG
>CAZUFW010000007.1:0-457 GCA_964619895.1 uncultured Clostridia bacterium | reverse complement strand
GTGAAAATGCACCTATTAAAGCTGGAATATCACTTAAGTCAATCTTTAAAAAAGGTGGTGTAAACCATAGGGGCATTTCAATATACATTATCAAAAATGCCAATACAGATAATACTGCTGTTTTAACTAATGTTCTTGTACTCATTCTTTCTTTTACCGTCAACATATTATACCATCCCTCCAAATTTAATTTTCCTTCAGAGCAATTGATATAAATATAATGAAGCCCTGAAGTATTATAACATCAGGGCCTAACAGCTAAATCAAATCCAATAAATTGGATACTAGCTAAAACCTTCTTCCATCCAGACTTTACTGTCGGCCTTGGAATCTCACCAAGTCAACTGCATTAGCAGCTCGCGGACTATACCGCCGGTCGGGAATCTCACCCTGCCCTGAAGATTTTATATTTAATTGTTAATTTTGACAACTTCATTATCTCACAGGATAATTGTTT
>CAZUFW010000006.1:63335-71552 GCA_964619895.1 uncultured Clostridia bacterium | reverse complement strand
GTCAAAGAGTAAGAGAAAAATCGCAAGTTCCTATAATTATGCTAACGGCTAAAGGTGAAGATATAAATAAGATATTGGGATTAGAATATGGCGCAGACGATTATATGACTAAACCATTTAACATATTAGAACTAAAAGCTAGAATAAAAGCAATATTAAGAAGAGTAAACAATAGGGAGACTCGAATTGGAGAACAAATAATTCAATTAGATAATTTTACTATTAACACACTAGGGAGAAAAGTTACCGTTAGAGGTCAAGACATTAATTTAACTGCTAAAGAATTCGATCTATTATTATTATTAGCTTCAAACCCAGGAAAGGTTTTTACAAGAGAAGAACTTCTAGAGATTATTTGGGGATATGAATATTTTGGGGATTTGAGAACAGTAGACGTTCATATTAGAAGATTAAGAGAGAAGATAGAGAAAAATTCTAGTCAAGCAGAGTATATTTTAACCAAATGGGGAGTTGGTTATTATTTTAGGAATAAGGCGTAAAAAACGAAATAAATTTATTAGTATAAGGTGGAAACTTGTTTCCACCTATTTGTTATTAGTGGTTATTACTCTACTTATAATAAATGTCTTTATAAGTAGGTTAATATTAAACGTTTATACTGAGCAAAGAAAATCTAATGTGCTTATTAGAGCAAACATTATTTCAAACGATATAAAGCATTTCATTACTTTAGCTCCAATGAATGAGGCTGTTATGTATGTAAATCCAATAGCAGAGAAATACAGCAAGAATATTAATGGAAGAGTAATTGTAGTAGATGACAAGGGAGTAGTAAAGGGTGATTCTAACAATGAGTATATAGGTGAAACTTTTAGGCATATTGAGATTCAAAATGCTTTGAAAGGGCAGACATCTACAAATATCTATAACTTTAGAGAATATGGGCATGTCTTATATGCAGCAGTACCAGCAATAGTTCAAAACAAAGTAGTTGGCGCTACACTAATATCAATATCAATAAATGACGTATATAAGGATCTAAAACATATTAATCAAAATTTACTTTTTATTTCTATAGCATGCATACTATTAATAGGCTTTATTGGTTTTATTATTTCTGATTTTGCTTTTACCCCTTTGGAAAGCTTTATAAAGACAATAAATAGTATGGCAAAGGGAGATTTAAGACAAAAAGTCCATATAAATACAAATGATGAATTTAAGAAGATGGCAGATGCTTTTAATGCTATGATAATGAAACTAGATCAAGTAGACAAACAAAGAAAAGAGTTTGTAGCTAATGTTTCTCATGAATTGCGTACACCTATAAGTTCTATAAAGCTTTTATCAGAATCTCTTCTTCATCAAAATGAAGAAAATGTTAATATTTATAGAGAGTTTATGGAGGATATTTCTGCTGAATCAGATAGATTAAATAATATAATAGAAGAACTACTAGTACTTGTTGATTTAGATAAAGAAAAACTACATCTCAACTATAAGTTAACTTATATTAACTTTTTATTGGAGAAAGTTACTAATAGATTAAGACCTTTAGCTGAAAAAAAAGACATCAATCTAATTCTTAACCTAGATGAAAAGATACAGATTAAAGTTGATTCTGATAAAATACAACAAGCCATTATTAATATCATAGATAATGCAATTAAATATACACAAGAAGGGGGAGCGGTAAGGATTAGTTTGTACTCTCAAGGGAAGTGGTGCGTTATTGAGGTAAGAGATAACGGTATAGGAATACCTGAAAAAGGTTTAAGTTATATATTTGATAGATTTTATAGAATAGATAAAGCAAGGTCAAGAAAAACTGGAGGAACAGGGTTAGGGCTATCCATAGCACATCAGATAGTAACCTTACATCAGGGGGCTATTGAAGTTGAGAGCAAGGTAGGAAAGGGAAGTGTATTTTATATTAAAATACCTAGTGATATAAAATTATGATAAAAAATTACTATATCGGATAAATTATATGGAGGATTTTATTATGAAGTATAAGCCTAAATTAATATTAGTCTTAACTCTAGCTATTTTTCTGACAGGATGTCAGAGCTATACAACTTTGCAAGAGAATGATATGAATTATCCTTCTATTAATCCAACGCCTAAAGGATCTCAAGTTAATGTTCACTTATTTTATCCTGATAAAGAAAGAGACATATTAATAAAAGAAGTTAGAATAGTAAATCTTGAAAACAAAAATCTTGAAACTGTTGTTGTAAATGAACTTTTGAAAGGTACAAATAAAAAGGAATTGAGAAATATAATTCCTGATGGTGTAAAAATGTTATCCATTTATACACAAGATTCAATTGCATATGTGAATTTTAACGGAGCTTTAACAAAAGAAAAATTGGGAGAGAATGAAGAAGCTTTAATTATCTATTCTATAGTAAATAGTTTAACTTCAATTGAAAATATTGATAAAGTTCAGATACTTATAGAAGGAGAAAGAAGAGAGAACTTTAATATATATAAATTGAACGAGCCTATTGAGTTTAGCAGTTTAATAGTAGAACTACCATATATTAGTCCAATTATTACATTAGAAGAGTACTACGATTCACTTACAATGGGAAACTATAAAAAAATGTTTGAAATGGAGTCAATGCAACATAAAAACAAAATAAGGTATGGTAAATATAAGTTGTATTACCAATTTGAAAATATGGAATTAATTAATTGTGAAATTACCGATTATGAGATAATAAAATATGAAAATGAAACAATATTATTATATAATGTAAACATGTATTATCCCGATGATCGGATAGTTAAAACCGGATGGAAGGAAATAAAATTGGAATATGATAATAATAGATTTATAATTGAAAATATAAAGCAAGTGTGGCACAATAGTGCATTAAATAATTAGCTGAAAACAAAAGAGAAAGGATATTTGAATGAGAATAAACAAATATATAAGCGAGACAGGTATTTGCTCTAGAAGAGAGGCAGATAAAATTATTGAAGAAGGAAGAGTAACGATTAATGGGATACCTGCACATTTAGGTAGTTTAGTAGAGTCTGAAGATAAGGTACACATTGACGGAAAGCCTATCGGCAATAAGCGAAAACCAGTATATATTGCTTTAAATAAACCTGTAGGAATTACATGCACTACAGAGAGGAATGTCCAAGGAAATATTATTGATTTTGTAAATCATTCTGAGCGTATTTTTCCTATAGGAAGACTAGATAAAGACTCTCAAGGGCTTATACTATTAACTAATGATGGAGATATAGTTAATAGAATTTTGCGTGCGGAGAATAATCATGATAAAGAATATATTGTAACAGTAAATAAGTCCATAACACCTTCTCTTGTACAAGGTATGTCAAATGGAGTAAAAATACTAGGCACAATGACAAAACCTTGCAAAGTAAAATCTATAGATGATAAAACATTTCGAATTATTTTGACCCAAGGTCTTAATAGACAAATTAGACGTATGTGTCAAGCCTTTGGTTATCAAGTAGTAAAGCTAAAACGTATTAGAATAATGAATATTAAGCTAGGAGAATTAAAAATTGGGCAATGGCGTAATCTTACAAAAAAAGAATTAGACGAACTATTGGAGAGATTGTAGGGTATTAATCTAGAGGTGATTTTATGGGAAAGTCAAAAGGTGGACAAGCCTTTACACCACCAAAAAAAATATATAGTCTTACAAGCTATGTATTTAAGTATTCAACTCAGTTTTGGATAGAAGCTATTACGGGTATTCTTTACAATACCATAATTGTGTTTGGGCCAATATTACAAGGAAAACTGTTAGATACTGCAGTTTCAGCAAAAGGAATAAAGGAGATAATTAATGCTGCTATTCTATTTATAGGAGTAACAATACTATTTCAAACTATGCGCTTTATGAAGCGCTATTATGTTAGATATTTAGCTAATGGAATGACAGGAGATATGCGTTCAGGATTGGTTAATTCCATACTAAGCAAAGAATTATATATTTTAGAAAAAGAAAAAACAGGAGATCTTATATCTCGTACTATAGGGGATATTGATGTAGTCGTAGAAGCAGTTCGAAAGACTATTACGGAAATATGGGATACATGGGTGTTAATGCTGGCTTATTTCGTTACTCTTTTGAGATATGACATTAAAATTACTTTACTTGCATCAATTCCAATTCCTATAGTTATTTTTATTTCTGAAACTATGAGAAAAAAAGTTTACAACAGATCTATGGCTGCACGTAAAGCTACATCTACAGTAACATCACAACTTAGAAGGACAATATCAGGTATAGCATTATTGCGTTTATTTGGACAGGAAGGCGCAGAAAGAGGACGTTTAGAAAAGCAACTTGACTTACAAGCAAGAGAGAATACACGTGCATCTATATTGCAAAATGGTATGGGTCCACTTTATTCTACCTTAGCCACTATAGGTATCATAATAGTTGTAGCTTTAGGTGGCCAAAAGGTTATTTCAGATACTTGGACTATAGGTACATTTACAGCATATCTTACTTTGTTTACTGCAATGGCTGTAAGAACAACTACAGCAGCAAAAGTTTTTAACATACAGCAAGGTGCTAAGGCATCATGGCAGAGAGTTTGCGAAAAATTAGATACAATAGAAACTTTTGAATGGAAATCTAATAAAAAAATAGAACCTGTGTCAATATCAATAAAAAATCTTACATTCACGTACCCTACGGCTGATAATGCTGCCGTAGAGAATATAACCTTTAAAGCACCAGAAGGATCTGTTATAGGCGTTACTGGATCAGTAGGTTCTGGTAAAAGTGCATTAGCACTCGCACTTACTGGATTATATCCATACAATGGAAGTGTTCAAATCGGAGGACATGAACTTAGGGATATACCTAGAGAACAGTTATTAGGCACTATTTCGTATACCGGTCATGATCCTTTTATTTTTAATGGAACCATAAAGGACAATATTACTTGGGGTGACGGAAATATTGACAAGCTAAACTCTGCTCTTTATGCTGCTGCATTGACCGAGGATTTATCTCTATTTGAAAAAGGAGTAGATACTATTATCGGTGAGAAGGGTGTTAGTATTTCAGGAGGACAAAAGCAAAGAATAGCGCTAGCAAGAGCATTATATTCAGAAAGTAAATTTTTGATATTAGACGATCCTTTTTCAGCAGTAGATATAGGTACAGAAGCACGTATTATTGAACGTCTACGTGATGTAGCTGCTGAACGAACTATTATAATATTTTCACATCGTTTGGCCGCCTTTGAGTTAGCAGATTTAGTTATTGTTTTAGATAAAGGAAAAGTTGTGCAGCAGGGTTCTCATAAAGAATTATCAAATACTAAAGGAATATATATTGATATTCTTCATGCGCAGAAATTTATTAGAGGTGAGGAATATGCTTAAAAAAAATGCCAATAACCAATTAGTTTTTAGTGCAACGAAGCGAACTTTAAAGAAGAGTTATAAAGTGGCTCTAGGGCTACTAGTAGCAGTTGTCTTAGGCACTGCTATGCAGCTTATTCCACCACAAATAATAAAAAAGATTATAGACGATTGTCTTACGAAAAAAAATTATGATGGGATATGGTCTTTGGCATCATTATATTTATTAGCCGTTGCTTTTTCTGGTATTTCTGATTTTTTCCGAGAAATGTCTTTAGCTTATCTTGGACAAATAGCGCTTGCAGAAATTCGCTATGACATGGCGGAACATTTGGAAAAGCTTCCTATTTCATATTTTAATAGCAAACCTACTGGTGAAATTTTGAGTAGATTTACATCAGATGTAGATACTGTTGGGACTTTATTTTCTCAAGGCTTAATAGGTGCAATAGCAGATCTTTTTAAAGTATTAAGTATACTTATATCTCTTTATATTTTAAGCCCTTGGTTAAGCATCTATGCAGTGATGTTTATGCCTATTATATACATCATTTCACGGATTTTTCGTAAGCGTCAGTATATAGCTCAGTTAGCTGTAAGAAAGTCAGTTGGAAATATTAATGCCTTTATAAGTGAGCTTTTCAACGGACTACGAACCATTAAGGTATATGGACAGGAAAAATTACGTGCAGAAGCATTTCAAAAACCCTTAAACGAAAATTTTTCTTCTGCACTTAAAACTACAAAATATGATTCGATATTTCCTTGTTTAATGTATATCACACGTACAGTAGTTATCGCAGGAGCAATTATTATATCTGCACCAGCAAGCGGTTCAGTACTAGGGCTGACAGTAGGCTCTATTGCTGCTGCAGCAGATTTAATACAAAGGCTATTTGCACCTATTGAAGCGTTGGCAATGGAATTTCAAACTATTCAGCAGGCTATTTCAGGACTACATCGCATAAATGAATTTGCAAATGAACCTATTGAACATAGGAATAATGAAAATATAACAGCTGAAATACCAGCAGATACTACAATTACATTAGACAATGTAAAATTCTCCTATATTCAGGGACAACATGTACTGAGAGGGGTTTCATTCTCAGCATTACCAGGTAAAAAAATAGCTATAGCAGGAAGAACTGGTGCGGGGAAAAGTACTTTTATTAAATTAATAGCAGGACTATATGCCCCAGAATCTGGAACCATCCGTATAGGAGGTATAGACCCATTTCATATGCCTCCAAGTATTCGTCGCAAACTTATAGGGATAGTACCACAGGATATGCTTACTTATGATGGTACAATAAAAGAAGCAATTTCAATGCATGATGACTCAATTTCACAGGAAGAAATTGAAGCAGCAGCAAAGCTTGTTGGATTACATGAAGACATTATTGCATTGCCTGAGAGTTACAATACTTTTATAGGAGAAGGAGAAACACAGCTTTCTCATGGACAATATCAACTATTATCATTGGCTAGAGCAATAGTATTAAATCCACCTATTTTATTACTTGATGAAGTAACATCAGGACTAGATGCTGTTACTGAAGCTAGGGTTTACAGTGCTCTAAAGCAGGCATCTACGGGTAGGACAATAATAACAATAAGTCATAGGGTATCAGGAATAATTGATGCTGACTTGGTAAACATAATTGATAACGGCAAAATTGTACAGTCAGGTACACCAGATGAACTGGCAGGTAAGGAAGGCTGGTATGCTGTTTACAATAGATTAGAAAAGCTAGGGTGGCACGTAGATAGCTAGGGTCATAAATATATTACATATGTGTGAAGAAAACTACCTAAGATTATTTCTAATTAGTTTTAGGTAGTTTTTCTTCAGCAACAAAGCAGGAACAGAGTAGAAAAAAGTCCTCTTGAATCGCATTAGCATGTATGATATAATAAAACGGTGTCAATAATTATTTATGTCATGGGAGTAGATGGGTGCTGGTGTGCCCTCTGGTCTTCAAAACCAGCGCGAGGGGTTAGTAGCCTCTTGGGTGGGTTCGATTCCCACATATTCCCGCCATAGCAGGCAAGCGGCTTTGAGCCGCTTTTTTTCTTTGCCTTTTTTATCTATTTCTATCAAGTCTATTTAGTGCCATATCAAATACCCTATCTGCATTTCCTGTAACTCTAGGTGTTTTTACATCAGGATTATCTAACATACCACCCATATCTTTTATTATTTTCTGAGCTTCTTCAACATTACCATCATCAATTTCAACTACTATTTTGCTATTAATATCTGTGATTTCTTCCATATTTGCCATGCCACTCACCATAGGATCAGCAGCAGCTAAAGATGCTTTACTTCTATCTTCTACAACGGTTAGGCCTGAGCCTAAAACTAGGTCTGACAAACTAGACGAATGTTCAGTTCCAGCAAGGTTAATTTTTATATTTCTATTTTCATCATATTCATCCTTTAAATCAAGATAAGAAGTTTTAAAACCCGCCTGTTGTAATTGCTTTATTGCATCATTGGCTTTTTTAATACTAGAAAAATAACCTTCTATTTTCAAATTTATCACTCCTATTAATAATGTATCTTAAAATATGGTATCTAAACACTAAGCTATTTATACATAAAAGCTTATTAATTGTAATAATAGATACACAAATAGTTTATTATCTCAATACAATAGTTAGAGAGGTGATAATAATATGAGTAATTGTAATAACTCTGATAATGATTTTTGTAACATATTTGACCCAATTCGGTTAGCTTTAATAGGCTCTTTTATAACGGTTGTAGGAGATTTCATAGTTTTTTTAGCAGCTTTTGCTGATGCGCAAAAAACATGTGAGAATAAAAACAAAAATCAAAGTCAAGCGGATTCTAACAAAATTTATGCAGAAAAAAAGAT
>CAZUFW010000006.1:60844-63325 GCA_964619895.1 uncultured Clostridia bacterium | reverse complement strand
AAAGACTTAGAGTCTGAGATTTACAAATTAAAAAAAGAATTAGACGATTTAGGATAACCAATTAATTACACTGTTGAGTAAATTTTTTTTAAAAATATCGAATATTTATAGCCATTATCTTCAGGTGATGATAGTATATAATTTTATGATATATGCAAATATTACTTTATATAATTATGATTTCAATATAATATTAGATTGTTAACAAAAGTAAATATGTCACTTCTTTTCTTTATTTTTTTCCTATTCACTGATATAATAATATAGGTTAGAAATGTACTGCTCTTATATTTTTTGTTTCATACTTTCTTCTGAAAGGAGCCTGAATTATGAAAGATAATAAAAATATTATGGTTTGTGTAACCCAACAAAAAACCTGCGAAAGGCTTATAATGGGAGGCCATAACGAGATAGAAGAAGGAGACAATCTGTTTGTTATACATGTTGTAAGTGAAAAAGAAAATTTTTTATACAATTCAAATGATGGAGAAGCATTAGAATATTTGTTTGAGGTATCAAAAAAGGTTGGGGCAGATCTAACAGTTATAAGATCAAAGGATGTTATTAAAGCTATTTCAGATTTTGCAATAAAAAATGACATAACGCATATAATAATGGGGTCATCTCCTAATGGCAAAGATGTAGAGGATAATAGTATAGCGTTAGTACTTAAAAAAATGTTGCCCAAAGCTAGGTTTATCATAATCTAATACTTTATTTTCGAATTAAATACACTCCTTATGGGAAATATATTTATATTACCGAAAGGAGTGTATTATTTTGTCTAAAAGGCTAAATATATTGGTTTTTAGTGGAGATTACGATAAATCTTTAGCTGCACTAATTCTTGCAAATGGGGCAAGAGAATTAGATATGGAAGTTACAATATTCTGTGCATTTTGGGGATTGTTAATGGTAAGAGATGAAAATAAAAGCATATCAGAAAACAAATCTTTTTTTGAGAAGATGTTTAGTATCTTTACACCTAGGGGTGCTGAAAGATTAGCATTATCAAGAATGAATATGGGAGGAGTAGGCAAAGGCATGTTAAAAAAAATGATGAAGGATAAAAACAAGCCTATGTTAAAAGATTTTTTAGATGGAGCAAGGAAAAAGGGTGTGAAGTTCTATGGATGTAAACTATCACAGGAAGTAATGGGATTTAAAGAAGAAGAATTTATACCAGAACTAGAAATAATAGAAGTATATGAATATCTTAAGGATGCACTAGAGTCGGAAATTCAACTTTTTATATAGTCAATAGTTCCTTTCTTTTTATTTTTTGTCGAAATCATGTGACACATTGTGCTAAAAATGATAGAATATACTCAAATAGGTTGAAAGGAAGATTTTATGCTAGACCACTATTTAGAATATCTTGATATTTTGGACGTATATTGTAAAAATGATTTTCAAGAAATTTATATTTGTAAGCATAAAGAGAAAAATGCATATTATCTTTTAAATTCAGTGAAGGCTAAAGAAGTATTTAATGGTATAGATTTAGAAGAATTGAAAGAATATATTTCATCTATAAAAGATATAGTTGAAACTGATGAAACTATACTTATACTAACAGAGCATTATTTTTATAAGACATTATCAGAATATGTAAAAACAGAAGAAATGACTTTAGCTAAGCAGGTAAATAGTATAGCTGATTTAATGGACACTTTATTAAAGCTAAAGAATATTTCATATAGTTTTATTATTTCCTTATTTAATAATAATAATTTAGTCGTAGATGATAAGGGAAAAATAAAATCTACTGGCATGTTACTGTTAATTCCAGAGATTTTTAATGCTAGCAGGGAAGATGCCCTAGCAACAATTGCAAATACTATGCATATGGTTTTTACTAGGGAAGAGATAGTAGATGGTAATATCTCAAATGGAATACCTCCTGACATAGGGAAGATAATAAAAAATTGCCTAAATGGTGATTATTATAAAGCTCAGGATTTAGTTATTGATTTTAAATCTTCTAATACATATAGGATAATTAATCCTGAAAAAGAGGATATTAAAAGAGTTGCACATATGAGAAAAAGTATGACAAGAAAAAGAATCACTTATAACATTAAAAGTAAAGGCGCATTAGCAATATTGTTGCTGATTCCTGTTATTGTTTTTGGCTCATACTCTTTATTAAAAAGTATTATAAATAACAATGATATTGTTTCAAATAATATAAAAACTAATGTTTCAGAAAGCACTGATGCCAACGATATCAAAATAGAGAATACAACTAATTTAGCTGAAGAAAATAATTACATAGAAGGTACTACTAATAAAGAAGAAAATGAAGATGATTACATAGAAGATATTTTTAACTACAAAGAAAATATGGACAAGTTTTTTAATAAAGACGAAATTGCATTACTAAATGAAAAGAGAACAGCGGAAATTGATTCCTCAAAATATCATAGAGGTGAATATTCTCTAAAAATATATAATGATAGTAGGGAAAAAGCACCATAT
>CAZUFW010000006.1:3833-60834 GCA_964619895.1 uncultured Clostridia bacterium | reverse complement strand
AATTTTGATTTTGCTAAAAATAGGACAGTTAATTTGTCATTATGGCTTAATTCAGAGGTTGCTACAGATGCTTCTATTACTTTAAAGCTAGGATCTAACGACTCAATACTTTCTCAAATTACTAAGAAAGTTAAATTAGTGGAAAACACATGGACACTGCATAATATCGAAATTAATACTAAGAGTGGTCAGTACATAAAGATATACATAAATACAGAACCTAATAATACAATATGGATAGATACAATGGATATAGCAATATTGAAATAGGATGACGTGAGTCATCCTTTTTTGGTCATATATATACAATATATCCAGTTATTCTTAAAAGGATATATATAAAAAAAATAGAATATTAGACTATAGGTTTAAAATGGGGTGATATAGTGAAGATAAGGTATATTTTAGGACGGGCAGGATCAGGTAAGACACACAGAGTACTAGACGAAATCGAATATAGAATTAAAGAAAAAAGCAATCATAGGCTTATACTTCTAGTTCCAGAACAATTTACATTACAAGCAGAAGCTGATTTGATATTTAAGAAAAATCTTGAAGGCATCATGAGAGTAGAAGTGATTAGCTTTCAAAGACTTGGATATAAGGTTCTTAACGAAGCAGGAGGAATTAAAAAGACTGCTATAAATGAACTTGGGAAGATAATGGTATTAAGAAAGCTCTTCGAAGAAAATTCAAAGAACTTAACTGTATTTAATAAAGCATCTAAAAAAGATGGATTCTTATCAAACTTTTGCCAGCTCATAACTGAGCTTAAGAGGGACGATATACCAACGGAAATCATTGAGCAAAAATCAGAAGGTATTACCCAGGATAATATGTTAAAACGAAAGCTAAAGGATATATCATTAATATATAGTAAGTTTAATGAGTATATGGAAGGCAAATATACTGACGATGAAGATAAGATGAATTTGGTTATAGAAAAACTTGATAATTCAACTTATTTTGACGATGCAGAAATATGGGTTGATGGTTTCAATAGCTTTTCGGCGCTAGAGTATAAAATATTAGAAAAGCTTATGGTCAAAAGCAGGAAACTAAATATATCTCTTACATTAGATATGAAAAATTCACATGATAATAGTATATTTAAACCTACCTCTAATACATATGAAAAGTTGAGGGATATAGCCCTAAAGAATGGTATAGAAGAAAGAAAGACCATATTAGATGCTAAAACAGAATATAAAAAACAAGAAATTTGGCATCTTGAAAAAGAGCTTTTTGCATATCCCTATAAAAAATACGAGAAAAGCACAGAAAGGGTAAAAATATTTTATAGTTTAAACCAATACACAGAAATTGAAAATGTTGCTTCTTATATAGTATCACTTGCAAGGGATAAAGATTATAGATGGCGGGATATTTCAGTAGTATGCAATATGATTGATAGTTATTCATCGACTATTAAAAGAGTTTTTAGTGAATATGGAATACCTTATTTTATTGATGATAAAAGAAGTATTATGAATAATCCGATAATAAAATTTATTATATCTGGTCTAGAAATAATTTCTAGAAACTTCCGATATGAAGATGTTTTTAAATTTATTAAAACAGGATTTAGCGATTTAGATAAGAGTGAATATGAAGTATTAGAAAACTACGTCCTTAGGTACGGCATAATGGGAGACAAGTGGCTTAGCGATTTTATTTATGGAGAAAATGAGTTTGAATTAGAAAAAATTAATGATATCCGAAAGAAATTTATACAGCATATTGGAACATTCAAGAAAAAGATAAAAAGTAAAAATCAAATAGATAACCTAACAAAATACTTATTTGAGTTTTTGACAGATATGAATGTAGAAGAAAAACTAAATAGCTTAATAGATAAGCAAAAAGAAAAAGGATATCTTGAATTAGTCAATGAAAATACACAAATTTGGAACATAGTAATGGAAGTATTAGATCAATTAGTAGAGATATTAGGAGACAAGAAAGTTACCATAAGTGAATATGTAAAGATACTTGAATCAGGTCTTTCTGAATATCAGGTAGGAATAATACCTCCTACTATGGATCAGGTTTTAGTGGGAAGCTTAGATAGGTCAAGAAGTCATGATATTAAGGCATTATTCGTAGTAGGTGTAAATGATGGAATATTACCATCTACAGTAGAAGATAGTGGTATATTGCTAGATGAAGAGAAGATGGAGATGAAAAGTATAGGTATAGACATTTCATCAGATAGTGAAACGAAAGCCTGTGAAGAAGATTTTTCAGTGTATACTTCATTTACAAAACCTAGCGAATATTTATTTATTAGTTATGCACTAGGTGATAATGAAGGAAAAACCCTAAGACCTTCTATGCTAATTGATAGACTTAAGAAAATTTTTGGAAATCTTACAGTGTATAGCGACATAATAAAAAATGAAGAAATAGAAATGAATTTAATTGCTACACCTATGTCAACATTTAAATATCTAGTTGAGAACTTAAGGCTTAAACTAGATGGAAACAAAATAAATGAAATGTGGCGGGATGTATATCATTGGTATTATAATGAGGAAAATTGGAGAGAAAAACTCCAATTAGTCATAGAAGGGTTATATCATGTTAATCAACAAGAAAAAATTGATGAATCATATACTAGACAGATTTATCAACTACCTTTTAGGTCAAGTATTTCTAGGCTAGAAACATATGTAAACTGCCCATATTCTCACTTTATAAAATATGGTTTAGCACCTGAAGAAAGAAAGGTTTATGAAATCAAAAGTCCTGACTTAGGTATGCTATTTCACAATTCTATAGAAGAATTTTCAAAGGAGCTTTCTATAGAAAATTTAAGCTGGGACCAGATTGATAGACATAAATCAGATGAAATTGTTGAAAAGATATTAGATAAAATGATTGATGATTTTCAGCATGGTCTATTGTTAAGCACTCATAGGTATAAGTACATGGTAAATAGGCTTAAAAGAATAAGTAAGAGAGCCTTATGGACAATAACAGAACACATAAGAAAGGGCGATTTCGTACCAATGCAGCATGAGGTAAGCTTTGGAGATGGGCCTAACAGCAAAATACCTCCTATTGTAATAAATCTACCTAATGGAGAAGAGATACGACTTGAAGGAAGAATTGATAGAGTAGATATTCTTGAAGGAGAAAAAGGGAGCTATGTAAAAATAATAGATTATAAATCTGGCAATAAAGCCTTTAGTCTTTCTGATGCTTATTATGGTCTTCAAATACAGCTCCTAGTATATGCAGATGCAATTATTTCTAATGGAGACAAGCTAATAAAAAATGATATATATCCTGCCGGGGTTTTCTATTTTAGAATAGATGACCCAATGGTAGAGTCTGATGTGGAAGATTTAGAATTAATAGAAAAGGAGATTGCAAAGAAGCTAAAGCTTGATGGGATAATATTAAAAGATATAAATATAGTAAAGTCAATGGATAGAGACATTGAAGAAACTAACAATTCATCTATAATACCAGTTAGTATCAATAAAGATGGAAGCTTTTCTAAAAGTTCTTCTGTTTTAGATAAAGAAGACATGAATTTGTTGATAAAGCATGTTAAAGGGCTGATATCAGAAATTGCAGAAGAAATACTAAAAGGAAAGATAAAAATAGAGCCCTGTAAGATAGATAAACGAGTATCATGCACCTACTGCGAATTTTCAACAATATGTCAATTTGAAACTAGCTTTGAAGATAATAAATATAGAAATATTAAAAAATTAAAAGACGATGATGTAATGTTAAGAATACGACAGAAGTCTGGAGGTGAAGAATAATGCCACGTTGGACAGATGCTCAAATAGATGCTATAACCCATAGAGGACGAAATCTACTAGTTTCAGCAGCAGCAGGCTCAGGTAAGACAGCGGTTTTAGTTGAGAGAATAATAAAACTGGTTACAGAAGACATGATAGATATAGATAAGCTTCTAATAGTGACTTTTACTAATGCCGCAGCTGGTGAAATGAGAGAAAGAATATTAATTGCTTTAATGGAAGAAATAGAAAAAGGCGGAGAAAATGAAGAAAAATTAAGAAGACAGATAACATTACTTAATAAATCACATATAACAACAGTCCATTCTTTTTGTATAAATGTGGTAAGAAGACATTTTCACCTTATAGATATTGATCCTGCCTTCAAGATAGGAGATACAACCGAGCTTCAAATAATGCTCCAGGAAGTATTAGAGGAGCTTTTAGAATCAGAATATGAAAAGGGTCATGAAGATTTTATTAGATTAGTTGAAAGTTTTGGAGGCAACAAAAACGATATTAAGCTGGAGAATTTAATACTTAGAATATACTCTTTTATTCAAAGTAAACCATATCCGGAAGAATGGCTTGACGAAATGGTAGAAATGTTTAATATGACCCAGGAAGAACTAGAGAAGAGTATTTGGATTGAGACTATTAAGGATAGTATAAGAATCGATTTAAGTGGTGCTAGAGACTTAGTTACAGAGGCAATAAAGATTTGCAATAAGGATTATGGACCCCTAAGCTATCTAGATGCCTTAAAAAATGATTTGCAAAACATAGATAGTTTAAAAGAAGCTTTGAATAAACAGGAAATAGTTGACTTTAATAAATGTTTAGAAAACATCAGTCATGATAGGTTAAAAAGGGTTTCAAAAGACGTAGATGAAGATTTAAAAGAAGAAGCTTCAAAGTTGAGAGATAGCTATAAGGCTATTATTGATAAATCATTGAAAAAAGAAATATTTAATAAGAGTATAGAGCAGTATTTAGCTGAAATAAATGATTTATATCCTGTAATGAAATATCTATATTATTTAGTAGCTGAATTTTCACAAATGTATACTAACAGAAAGTTGGAAAAGGGTATAATTGATTTTAATGACCTAGAGCATTATGCCTTAAGAATTTTAGAAAACTCCGAAGTAAGTGAAGAGTATAGAAATAAATTTGAATATATATTTGTAGACGAATATCAAGACAGCAATATAGTTCAAGAGACTATTATTAACAGAATGAAGAGAGATAATAATTTATTCTTTGTAGGGGATGTAAAGCAAAGCATATATAGATTTAGACTAGCAGACCCTTCTCTTTTCTTAGAGAAATACAATTCTTATGTAAATGATGAATCAGGATTGAATAAGAGAATAGATTTATCTAAGAACTTTAGAAGTAGAAAAGAAATTTTAGATGGGGTCAACTATATATTTAAGAGTATTATGTCAGAAAAGCTTGGAGAAGTAGAATATGATGAAGCAGCCTATTTATACGAGGGAGCAGTGTATGAGAAAAGCAGTGACAATGATGCTTCTATAGAAATAGATATAATAGAAAAAAAGACAGATGGCATAGAGGACTTAGGTGAAGACTTGGAGGATATGGCTAGTATCGAAGTAGAAGCTAGAATAGCAGCCAATAGAATAAAAGAATTAATAGAAAAAACAACTTATGATGCAAAGATAGGAAAATTCAAGAAAATAAAGTATAAGGATATAGTTATTTTATTAAGAACAATGAAGAATTGGGCTTCTGTTTTTAATGAAGTATTGATAAATGAAGGCATACCAGTATATGCAGATGATAGTGCAGGTTATTTGGATGCTCTGGAAATCAAAATATTTTTGAATTTACTTAGTATTATAGACAATAAAATGCAGGACATTCCGTTATTAAGCGTCATGAGGTCTCCTATAGGAGGATTTACTACAGAAGAGCTAATAAGGATAAGAGTTTCCAATAAAGGCAGCAGTTACTATGAAGCCATTGAAAGCTATTTAAACACTAATACTGATGACTTAAGAAATAAGCTTTCTAATTTCCTAGATAACTTAAATACATGGGCAGAGGGATCGAGATATTCAAAACTTGATGAGTTCATATGGAAACTTATGTTAGACACTGGATATTATCATTATTTTGGTGCAATGCCTGGGGGAATACAGAGACAGGCTAACCTTAGAATACTTGTGGACAGGGCATGTGAATTTGACAAAAGCTCTTCTAACGGATTATTTAACTTTATTAGATTTATAGAAAAACTTAAAAGTAGCAGCGGAGATATGGGAACTGCAAAGATATTGGGAGAAAACGAAAATGTAGTGAGAATAATGAGTGTTCATAAAAGCAAGGGACTAGAGTTTCCTGTTGTAATTTTTGCAGGCTTAGGAAAGCAATTTAATCTTTCTGATACTAAAGATGACATACTGATACATAAGGATTTAGGGCTTGGGCCTAAATATGTAGATGTACTAAATAGAAGATATACAAGTACCCTTCCGCAGGCAGCTATAAGGAAAAAAGTAAAACTAGAAAGTTTATCAGAAGAAATGAGAATACTTTACGTTGCGTTGACTAGGGCAAAGGATAGACTTATTTTAATAGGTTCCATAAATGACATTCCAAAAGAAGCTAAAAAGTGGTGCAAAGAAACTAATTTGTATTATTTAGCTAATAGTAAAAACTATCTTGATTGGATATGTAATAGCTTATCAAAACATGGAAGTGGAGCTGTTATACGGGAAATTGCAGGTATGGAAGATGAACACCAAATTTCAACTAGTGATGATGAAAACTGGAAGATTAGAATATTAAACAGAAAAGATTTAGATATAAGCCAAAAACATGAAGCTATTGATAAAAAAGAATTTAGGAATAAATTAGAGAATTTTAAAGACTATAGTCCTACATCTTTCAATGAAGAAATTGAGAAAAGATTTGAGTGGAGCTATAAGCATGAAAATTCAATAAATATACCTTCCAAAATGTCAGTTTCCGATATTAAAAAAGCTACGTTTAAGTCTATAGAAACATTAAATTATAAGATACCGTCAATAGTCAAGATGCCAAGATTTCTTGAAGGTAGAAAGCCTTTTACGAAAGCAGAAATAGGAACCATAATTCACTTTGTTATGCAGCATCTTAATTTAAATATTCCTATTGATAAGGAAGCTATAGAAAAAAAGGTAGATGAAATGGTCATAGAAGAGTTACTAACTGAGGAGGAAGCAAAAGTAGTAGATGTAGATAAAATACTTAATTTCTATAAAAGTCCATTAGGCCTTAGACTGTTAGCATCAGACTACATTAATAGAGAAACTCCTTTTGTTATGAAGAAAAAGGCTTCTGAGGTTATTGAAGGATTTGAAAACTGTAACGAAAGTGTTTTGATACAAGGAATTATAGACTGCTATTTTAGGGAAGAAGATGAACTGGTTTTAGTTGACTATAAGACTGACTATGTACTTGAAGAAAGTCTTGATAGCATTGTAAATAAGTATAGGGGCCAGATGATGCTTTATAAAGAGGCACTTGAAAGAATAACAGCGAGTAAAGTTAAAGAAATATATATATATTCATTTGAGTTAAATAAAGAGGTGAGAGTAGAATGAGGATTCTTCATACTTCTGATTGGCATCTTGGAAAATATCTAGAGGATTTTAGTAGAATAGAAGAACAAGAAAAATTTATAGACGAACTAGTAAATATTGCAAACGATGAAAAAATAGATTTAGTATTAATTGCAGGAGACATATATGATAATAGCAACCCGCCTGCCAAGGCTGAGACACTTTTTTTTAGGGGAATAAAAAGACTTTCAGATAATGGCAATAGAATAGTATTGATAATTTCAGGAAACCATGATAACCCAGATAGATTAGTTTCATCTAGGCCGCTGGCTAGGGAGCACGGGGTTATACTTCTAGGAACACCAAAAAGCAAGGTTGAATCTGGTGAAATAGGGCATCACAAAATATTAGATGCAGGGGAAGGCTATATAGAACTAGAAATACATGGAGAAAAGGCAGTAATACTGACATTGCCATATCCTAGCGAACAGAGATTAAATGAAGTGTTTGAAGGCACAATAGATGAAGAAGGAATGCAGAAAAGTTATTCTGAAAGGGTAAGCCAAATCTTTGAGCAGCTATCTGATAAATATAGAGACGATACAGTGAATTTATGTGTAAGCCATTTATTTGTCATGGGTGGAGAGACAACAGATTCTGAAAGACCTATACAAATAGGAGGGGGGCTTACTGTAAATGCTGATGCATTACCTGAAAAAGCCCAATACATTGCATTGGGACATCTTCATAAATCACAAAAAGTAAGAAATTCTTCTTTAAATGCCTATTACTCTGGCTCACCTATACAGTATAGTAAAAGTGAAGTTGGTCAAGGAAAAAGTATTTTTATTGTAGATTTAAAAGCTGGACAAGAACCTGAGATAAAAAAAGTAAATCTTAACATATGGAAACCAGTTGAAGTCTGGAAAGTAAATGGAATAGAAGAAGCATATAAAAAGTGTCTTGATAATAGTGATAGAGAAGTTTGGGTGTATCTCGAAATAAAAACCGACAAATTAATCACTCAGGCAGAAATAAAGCAGCTCAAAACAATAAAACCAGATATACTTACTATAACTCCTATTATCGAAGCATTCGAAGAAGAAAAAGAAGAAATGAATGATTTTAGAGAAAAATCCATACTAGAATTATTTAAAGGACATTATCTAAATGAGAGGAAAATGGAACCTAGCCAGGATCTTATGGATATATTTGCCGAAATAATTTCTGAAGAAGGTGATGAAATTGAAACCGAAAATTCTTAAAGTATCAGGGCTAAATAGTTTTTTGGAAGAACAAACAGTTGAATTTGACAAATTAACTGAGAAAGGCTTATTTGGTATATTTGGTCCAACAGGCAGTGGTAAATCATCTGTTTTAGATGCTATAACCCTTTCACTTTATGGACAAACAGCAAGAAAATCAACTATGTATATAAATACAGAAACAGAGAAACTTTTTCTTTCCTTTGAATTTGAAGCGGGTCATGGGGAACAAAGAAAAAAATATAAAGTTGAAAGAAGCCTAAAAAGAAATAATAGTGGCGGAATCAATACAACCTTTGTAAAGTTAATAGTTTATGATATAGATGATAATCAAGAAAAAATAATTGAAGGCAGGACTTCTGTAGAAAATGAATTAGAATCTAATATAATAGGGCTAAATTTCAATGACTTCATAAGAACAGTAGTACTTCCCCAAGGAAAATTCAGTGAATTTCTAACCCTTACAGGAGCGGGAAGAAATGAAATGCTGGAAAGAATTTTGGGACTTGAGAATTATGGAGAAAAGCTAAACAGAAGAACAAAGCAGAAAAGAGATATTATTAGTCAAGAGTTGAACAGAATTCAAGGAGAGCTCAGCAGGTATGATGGTGTATCAAAAGAGGGAATAGAAGAATTAAATAAAGAGCTTACAGAACTTACCCAAAATGAAAAATTGTTAAAAGCTCAAATAAAAGAACTAGATGACAAACATAAAGAATACAACAGAGTATGGAATTTACAACATGAATTGACTAAATATTTAAGCATAAAGGAACAATTGAAAGAAAATCATGAAGAATTTGAGCATAAGAAAATCAAATTAAGCAAGGGAAAGAATTCATTAAATGTACTGCCTCATATTGAAAACAGGCAAAAAACATTACAAGATATTGAAAAAAACAGTGAAAAGTTAAGTCAATATAGTATAGAAATAGACAAGCTAAATTCGCTTATAGAGAATAACAAAACAGAATATAGTATAGTATTACATAAAAAGGAAAAAGTATATCCAGTTTTACTGGAAAGAAAATCAAAGGTAGAACAAGCAATTGAGCTATTAGGGCAGAAAAAATTATTGGAAAAAGAAATCCATGAACTGAAAACTAGGCATAGTAGTTTAGAAAATAAAATTAAAAATGATACAAAAGAATATGAAGTCTTATTAAACAGAGATGATAAGGTTAATAAAGAAATTGAAGAAAAGGAAAGATTAATTGCTAGTAAATCTATTTCATCTGAATATAGAAAGAAGCTAATAGATGCATCAGATAATGAGAAAAGATATTTTCAGCTAGCAAAAGATAAAGAGAATAATCTTATTGAGAAAAACAAACTGCTAAAAAGCATAGATAATAACAATAAAGAACTAAAACAGATTTCAGAACAGCTAAAGATAGTAGATGATTTACTAAAAGAGCTAAACAATAAAAAATCCCTATTAGAGTCCAGTAAACCAGAGAATGGGGATGAAGTATCCGAATATCAGAAAAAAGTTTTTGAACTGTCAAAAATAATTGAAAGATATAAGGAAATAAGTGAAAAAGCGGAAACCTTAAAGATAAAACAAAAAGAGATTATTATTGCAAATGAGGAGCTAAATAATAGATATAATAATTTATCTATAGAGCTTAAAGCTAAAGAAGAAAAACTAGAGGATAACAAACTTAAAACAAAAGAGTTAGAGTATAAAAACTTAGCCAGTATTTTAAGGGAGCAACTAGTAGACTCAGAGCCATGTCCAGTATGTGGTTCTATACACCATCCTAGTCCTGCTGTTTCAATGGATAGTGAAGAAATATCAGTAAATCAATTATTAGGCAAAAAGCTAGAAGAAGAAAAAGTGTTTATTCAGAATAATTTGGTTAGATTAGAAGAAGAAATAAAGAATAAATCAAATGAATTTGACCGAATTCAACAGGAATTTAAAGAATACATGGAATTATTGATGCCAATAAACATAACTTCTTTGGAGGAGGAAAAAGTAGCCTTAGAAGAAAAAATAATCAATTTACAAGAATATAGAAACAAGTGGGATAATGAATACAAAGACTTGTATGATAGGCTTTCCAAGGCTGCTGAGGAAAGAAATCTTCTAGATAAGAAATATACTGCCTACGAGACTAATACTAAAAGAGATGATGAAGCCCTAAAAAATCTTGAAACTAAACTATCAGAAATAGAAAAAGAAATAAGCAGTATATCAACTAAGTATGAAGAACAAATAAAAGAACTAGGAATTACAAGTGCTGTAAATAGATTAAAAGAAGTCAATAAGCTAGATGAAGAAGTAGAAAAGCTCTCAGAAGCACTAAAACAGCTGAGGGAAGAAAATAAAAAGCTTAAACTAGAAGTAACTGAATTAGAAAAAACAATAAATAAAAACAATGAAGATATAAAAGTTATACAACAGTCAATGAATGATAAAGGAAGTAGAATTGACGAACTAGGTGAAAATATAGAAAAAAGAGTGGGAAAAGAAGAACCTATAATTGTAAAAAATCAAATAGAAAAAGATATATCAGAATTACTAGACAAAGAAAAAGAATTAAGAGAAGTTTTAGATGTTCAAAATACAGGTCTTAATAAGCTAAGCGAAGAAAAAATAGGAATAGAAAAAGCCATAGAAGCTCTTAAAGAATCATTAGCTGCTTTAGAAAAAAATTTAATAAATGCACTATCTCATAATAACTTTAGCTCTATTGAAGAAGCAATCAATAGCAGACTTGAAAATAAAGATATAGAAATCTTAGAAAATGAAATTGAACTATATACTAATAAAGTTAAGGATACAGATAATAATATTGCTAGAATCGACGTTGAACTGGATGGTCAATCAATTACAGAGGAAGAATGGATGTCCATTATTGACAGAAAAGATAAGGCCAATAACTCACATAATGATTTAATTGAAGAAATAGGGAAGAAAAAGAATAAGATTGATGAGATGACCAAAAATCTAAAAGAAGTCATTAAACTAAAGGAAGAAATAGAGAAATTAGAAAAGAAGTTGGATATTTTTACTGAAATATTAGAATTGACTAAAGGGAAGAAATTTGTTGAATACGTATCAAGAAGTCATTTGACATATATAGCAAAAGTGGCCTCAGAAAGGCTAAAAGAAATAACTAGGGAAAGATATGAACTAGAATACGATTCTAACAATAATTTTTCCATAGTTGATAATTACAATGGGGGAGCAAGAAGGGAGTGCAATTCTCTATCGGGAGGAGAAACCTTTCTTACATCTCTTTCACTTGCACTAGCTTTGTCTTCAAAAATTCAACTAAAGGGTAATACTTCTTTAGAATTCTTCTTTCTTGATGAAGGCTTTGGTACTTTAGATAACAATCTTTTAGATGTGGTAATGACCTCCCTTGAGAGACTATATAGTGAAAGCTTAAGCGTAGGTATAATCAGCCATGTAGAAGAGCTTAGAAACAGAGTACCGGTAAAACTAATAGTTACTCCAGCAGTGGCAGGAGTACATGGGACAAAGGTAAAGATAGAGTATAGCTAAAATCTGAATCTATTTTGATTAGGAATTGGCTAGATTAAATAGGTTTTACTTTAAAAAGAACAGAAGATTAGGACTGATAACATGGTTTATGTATATATGCTAAGGTGCAAGAATAATTCACTATACACTGGATGGACTACAGATTTAGAGCGTAGAATAAAAGAACACAACAATGGGACAGGCTCTAAGTACACAAGAGCAAATAGACCTGTAGAGCTTGTCTACTTTGAAGAACTTAAGGACAAGTGTGAAGCCACGAAAAGAGAGTATGCCATAAAGCAATTAACTAAGGCTAAAAAAGAATTATTAATATGTCAGAAACAACAGGGCACCATTCATAAATAGTAGGCCATTGAAAAAATCCATTCATGTCATCCTGAGCGTCAGCGAAGGATCTCCTTCATATTGAAAACATGAGATTCTTCGACTGCGCTTTAGAATGACAGCAAGAAAATTAAAGTTTTTTAGTAGCCTCCTGAATGGTGCGTTAGTTTATGCCATAAGTTTGCATATATTATTTGTAAATTCTACAGGATCATTTATTGGTAATCCTTCAATAAGTAATGCTTGATTATATAGTACATTAGTATATAATTTTAGCTTTTCTTTATCATGTTGAAAAGCTTCTTTTAGAGATTTAAATACTTCATGGTTTGTATTAATCTCTAAAATCTTTTCTGCTTTTATTTCATGACTATTTGGAATTGCATTTAATACCTTTTCCATTTCTATAGTCAAGTCTCCATCAGATGCAAGACACACAGGATGGCTTTTTAGTCTTTTTGATGGTCTAACATCCTTCACTTTGTCAGATAAAGCTTCTTTCATAAACTCAAATACATCTTTATTTTCTTCGGCTTCGGAAGTTTGTTTTTCTTCTTTATCTTTTTCTTCTATGCCTAAATCTCCGCTAGATACAGATTTAAATTCTTTTTCCTTATAATTCATTAACATACGAACAGCAAACTCATCTATATCATCAGTAAAGTATAAAATCTCATATCCTTGCTCTGATAAAAGATCAATTTGAGGCATTTTATCAATTCTCTCAACAGAATCTCCAGAGGCATAGTAAATATACTTCTGATCTTCCTTAATTCTACCTACATACTCATCTAAAGTAACCATTTTCTTTTCTGTAGAAGAGTAGAACATTAATAAATCTTGAAGGGTTTCTTTATTTTGTCCAAAATCACTATAGACTCCATATTTTAGCTGTCTGCCAAAGCTTTCATAGAATACTTCGTATTTTTCTCTTTCATTTTTAAGAAGTAACTCCAATTCGCTTTTAATTCTTTCTTTAATTCTTTTAGCAATTACTTTTAACTGCCTATCATGCTGAAGCATTTCTCTTGAAATATTTAGGGATAAATCTTCTGAGTCAACCATACCTTTTACAAAGCTAAAATAATCTGGCACTAAGTCTGGACATTTATTCATTATTAATACACCACTGGAATATAGCTCTAACCCTTTTTCATATTCAGTAGTATAAAAATCATAAGGAGTTTTTTCAGGAATAAATAATATTGAGTTGTATCTTACTGCTCCATCTGCACTAATATGTATGTGCTTTAGGGGTTTATCAAAGCCATAGTGTTTTTCAGAATAAAAGCTTTCATAATCTTCGTCAGTAAGCTCATTTTTATTTTTACGCCATATAGGAACCATACTGTTAACTACTTTTTCCTCTACTACCTCTTCATATTCATTATCTGTGCCCTCTTTAAGCTTTCTTGTACTTATATCCATTTTAATTGGATATCTAATGAAATCTGAATATTTCTTTATAATAGATTTTAATCTATATTCTTCTAAGAATTCATCATATCTTTCGTCTTCAGTATTTTCTTTTATTTTTAATACTATTTCTGTTCCGACATTTTCTTTTTCCCATGACTCTATGGTGTATCCATCTGCACCTGTTGATTCCCATTTGTACCCTTCATCGCTATCTAAGGATTTACTGATGACAGTAACTGATTCTGCAACCATAAATGCAGAATAAAAGCCTACTCCAAACTGTCCTATGATATCATATCCATCTTTCAATTCATTTTCTTTTTTAAATGCAAAAGAACCACTCTTTGCTATTGTTCCTAGGTTTTCCTCTAACTCTTCCTTTGTCATACCAATTCCAGTATCAGAAACTGTCAATGTCCTATTGCCTTTATCTACTGATATTTTAATATAATAATCATCTTTATTAAAAACAATATTTTCATCAGTTAAGGCTTTATAGTACATTTTATCAATTGCATCACTGGCGTTGGAAATAAGCTCTCTTAAAAATATTTCTTTGTGGGTATAAATAGAGTTAATCATCAGGTCTAACAAACGTTTAGATTCTGCTTTAAATTCTTTTTTCATCATAAAACTTTCTCCTTTCGCAAAAAAATTAGCGTTTACTAGCACTCTGTTGAAGAGAGTGCTAATTATAATTTATCAAATTCTTTTTATTTGTCAATGGTTTGTACATAAAATTAGCAATATTATAGGTTTAATAAAAAAAATGCTAGTTGTAGTAACTAAGTATATATAAGTCTAATAGAATATAAAATAAGGGTAAGAGGCTAGTAGCAGAAAACTGGAGGGAGATTTAAAATGAAAGGTAAAGAAAGAAGGATGTTTCCAGGTGGCAATACATCTAAAGGCTTTTTTTCATACTATGACTATATAATAAATAGAAAAGATGCAAACAAAATAATTATCCTAAAAGGAGGACCTGGTACAGGAAAATCATCAATGATGCGTAGTATTGGGATTCAAATGCAAGAGAAAGGATATGATGTTGAGTACCATCACTGTTCCTCAGATAGAGAATCCATTGATAGCGTTATGATACCTAAATTAAAGATTGCAATAGTAGATGGTACAGCACCACATGTTATAGATCCTAAATATCCTGGTGCCATAGATATGATAATAAACCTAGGAGAATACTGGGATGCTAAGGGCTTAGAAGAAAATAGAGAGGAAATCATAAAAGTAATAGATAAAAACAGTAAGTTCTATAAAAGTGCATATAAATATTTTGAAGCAGCAAGATTAATCCAAGAAGATACCATTTGGAAAATGGAAGAAATAATGGATTTTGGAAAGCTTAATGTATTAACAGATAATTTAATAAAAGAAATACTTAATGGTCTACCAGTGGTTGAGAAAGCAGGTAAAGAAAGACACTTGTTTGGTAGTGCATATACACCAACTGGATGGGCAGAGCATACAGGTACATTGCTGAGGGACATAGAAAAAACCTATTACATAAAAGGTGAGCTAGGCACAGGAAAAACCGCATTGATGAAAAAAGTATATCAAGAAGCTATCCAAAGAGGACTTGATGTAGAAATATTCCATACACCTTTGATACCAGAAAAGATAGAGACTGTGATAATTAAAAATTTAAGTATAGCATTATCAATAATGGATTCAGCTAAAGATAAAAACTATAAAGTAGTAGATCTTAATAATTATATTAACAAAGAAATATATAATTATTATGAAAAAGGAATAAAGGATAATAAAAAAGCATATGAAAATCTTATATCAATAGCCATTAATAAATTGGCAGGTGCAAAGAAAAATCATGATTTAATGGAAGCTCAATATATTCCGAATATGAGGTATGATGAAACTGAGAAAGTGAGAAATAGAATTATCGAAATAATCTCAGAGTATGAAAGTTAATGCTAAGGCCAAGAATGAAATCTTGGCTTTAATAATTTATGTGAGAAAAAAGATTACAATAACATTATTCACATAGTTAGTAAATTTTAGCAGGGAATTATTGTATACTGTAGAAATAACTAATACTAATGAATAATACTTAAGAATGATTATTATATTATTGTGAAAATATTACTTTGCTAAGCAGGGAGGGAATAACAGTGAAATCATTGAAAAAGCATTCTGTTTTTAAAGGATATTTAAAAAGATTTACTTTAACTCATGTTGTTACATATTTAGTATGTGGACTTATTTTTATGAACTTAATGAGCTATGAAAAAGAATTTATGCAAAATCAGTATTTTGCTCATTTTCGCTCATTAGATTCTCCAATTGTAAGGGCAGCAATATTATTTCAGCTTTTTAGAGGAGGGTTGTTTGCAGTAATTTTATATCCCTTTAGAGATAAAATTATACAAAGCAAATATGGTTGGATTATGTTATTTAGTATTATATTTGGACTTACCTGTATAGGGTCAGTTAATGCTACTCCGGGCTCAATAGAGGGTTTTATTTATACTGAAGCTAGCATAAAGGAGCACTTGATAGGTATGCCTGAGGTAATCGTACAAGCTTTGGGATTCTCTATATTATTCTGGCTATGGGAGCGTGGGGCTGAGATTAAGTATAAAAAATTAGTAGAAGAAATAGCATTAGAAAACTAAATAAGAGCAAAGTATTTAGTAATAATTGACTAGAGGAAAAAAGAGATAAGAAAGGAAATATAAAAATAAAATAAAAAACAAATAATGTTTTTCAGGAACTTATTAATAGGGTAAAAATTAATCAGAATACAAAATGATAAAAGGGAGGATTATGAAGTGATATTATCAGGAAAAGAAATTGAAAAAAGACTGGGAAATGAAATAATTATTGAACCTTTTAATAAAAAACAGTTGAATCCAAATAGTTACAATTTGAAATTGCATAATGAGCTCTTAGTTTATGAAGATAGCACATTAGACATGAAAAAAGAGAATAAAGCTAAAAAAATTATTATACCTGAAGAAGGATTAGTTTTAGAACCAGGTAAGCTATATTTAGGCAGAACTGTTGAATACACAAAGACCGACAAGTTAGTACCCATGCTAGAAGGCAGGTCATCTATTGGTAGATTAGGATTATTTATTCACGTTACTGCTGGATTTGGGGATGTTGGATTTAGTGGGTATTGGACACTTGAGATTTTTTGTGTACAGCCTATTAGAGTGTATCCAGATGTTGAAGTATGTCAAATATATTATCACACAATAGAAGGAGATTATATTCAATACAAGAGTGGTAAATACCAACATAATACAGGAATACAGCCAAGTTTATTATTTAGAGATTTTGAAGAATAATTATTGTTTACAAAAGCATTATTATTTGTTATCATTACTATATAAATAATGGAAGGAGTGATGTTTTATGAGAAATAATATAGCTAATTTTTATTTTAACAAAATTAATTATTTCTTTATGACTACTCCTTTAGATTTTTTGATTTATAAGTAATTGTCTAACATTTTGTAATCAAACCCTAGGGGTAGTCTGCTAAAATAACTACTACTAGGGTATTTTTATGCCCTAAAATAATAGGAGGGCTTTATAGTTGACAAACAAATATAACTTATATGATTTAGGCTGGAACGAGAGTTTAGAAAAACAAATTGAACAATACAAGGATTCTTACTGCATTGGAAGAGTAGCAGTAGAATATAGAAATTTATATAAAGTTTACACTGAGCAAGGGGATATATTGGCATCAGTATCTGGAAAGATGATTAATTCTGCCTCTGGAATACAAGATTATCCATCTGTTGGAGATTGGGTAGTACTTGATATAATAAAAGACCATGATGATAGATCTATTATTCGTGGGATACTAGAAAGAAAAAGTAAGTTTTCAAGAAAAATTGCAGGTAACTCATTTGAGGAGCAAATTATAGCTACTAATATTGATATAGCGTTTTTATGTATGTCCCTTAATAACAATTTTAACTTAAGAAGACTAGAAAGATATATTACACTGGCATGGGATAGTGGCTCTAGACCAGTTATCCTCCTTACAAAAGCAGATTTATGTGAAGATATGGAGGAAAAGCTTAAGCAGATATCAGATATCTTATTCGGTATAGATATTCATTGTATTAGCTGTATTAATAAATCAGGACTTGAAGATATTAAAAAATATATATCAAAAGGTATAACTGTTGCTTTTTTAGGATCATCTGGAGTAGGAAAATCTACTATCATAAACGAGCTTTTAGATGAAAACAGACAGATAACTCAAGAAACAAGTAGTATAGGTGATAAAGGAAAACATACTACTACTAATAGAGAACTTATATTACTCTCAAATGGAGGGGTTGTAATTGATACTCCTGGCATGAGAGAACTGCATATATTAGATGTTAGTGATAGTATAGATACGGCATTTAAGGACATTGAGGAACTATCTTTAGGATGCAAGTTTTCTGATTGTACCCATACTTCAGAACCAAAATGTGCTGTAAAAGAAGCAATTGAAAAAGGTGCTCTGAGTAAAAAGAGATATGAAAGCTACGTAAAGCTTAGAAAAGAAGCTGAATATACAGAAAGGAAACTTAATAGAAAAGCAGAAATGCAATATAAAAAGTCAATGAAAAAAATGTCTAAGAATTCAAAGTAAAAATCATATTAATTATTAAAACTACTTTTTTAAACAATGAGAAGTAGTTTTTCTTTACACAATCGTATGGATTGGATAATATCATTATTATAAAAGATTGCATTAAATTAATAAAACAGTTAAAATTATATATCATAAAATAATAATCAAATAAAATGGAAAAAATTTTATAACTATGTTATATTATAAGGTAATAATAAAACGCAAAGGAAAAGAAAGGTTGTGCTACAATGAGTGATAAACCAATATCATCAAATTTTATTAGAAATATTGTAATAGCTGACCTAGAGTCTGGAAAGCATAAAGAGATAATTACAAGATTTCCTCCAGAGCCTAATGGATATTTACATATAGGGCATGCAAAATCCATTACTTTAAACTTCGAATTAGCTGATGAATTTAATGGTAGAACTAATCTTCGCTTTGACGATACTAACCCTACTAAAGAGGAAGTAGAATATGTAGAATCCATAAAGGAAGATGTTAAGTGGCTAGGCTTTCAATGGGAAGAATTACATTTTGCATCAAACTATTTTGACGAAATGTATAAGCGAGCTTTAATTTTAATTAAAAAAGGAAAAGCCTATGTATGTGACTTATCTGTAGATGAAATAAGAGAATACAGAGGAACACTTACGGAGCCAGGTAAAGAAAGCCCATATAGAAACAGAACTATAGAGGAGAACTTAGACCTTTTTGAACGTATGAGAAAAGGCGAATTTAAAGATGGTGAAAAAGTGTTGAGAGCTAAAATAGACATGGCATCGCCTAATGTAAATATGAGAGATCCTGTCATATATAGAATATCTCATGCATCTCATCATAATACAGGAGATAAATGGTGCATATACCCAATGTATTCTTTTGCACATCCTTTAGAGGATGCTATAGAAGGAATAACACATTCCATATGTACATTAGAATTCGAAGATCAACGTCCTCTGTATGATTGGTTCGTAAGAGAATGTGAGATGGAAAGTCAACCACAGCAAATTGAATTTGCCAGGTTAAATCTAACTAATACAGTAATGAGTAAGAGAAAGCTAAAGCAGCTAGTTGATGAAAGCATTGTAGATGGCTGGGATGACCCAAGGATGCCAACTATATCAGGACTAAGAAGAAAAGGATATACTCCAGAGGCTATCAGAAATTTTTGCAGAGCCATTGGAGTAGCAAAAAATAATAGCATAGTAGATGAACAAATGCTAGAGCATTTTGTAAGAGAGGACTTAAAGCTTAAGGTGCCTAGGGTAATGGCTGTAATTAGACCTCTAAAAGTTGTAATAACAAATTATCCTGAAGGACAAATTGAGTGGCTTGATGCAGAAAATAATTCTGAAAATCCAGAATTAGGTGAAAGAAAGATTCCGTTTTCAAGAGAAATATATATAGAACAAGATGATTTCATGGAAAATCCGCCTAAAAAATATTTTAGACTTTTCCCAGGTAATGAAGTTAGGTTAAAGAATGCTTACTTCATTAAGTGCAATGAAGTAATAAAAGATGCTGAAGGAAATATTATTGAACTAAGATGTACCTATGATCCTGAAACAAAGAGTGGAACTGGATTTACTGGAAGAAAAGTAAAGGGTACTATTCATTGGGTAGAAGCAAGCAATGCATTACCTGCTGAAATAAGACTATATGAGCCATTAATACTAGATGATGAACAGGAAGAGGAAAAAACATTTTTAGATAACATAAATCCAAATTCTCTAGAAATTTTACATGGATTTGTTGAACCGAATATGAAAGAAGCCAAACCTCAAGATAAATTCCAATTCTTCAGACACGGGTATTTCAATGTTGATACAAAATATGCAACAGAAGAAAAACTAGTTTTCAACAGAATAGTATCATTAAAAAGCTCATTCAAAATTGAAGATTAATATGTAAAAAGGGAAATGCAAATTAAATTCGGCATTTCCTTTTTCTATTTACAATAAATATATAGAAATAATACATATAAGAAATTAGAGATAACATTAAAATATTAATGATATAATGTAGGAGAATGATTTTAGAATATTGTATGAGTATCAAGGAGGAATTAGAATGACAGTACTTGTTTGTGGTGGTGCAGGGTATATAGGTTCCCACTGTGTATATGATTTAATTGAAAAAGGAGAGAAGGTTATAGTTGTAGATAATCTTCAAACAGGACATATTGATGCAGTACATAAAGATGCTATTTTTTATCAAGGCGATATTAGAGATATTAATTTTTTAAATACTATATTTTCAAAACATGATATTGAAGCAGTAATTCACTTTGTAGCAAACTCTCTAGTTGGTGAAAGCATGTCTGATCCGCTGAAATACTTTAACAATAATGTCTATGGAATGGAAGTTTTACTAAAAGCTATGGTATTAAATAATATTAAGAACATAGTATTTTCTTCTTCAGCAGCTGTTTATGGAGAGCCTAAAAATATTCCTATTCGAGAGACAGATGCAACTGAACCAACAAACCCTTATGGAGAAACTAAGCTAGCTATGGAAAAGATGATGAAATGGGTAGATTTAGCCCATGGTATAAAGTTTGTTTCTTTAAGATACTTCAATGTAGCTGGAGCACATCCAAATGGACTCATTGGAGAAGACCATAATCCCGAAACTCATCTGATACCTTTAGTTCTACAAGTGCCTTTGAAGAAAAGAGAAAAAATATATATTTATGGTAATGACTACAACACAAAGGATGGAACTTGTATAAGGGATTATATAAATGTTAAGGACTTAATAAATGCACACATATTAGCTTTAGAATACTTAAGAGAAGGAAAGAGCAGCAATATTTTAAATCTTGGTAATGGATTAGGCTTTACTGTAAATGAAGTTATTGAGGCTGCTGAAGAGGTTACTGGAATTTTTATTCCTAAGGAGATTGCATCAAGAAGACAGGGTGATCCTGCTATTTTAGTTGCTTCTTCTGAAAAAGCTAAAAACATACTTGGATGGGTACCGCAACATACTGAAATAAGAGATATTATATCTTCTGCATGGGAGTTTTATAAGAAACATGAAAATAGACTCTAGAATTAAGCTAAAAGACTTCATGGAATTTTCCATGAAGTTTAGCTTTTTATTTGAAGAGATAAAAACTTATAATACAAATTAATAAAAATTTATCTTGGGGTATTAACAATATCTTTTTTTACTTTAAGAATTGCTGATCCTGCAGCTATACCTGTATCAACCATACTTATCAATCTTTTGCTTAACAAATATTGTAATTGTTATACTAAAAATAACTATAGAAAGATAGAAGAAAGCTAAATAAGAATTTGACATAGGAGATATAAATAAACAAATCGGGGTCAACCCCGACTTGCTTACTAAATGAAAAACCCACAGTTACAGAATATTAACACCAAAATCAAAAAGAAGAATAATAGTGAAGCATCAAAGCCAAAACCAAATTGTTGTTTATCTACCATAACTATATTACCTCCTAATTAAAAGTAGGTTCTCAATGGCTGTAATATATTATATGGAATTTTTCACAGAATGTTAATGTTTTATAAACAAAACAAAATTAGTATTAATTACTAAGTCGAGAATTTATGATATTAACAATATGTAAAGACAATTTACGTACAAAGTTAACTAGCAAATGCCCTTAAAATAATTATTAATATCCTAATCTTGGCGAGGTAACCAGAAAACGAGGAAATAAGTCAGGATAATCCAGACCATTTCCTCTTAATCTTAGAAGTATTTTGGTTGTATAACTCCACAGGCTATCCTCTTCCCCGAATTTCCTGCAGGCTGTGTCCTATAATCATCAGGGTTTTGATGAATTATCACCGACTTTCCTATAATATCCCCAGGTCTAAATCTATTAGTGAAAAAGCTCATTTCAGCATATCCATTGTTAGAAAATAATACAGGAAAATCACCGGCATGATTTCCATGTGGCTGATTATCTGGATTCCAATGACCTCCAGCAGACTTAAACGGATCATTTGGATCGCCTATTTCGCAGACACCGTGTTCATGTATATGAAAACCATGTGGACCTATAGGTTGGTTGCCATTTTTTGCTGGTTCATATTTAGGAAGACCAGAAACCTTAACCTTAACTTCTGTGCCGCCATTTACTTCTTCAAAATATACTACACCCTTTAACTGTGGAGCAAGTGGGCCACCATTAATATATGCAATAGCATCAACTTTTTTCCCATATTCATAATATGCATCATAGTTTATATAGGGATTTATATATGGATAATACATCATTCCATTACAATACATCATGACATCTCAATCCTTTCTTTCTTTATTTATTTGTCTGCTAATATATATTTATGTCTTTATTTATCTTAAGGTGCTTTAATATCTTTTTAGTCTTTTTGAAGGAAAAATAATCTATATGTTGAATAAATAAGAGTAGCAAAATTTGTTTTAAAAATATTGCGTTATCCCAAGGAGTGTTCCATGTGATAATTATAGAAATGCTTTATTATGCTACCTTAGTATTATGTTTTTTCCTAATATTAGATGTTATCCTGACTATAATTAATACAAGCTTTAAACTAGAATGGAAAATTGCTAAAATTACAAACACAATTTTTCTTTCACTACTTTTTGTGTCTGTAAATAAGCTAATAGGTAAAATACCTAATAATAATATTTATGATTATTTAATGGTTGCTTTTAATGGGGGCTTGTTTGTAATTGGTAGTATTGCATCTAGAAATATTATGAGAAACTAATATTCTATATTTATTATTCTTGAGAAATATAGGGTATAAATTAGAAAAATGTCGAAGGAGGAATAATATGATTTTTAAATGGAAAGATAATTTTAGTGTAGGAATAGAAGAAATTGATAACCAACACAAAAGGTTATTTGAAATCGGAGGAGAGATATATAATTTAGCAACTTTAAAGGATGGACAAGATCATTATGATGAAATAATGGCTCTTTTAAAAGGATTAAAGGACTATACTGTATATCACTTCGGATTTGAAGAAAGCTTAATGGAAAAATATAATTACGATAAAATTGAGGAACATAAAAAACAGCATGCTATGTTTGTTGAAAAACTAGTGGATCTAGAAACTCAAGAGATAGATTCAAGACAAAAAAAGGTTATACTAGACGTTCTGGATTTTGTAGTAAACTGGATATCTAGTCATATACTTGGATCTGATTTTAAATATAAAGATGTTATTAAATAAACTAAGGTTGAGAATATGGATTTAATGAAGTATGGCTTTAATATTGAAAGCGAATTTAATATTAGAGTATTAAGAGAAGATGAGAAAGATATTGATATTATAATTCCTTTGGATAACAGAACAGTAAATTTGTATTTTGAAGATATGCCAACTTATATTGGAGATAGAATTCAATGCTCCATGATAAAAAATATAGTTATTAGACTTAGCAAGCTTGAAGATAATTCATTTTGTACAGTTCATTTTTTAAGAAGTATTGATTTACATTCATCTGTAATAAACTTTGTAGTTGATTATAAATATAAAAGAATAGAGATAGAGAATTTAGAGTATTATGTAGCGTTTATGATTGTAGAATATAAATAGGAAGGTGAGATTATGAACAAGGATTTTTACATAAATACTAGGAAAAAAATAATGAATAATATAGAAGATAATTCATTATTAGTTTTATTGTCTGGCACTGCTCCTCACAAATCTGCAGATGCAGAATATGATTTTATTGTAAATAAGAATTTTTTCTACATGGTAGGAACCGAAAGAGAAAAATTTATTTTATTAATTGAAAAAAGAAACAATGAGCTTAAGGAAACATTATTCATCGACAAAGTAACACCATTAGAGGAAAAATGGACAGGTTTTAGAATGACAGAAGAAGAGGCTAAATCTATTTCAGGAATAGAAAACATTAAACCTGTGAACGGCTTCACAGACTATTTAAATAGTCTGTTGTTTAATGATGATTTTTCAAGAGTCTATTTAGACCTAGAAAGACGTGGATGGAATTCCGATGAAACTAAAGCTTTAACTTTGGCAAAGGACATTAAAGAAAAGTATCCACATATTAGTATAAAAAATGCGTACAACATAATAGCAAAATCTAGAATGATAAAAACAGAAGCAGAAATAGATATGATAAAAAAAGCTACAGAAATTACTAATCATGGGATACAAAGAATGATGAAAAATTCAAAGCCAGGTATGATGGAATACCAGCTTGAGGCTTATTTTGACTTTGAATTAAAAACCTTAGGAGCCAAAAGACATTCATTTAATACTATTGCTGCTTCAGGTGAAAATGCAATAGTACTGCATTATGGAGAAAACAATTGTGAAATGAAGGACGGAGATCTTATTTTATTCGACTTAGGTGCAGAATATAATAATTATTGCGCAGATATTTCTAGGACTTTCCCTGTCAATGGAAAGTTTACAGAAAGACAGAAAGAAATTTATAATATTGTGTTAAAATCTCAATTAGAAACAATTAAAGCGGTTAAACCTGGCATTCCTTTTAAAGAACTAAATAATGTAACTAAAAAGGTTCTAACAGAAGAATGTAAAAGAATTGGACTCATTAAAGAAGATGATGAGATATCAAAATATTATTATCACGGCGTAAGCCACTACTTAGGTTTAGATACTCATGATGTCGGGGATAGAGGAGTAGACTTAGCACCAGGAATGGTACTTACTATTGAACCTGGATTATATATCGAAGAAGAAGGAATAGGAATAAGAATAGAAGATAATGTAGTTGTAACAGAGCATGGTTGTGAAAACTTATCAAAGGATATTATAAAAACAGTTGAGGAAATTGAGTCTTTTATGAAAAAATAAAGAGAAGTGAAAAACTTCTCTTTATTTTTTCATATGGTTATTCTATATCATTTTATCCAATAGTTTTAGACTCTTTTCAATAAGAAGAGGTATGTTAGCTGTATTTGTTCCCCCGCCTTGGACAAGTTCAGGAGAACCTCCGCCTTTTCCATTTATTATATTTATTACAGAATCAAATATTTCTTTCATGTTAATATTAAGGTCTTCTGATCTACCCATTAATACATGACATTTGTTATGATTTTCAACAATGCATAGTATACAAACAGTATTAGAGTAAGCTAATATATGAGACATAGCATATTTAGCCATTTTAAGATCAAAATCATATAATATTTTGTGTACTATTTTTACATTGTTTTTCATATAACTTTCACTAATCAAGTCGTTAACTTGATATTTAATTAATTCTGTTTTAATATCTGACAAATCCTTTTCTAAAAGCTTGTAATCATCGTATAACTTTTTCACCGCATTGTATGTGTCTATATCTTTAGATGATAGTAGAGTTGAAATATTATTAATATGATAATTTTTAAGTGTATAATCTTGCAAAGCTCTGTTTCCACATACAAACTCTATTCTAGTATTGCCTTTATATTTTTCCCACTTTCTTATCTTAACCATTCCTACTTCTCCAATATTTCTGAGATGTGTTCCAGCACATGGAGAATAATCAACATTTTCTATTTCAACAACTCTAATATTCTTATCTACTTTTGGAGGTTTTCTTAGAGGAATACTATGGATATCTTTATTTTCGATTTTATAAGTTTTTATTGGGAAATTACTATAAATAATTTCATTAGCAAACCTTTCAATTTTTTCTATATCCTCTTGAGAAAATTTTGGCATTGCCACGTCAATATATACATAGTCAC
This sequence comes from uncultured Clostridia bacterium, assembly GCA_964619895.1. Lineage (GTDB taxonomy): Bacteria > Bacillota > Clostridia > Tissierellales > Proteiniboraceae > Proteiniborus. The sequence goes on along the minus strand of CAZUFW010000006.1, from coordinate 34,655 downwards.
GCCCAATATGCATTCCTACAGTGTTTGCATTATATAGCTTATAAATAACAGCAGAAAGTAAGTGCTGACCAGTATGCTGCTGCATATGGTCAAAGCGGGTATTCCAATCAATAGCAAGATTTACTGTGTTAGAATTTATATTATCTTCAAGAACATGAATGATATTATCCTCTTCTTCATATACGTCAATAACTTTTAAATCATTTATTGTAGCCTTATCCATAGGTTGTCCCCCAGATAAATGAGGATAAATTATGGTTCTATTTAAAGTAATGTAAAATTTACTATTAGAATATTCTTTTTTAACTATTTTTGCAGTAAGTTCTCTTAAATAGGGATTTTCTAGATATACTTTTTCTGTCATGGTATCATCCTTTCAGATATTCATAGATATGATATACAGCTCAGCTTTTATTGGGCTTGTACACCTTAAAATTAATAAACTTATAAGAATAGATTTTTTCATACTTATTATTTATTTTAATGTGGAAAAATCATTAATAACCACAATATCATCTTTATTAATATAGCTTATTCTTTTATTCTTATCTATCACTTTATAGTATTTACCAGTTAAATTCAATAGGTAATCTACAGTTTGAGTTGTATCTTCTAAAATCCCTACATCAATATTTTGTGATATTATCCTAGCTTTAGATAAAATAAAAGAATTGTAAGTTTCACTCCAAACAAATTTATTATCAAAACTATTTTGACTAACAAGCTTATAATCATTAGGCGTAGAAAAACTAGAGGGAGTTAAGGCTTCAAATTTTGATAGTGATTTTGACACATTAATTGTTATATATTCTTTTTCAGTAGTAATATTATCAACTACACTATTTTCAATAATTTTATACCATTTAGGATCTGAAACTCCTGGGTCTCCCCATTTTTCATAATAATATGCAGAGTAATCTATAGATTGCCGGAATACCTCCACAAATTCATTTTCAATTTCTAAAAAAATTCTTGTAAAATTATCTATAAAATATGCCCCAATCATTTCATCAAGGACTTCATTAGTAATAATAAAAGTTCTTTTTATTGGTTTTACTCTAACAGCAGATACATTTTTGATATTGCCTAGATTATCAATTTTTTTTGAAAGTATATACCTGTCTTCGTATAAGCGATAGATACCTATTACACCTTGATCCTGAGATAAATTAACTGAAATTATAAGATCTTCTACACTATCATGTATTATGTCAGAGGGGTAAAGAGATATTTCGATAAATTCTATGTATTTTAGCCAATTTTCATATCCCAAATCCTTGAGAACTATTTCTTTTATTAGCTTAGTCGATAATTCTTTTATACTATTATTTTCTGAAAAAAAATTATCTACAAGTTTTTTACTGAGGGAATTGTTGAATACTGAGATTTGATTGAAAACTAGATTGTTAGTTTTAGATATGTAATAAAGTCTAAATACTAGTAGACATAGAACAAATAAAACTAATACAATTGGCAAAGAATACTTCTTAATTCTCATAATAATAAATCCACCACCTTAAAAATGCTATTAATAGCCTTATATAATTACTATTTTTCTGTGCTTCTTTTTATTCAAATAATATTAGAATTCTATTGGATTGATTTGGTATAATAAATTAAACAAATTTATGAAAAAAAGGAACTGGCAGGTGATATTATGTCTATAGATGAATATTTAAAGAAAGTACCTTTATTTGAGGGCATGAGCTATGAAAATTTGAAAATACTTGAGAAAATAACTAAGGAAAGGCCTTATAAAAAAGGAAGTATAATTATTGTTGAGGGTGAAAAAAGTGAACATGTGTATATAATTAAATCTGGCAAAGTAAAAATATTAAAAACTAGTAGTGACGGAAGAGAAATAATCCTAGATATTAAGGGAAAATCCAAAATATTTGCCGAGGTAACACTTTTTGATGGTGGTAGGAATCCCGCTACTGTAGTAGCCATGGAGGACTGTATTATATTAAGTATTAATAACGAAGATTTAGAAGAAATTATTAAACAAAATCCAGACATGGCTCTAAATATTATTAAGGTTTTGAATAAAAGGTTAAAGGAAGCCCAATCAAGAATTAAGAATATGGCACTTAATGATACCTATGTTAGAACTGCTCAAGTTCTTCTAAGACTCATGGATAAGTATGGCGTTGAAATTGAAAGTGGAGCTGTTGAATTGACTTTAAAATTAACTAGAGAAGAATTAGCAGGGCTGGCAGGAACATCTAGAGAGACAGTAAGCAGAGCATTAAGCCAATTTAGTAAAGACAAAGCTATAGAAATAAAAGGGCGAAGAATAATTATTTTAGATAAAAATAAATTAAAATCATGGTTAAATCAATAAAATTGTATTAATTATCTCCTCTAAATAGCTTCTAATTAAGTGTATTACATACAAGTACATTTAATATAGAAGTTATCTATTTTTTATCGTTATTTATTTTCTAGCGTATAATGAATATACAAGAACACATAATCAACTTTTATTTTGGTAAAAAAGTATCATCAAGGGGGGGGCTTCCATAAGATGCAAAATGACATAATTCTAGCTTTTAAAGATTTTATTGTTTTCTTTATAATGAAATATAAGTATGATAATAGAGGGCTTCTAAGGAAAATAAAACTAAAAAGCGGTTTAAATAATCAATTAAGCGAAGAAGAATGGTATGAATTTTTTATTACTAAATCAGCTTTAAATTATTGCGCAAAGTTTTTGCTTATAAAGTATTATGAAGATAAAGGAAAAATAGCATGTAAAATTAATAAACAGGGATTGGCTAAATGGAAGGCCTTAGTATCCAATATTGAGTACCAAACAGGAATACTATATGAAATTGCAGAAAAAGACTGTGGAAGGGTAGATGAATTAAAATCAGCTTTTAAAGAGTGTGACTATGATTTATATAAAATTGATGATGAATTGGCATCTTATATTATTGATAAGTCTATAGACTATGATTTTGGTGGGTACAATAATAAAACCATATACCAAGTATTTGTATCTTTGTATTACGATGAAAAAAGAACAAGTATGAACTTACAGCTTTTTTACAAACCTGCCAATGCCATAGAACATATATTATCTCTGGACTATTAAAAAAGAAAACCTTCATAGGTTTTCTTTTTTATAACGAATAGGAAAGTTCTACTTTAATACTTTTATTTAAAGAACTGTATATGACCTTAATGAGTTTCAAGAAAAGCTTCCTTGATTTTTAATGCTTCATTAGAAGCTTTTCTTAATAGTCATCTTCATATGGATCATCTTCATCATAGCCTTCATCAATTTCGTATAATTCCTCATCCTCAAGATTATCTTCATAATCCTCACTTAAATAATTTATGTAAGTGCTTTCAATAGAATCATCATTATCTCCGCTTTGTATTCTATCTATTTTATCCTTGACATAGCCGCCAATATCATATAAACCTTCATTATCAAATACTTCTGCAACTTCATCTAAAATCCCTACTATTGTGTCTACGATATTAGATAAACCATATACGAAATCTTCTTCATCTTCAAATTCTTTTTCTGATACAATATTAGAGATAATATCTAACGCTATCTCAATATTATCAAAGTTACTATAGTAAATCTCATCGTAAAGCTTGTTTAACTCACTTAACTCAATTTTTAATCTACTCATAAAAAACCTCCTATAAATTTTAATAACAATAGAATAAAAGTAAAAATTTAAATTAGACCTTTTTAAAATTAATATGTTGAAAAATTTAAATAAATGACAATAGGGATTACTTTTGAAATCTAAATATAATAAATTTTACTCAAAACCTAGCAAGATTTCAACAATTATTATGCTACAAAATTTGATATTATTTACTAATAATCGTGATTTTTAAAGAAAAAATATATGCTATAATACAATGGGAGGGGTTATGAATGAAGAAATTTGAATATAAGGTTGAAAATATAAAAGCTTTTGGCGTAACATCGCTAGTATTGACAAAAGAACATGAGAAAAAATTTAATGGATTGGGAGAAGAAGGATGGGAATTAGTAACTCTAAATTCACTGAATAATCCAAGAAATTTAATTGCGGTTTTTAAAAGAGAGATAACAGAGGACTAACATATGGAGAAGTTAATTTCATTAGCTGCTTATACCAATGATGTAAAATCTACTGGATATCTTTATAAGATTATAGGATTTTTACTTATTATTTTTTCTTTTAATAGGATGAATAGAAACAGAAGAAAAAAGAGAGGTTAGAATATTAATCCTCTCTTTTTCTAAATAGAGAGCAGTATTTATTATTTGTTACAGATTTTTAATTCTTAGAAAAAAATGTAACGAATACTTAAAGAATTGGCAGGACTAAATTGGTATAATGTAATCAAATCTCATAATAATTAGAAGTAGGAGGTAATAGCATGGATGTTAAAGAAATTAAAGATTTGGCCTTAAGAATTAAAGACAATATCCAAAATGTAATTGTGGGAAAAGATGATGTTATCGACTTAATACTTACAGCTATAATATGTTCAGGACATGTATTACTTGAAGATGCTCCAGGATTGGGGAAAACTATGTTAGCAAAATCTTTAGCCAAATCAATAGATTGTGATTTTAAAAGAATACAATTTACTCCTGATTTATTGCCTTCAGATATTTTGGGGTTAAATTACTATAATCCTAAAATCGGTGAATTTCAATTAAAAGAAGGACCTATAATGAGTCAAATTGTTTTAGCTGATGAAATCAATAGAGCTACTCCAAGAACCCAATCCAGTCTATTAGAAGCTATGGAAGAACACCAAGTTAGCATAGATGGCATAACCTATAAATTAAAAGAGCCTTTTTTTGTAATAGCTACACAAAATCCAATAGAGACATCAGGCACATTTCCTCTTCCAGAAGCACAGCTAGATAGATTCTTTATGAAGCTTTCAATAGGATATCCAAAAATTGAAGAAGAATTTCAAATTTTGATAAGGTTTAAAGAAAATAATCCAATAGAGGAAATTCAAGCGGTAGCATCATCAGAAGAAATAAGAAAAGCTAGGCAATACTATTCAAAAGTCTATGTACATGAGGATATAATAGAGTACATCTTAAAAATTGTTAATGCTACACGTGAGAATGAGGAGCTTGAATTAGGAATAAGTCCAAGGGGAAGTTTAGCATTATTTAAGGCTTCACAAGCATATGCAGCTATAAATGGTAGAGATTATGTATTACCTGATGATGTGAAGCATCTTATAAAGCCTGCTTTTACTCATAGACTCATTATGAACTCGTATTCACAAATTAAGGGCAGAAGTGTAGATGAGATATTAGATAATATAATTTTGAAAATTAACACTCCTGTTGAAAAGACTAGCAGCCATTAGGAGTTGAAAATTATGGGTATAGTTATAACTATCTTTATGCTTCTTATAATAATGTTTTTTATTTTGAATAGATGGGACAAAATAGCACTAAAGAATTTAGAGTATAAAAGATACTTTGATAGGGAAAGAGTTTTTATTGGAGAATCAGTTAGATTAACTACAGAAATAACGAATAATAAGTTTTTAATATTACCGTGGATAGAAGTAAATGCTAATGTTCCTATAGAAATTGATTTTAAGGACCAAAGATTAGTTGAGCATAATAACAAAAGTGAAAAAGTATATAAGGTAGTAACTTCTTTGTTAAGCTATCAAAGAATAAAAAGACATAATGTTATTTATTGCAGCAAGCGAGGATATTATTCATTTCACGATATAAAAATGTCTGTAGGAGATTTTTTCGGATTTGCTGTTGCAGAAAAAGAAATTCATTATCCAATGAAGCTCATTGTTTATCCTGAAGTTAAGCCACTAGGACAACTAATAATACCATCTAAAAGTATACAGGGGCAGTCATCAGTTAGGCGTTGGATAATTCCTGATAATATAGCCATTATTGGAGCAAGAGAATATACACCCTATGACAGTTTTAATACTATTGACTGGAAGGCTACAGCTAGAACAAACAAATTACATGTAAAAAAGTTAGATTATACAGCTGATCCATCAATGATTATACTCCTTAATGTACAAACCAGCGATACATATTGGCAGAACGTAAATTCAGATTTAATCGAAAAAGGAATAGATATTGCTGCATCAATTGTTCAGGAGGCAATTGATGAAAAGATAGATGTGGGTTATTCATCAAATGCTTTTTTCTATGGAGAAAAGCGTGATATTTTTATTAAACCTAAAAACGGAAGAAACCAAAAGATGATTATATTTGATGCTTTAGCTAAGACTTCGTATTTACCTATAGATAGCTTTGATGAATTTTTAAATAAGAACGTGAGGCTTATAGATAAGAATAATGTAATAGTGCTGATTACACCCCATATTACTGATGAGTTAATTAAAAAAATAAATCAAATGATAAAATCTGGCTACTATATAAATCTAATATTACTAGATAATTACTTGAATATCCAGGGATTATGTAAGGAAGTAGATGTTATTTATAGCTATGAACTTAATAATAATGAGAAATAAGGTGAGCAAACATGTACGCAAGGCTCAACAATATATTTAATATAATAATTAAGGGACTATTTGAAACAGCTAGTGTTTCCATTTCAGGCATTTTACTATTGTATTTTTTTGTGGGTATTGATAGTGATTTTACAATAAATACGACAATAACTTTATCCTTAGCTAACTATTTGTGTGCATATTCTTTATATTTTTACGTTTTAAAGAGTAGTAATATTAAACATAAAATGAAATTTATAATTATATTTTTTGCTGTAGTTCTATCATTAATTAGTTCCTTTATCACATCGAAAGAAATGATAGTTATTTACTTTATTGTCTATCTTTTTGTATGGTATAAAAGTGTAATAAGTATAACAGGAGAAAGACATATCGACTCCGTAAAAAATAATTTTGTTGTAACTGTAGTTTTATTTTTTGTTATGATTTTTATTTTAACTCTATTTGATGGAGATAGTATTACTGCTCAGAAGATAAAACTGCTTTTCCCAATATACGTAGGAGTGTCATTGTCTTATTTTGCAACAGTTAACCTAATAACTGCATATAATAAGAAAAATTCAAATTTTTTAAATAAAACGAAGAATATTAAAATAATCAATCTAATTATAAACTCACTAATACTAATAATTTTAGCATTTGCCTTAACAGGTTTTTGGGGAATTTGGGATAAGTTGCTTTCAAGCCAAATAATCAAGAATCTTTGGGCTATAATACAGAAAATTATTGAAATCATACTATATCCTATTGTTTTTTTATTAAGCAAATTAATAGAATTTATTTTTAGAAAAGCTGATTTTTCTATTCTTGATAAAATAAATAGTGGCGAAATACCTGAACAGGTAGAAGAAATTGCTAACCAAACTTTATCGCCAAAAGCACAGACTGTCATGAACATTACATTTAATATAGTTAAATGGGGCATCATAATTTTAGCTATTTATTTAGTCATTTTTTATATAATAAGGGCATTAAATAACAGAATCGCGTTATCAAATGAAGGAGATGATGAGGAAGAAAAAGAATTTATCTTATCTCCAGAGGACATTAGAAAGAAGATAGAAAAGTCATTAAAAAGATTAGCTTTAAATTCATCTAGATTATTTTTAAAATCTCAAAATAATAGTCACAGCCTTCCTACAATTAGACGGATTTATTTAGATACAATATTGATTCTTAAAGGAAAAGGACATGAATTTGAAATCCATCATACGCCTAATGAATATGTATCTAAATTAAAAAAATCAGAATATATAAATACTGGCATTGAGGATTTAACTCATATCTATAACGAATATAGATATGGGAGAAAAGAGCCTACTAAAGAAGAAATCAATCAATGCATAAACGTTAAAAACAATATATATAGAATCAGCAAAGAAAAATGAACCGATACAATTGCAAAACAACTCCCTTGAACACCGATACATTTATGTTATAATTAAATTATCATAATAACAATCTAATTGGGGGAGGTATAGGAATGAATAATTTTAATGTAAGAAGACTTACTTATGGAGGCTTAATGACTGCACTAGTGTTTGCAACAACAGCGATAGTTCCGCAAATTCCAATACCATTTTCAGAAGGTTACATACACACTGGAGATAGTATGATATTTGTCACTTCAATACTATTAGGATGGAGGTATGGAGTATTTGCAGGTGGTGTAGGTTCTGCAATGGCTGATTTGTTTTTAGGATATGCACATTGGGCGCTTCCTACTTTAATAATAAAGGGAATAATGGGAGCTATAGTTGGACTTATGGCGCAAGAGATAAAAGATAAAAAGATTAATATTTTCAGAAGTATTATTTCATACGTTATTGGAATAGGATGGATAGGATTATCTATATATTTCAAGACAACTCTACACAATATATCAGCTAATCTTGAAACTTCAGAGACCGCTGGATATCTTGTTGAAAAATTTAATTTAAATGGAATAGAACAATTACAATCTCTGATTAATAGCGTTCAATTATCTTTAATATTTGCTATTATTATAATTCCAATTTTTATCTTAATATTATCCATTATTCTTAGAAAAAAAGACAAAGAATTGTTTAGTATAAATAGTTTAATGGGAATGACATTAGCAGGCCTTTGGATGGTAACTGGATATTATATAGCAGGAGGTATATTAAAAGGCAATATGATAATTCCTATATTCAGTGTTCCTGCTAACATAATCCAGTTTGTAGGTGGAGCGGTTATTGCATTTCCAATAATATTAGCATTAAAGAAAGCAAAAGTATCTACAATATTAAGCTCTAGGTTAAACTAGAGCTTAAATTTTTTATAACGAATAGGAAAGTTCTACTTTACCGCTTTTATTTAAAGAACTCGTTATGACCTCAATGAGTTTCAAGAAAAGCTTCCTTGATTTATAACGCTTCGTTAGAAGCTTTTCTTAAAATTTATTAACAAATCAGAAAATTTAGAATAGATGGGAAATATATTTTTTTTATTGTATATTTATTTATTATTCGTTAAAAAATACAGGAAAACATTTTCCTCAATCTGATAAATCCAATAATAGGTATTTATTTTATTTATTACAAGGTAAGAAAATATGAATATATATTCAAAACATGAATATATATGTAGCTTGTCAATCTTGACAGAATGGCAAATATATTAATATAATCAAATTAAAGTTAAACAGGACATTTGACAAAATTATGAAGATTATGCATAACACCTGTATAAAGAGGGGGTTATTATGATGGTAGATAAAAACAAAACACTTAACGTATATTCAGAAATTGGGAAATTAAAAACTGTATTGCTGCATCGTCCAGGCAAGGAACTTGAAAACCTTGTTCCAGACTATCTAGAGAGATTATTATTTGACGATATTCCTTATTTAGATTTAGCTAGAAGAGAGCATGATAATTTTGCTGATATTTTAAGGGGAAATGGTGTTGAAGTTTTATATCTAGAACAACTATCTGCAGAATCCATAGTCAATCCTGAAGTCAGAAATAAATTTATTGAAGATTTTCTAGACGAGGGCAACGTTGTAGGTCTAGGTACTAGAGAAGTGCTAAAAGAACATTTTGAAAAGTTAAATAATAAAGAATTAATCGACAAATTAATGGCTGGGGTTAGGAAAGACGAAATTCCAAAGTTAATTAATAAATCCCTTGCAGATATAACTGATGCAAATTATCCTTTCGTATTAGATCCAATGCCAAATCTTTATTTTACAAGAGATCCTTTTGCTACAATAGGCAGTGGAATAACCCTTAATCGTATGAAGACTCATGTTAGAAATAGAGAAACAATATTCTCTAAATATATTTTTGAAAATCATCCTAGATTTAAAGATGCAGATATACCTATTTGGTTTAATAGAAAAGAAACTTTTTCCCTTGAAGGAGGGGATATTCTAGTACTAAACCCTAAGGTTATTGCGGTAGGCTTTTCTGCCAGAACTGATGCGGTAGCTATAGAAAAATTTGCAGAGAAGATTATATATTCGGATCAAGGCTTTGAAACTGTTCTTGCATTTGATATTCCAAAGAAAAGAGCTTTTATGCATCTTGATACAGTATTTACTATGGTAGATTATGATAAATTCACTATACATCCTGAGGTGGAAGGTAGCCTAACTGTCTATTCCATTACAAGAAGCCAAAGATTTTATGGCGAACTTTTCATTGAAAAAGAAGAATTAACTTTAGAAAAATTGTTACTTAAATACCTCGAACTGGATAAAATTAATTTAATTCGTTGTGCTGGTGGCAATGCCATAGATGCGGCAAGAGAGCAGTGGAATGATGGTTCCAATACTTTAGCCATAGCACCAGGAGAAGTAATAGTATATGCTAGAAATTATGTCACAAATAAACTCTTAGAAGAGCATGGAGTTAAGACTCATGTCATGTCTTGCTCAGAGCTTTCAAGAGGACGTGGTGGTCCAAGATGCATGAGTATGCCTTTAATTAGAGAAAAATTATAATATAAAATATAAAGGGAGGAATACAAATGGCATTCAACTTAAAGGGAAGACATTTCTTAACACTAAGGGACTTTTCAACAAAAGAAATAGAGTACTTAATTGATTTAGCAGCTGAATTAAAAAAGCTAAAATATGCTGGGGTTAGACCTAGAAATTTAGAAGGAAAAAATATTGCTTTAATATTTGAAAAACCTTCTACTAGAACAAGATGTGCCTTTACTGTAGCAGCAGTAGATGAAGGAGCCCATGCAGAATATTTAGGAAAGGGAGATATTCAATTAGGTAAAAAAGAGTCGGTAGCAGATACAGCAAGAGTTTTAGGAAGAATGTTTGATGGAATAGAGTTTAGAGGTTTTAAACATGAAACAGTAGAAGAATTAGCAAAATATGCAGGAGTGCCTGTTTGGAATGGACTAACTGATAAATATCATCCTACACAGATACTAGCTGATTTCCTAACTATAAAAGAGCATAAAGGACATTTAAAAGGAATAAAATTTGCATATGTTGGTGATGGAAGAAACAATATGGCAAATTCGCTTATGATTGGCGGAGCTAAAATGGGTATGGACCTTAGAATAGTATCTCCAAAAGAATTATTCCCAGAAGATGAAATTGTTAACGCGGCTAAAGAATTTGCAAAGGAAACAGGAGCAACAATAACTATTACAGATTCTGTAGATGAAGGAGTAAAGGATGTAGATGTAATATATACAGATGTATGGGTATCTATGGGTGAAGAAGAATTTTTTGAAGAAAGAATTAAACTTTTAAAAGACTATCAGGTAAATATGGATATGATTAGAAAGGCTGACGAAAATGTATTGTTCCTACATTGCTTACCAGCATTCCATGATTTAAAAACTACAGTAGGTGAAGAAATATACCAAAAATATGGATTGACAGCAATGGAAGTTACAGATGAAGTCTTTGAAAGTAGACATTCAGTAGTGTTTGATGAAGCTGAAAATAGAGTACATACAATCAAAGCTGTTATGGTAGCTACTCTAGGAAACCAATAGAATAAATATATCAGAGAGCCTGTTCTACACTGGGCTCTTTTCAATTTTTGAAGCTTTTATAGGTATTATTATGCTATAATATATACAAATGGTAATATACCATAATGCTGGAAATGGAGGTATCTATGAAAAGACTATTTTTGATTTTAGTTATCCCATTTATTTTAGGTATATGTATTCCGTATAATATAGATATAGACATGGTAACAGTAGTAATTGCAGCTGTTTTACTTGTTGCTGGATTGGTAGTTACACTTATTTTAGATAAAGGCTATATTCCAGTATTAATTATACTGTTTATTTTAGTTGGCATATTGATGACAACCAACAGTCTTAAAAGCGACTTAGCTAATTTTACTGATAAAAAGTTAATACTAGATGGTGTTATAAAAAGTATAACTTCATCTAGTGAAGATAAAAGCACTTATATTGTAGACGTTAATAGGCTTTTCTTTAATGATAAGCCTTATAAAGTTAAAGAAAAGATTCTCCTAAATTATTATGATAAAGAAACATTAAATATTGGTGATAAAATAAGGGTTAAAGGTACACTGCTATTACCTAAAGAAAATACAAATCCTGGACTATTCAATTACAGGCTTTATTTGAAAACAAAAAATATCCACATCATATTAATTTCAGATAGTAATAATCTATACATTATTTCTAAAGGCAAAGTAAGCCAAGAACAGCTATTAAGACTTAGGTTCCAAACAAAAATTACAAATACTTTAGATAGGACTCTTAATGAAAAGAACAGTAAGCTAATGAGCTCGATTATCTTAGGTAATGGGGATTTTTTAGATGATGAAACTGAGGCCAAATTTAGGGAACTGGGGTTATCACATATATTGGCCGTTTCAGGCTTACATATAGGCATAATTTATCTATTTATATCTAAGTTGTTGAGACTTTTAGGCATAGACAAAAGGCTTTCTATTATTATTGCTTTAATATTAATCTGGATATATGCCTATTTAATAGGTTTTCCTACATCTGTATTAAGGTCATCAATTATGTTTAGTATTTTATCTCTATCCACTCTGGTCTATAGACGATATGATTCTATTAATACATTATCTTTCGCTGCTCTATTTCTATTATTTATTAGGCCATTATGGATATTTGATATAGGATTTCAATTATCTTTTACTGCAACTGCGGCTATAATAGTATTTACTCCAAGGCTTAATTGGCTACTATCAATACACAGTAAAACATTTGCCAGACTATTATCTTCTCTAATTGCAGTACAAGTAGGTTTATTTCCAGTTTTAGCTTATCATTTTAATTCCTATGCAGTAATGTCCCTAATATCCAATCTAATATTAATACCTATATTCTCTTTTTCACTAATCCTTTGCTTTATATTAATTATTACGTCTTTGATATATATAAATTTATCCTTGATTTTGGGCCTTTTGCTAGACATGATTTTAAATACTACAAGTATTATTATAGATATGTTTTATAAAATTACTTTTTTGAACTTATCGTTACCATCTTTAAATGTTGGTTTTATCCTATTATATTACTTTTTGCTTCTTATAAGCTTAAGGGTTATAAAAATTCATATCTTTAAACCGAGGATTAACAAACTGATTTTTAACTATCTCATTATAGTTGTATTAGTATGCTTTTTAAATATACTTACCTTTAATAATACTACTTTAGAGTTTATAGATGTTGGACAAGGTGATAGCTGTCTAGTATCTACAAAGGATAAAATATTTTTGATAGATACTGGAGGTAATGTGTTTGGGGACTTTGATGTGGGAGAAAGAGTGGTATTACCATATTTAAAGAAAAAAGGAATAAGCAAATTAGACGCTGTTTTTATAACCCATTTCCATGAAGACCATGCTAAAGGATTAATTCCATTAATAAATAATATAAAAATTGATACTATATTCATTGGATACGAAAATAGAGAAAGTAGTATATTTAAAGAAATTATTTTTAATGCTAATAAACATAATATAAAAGTTAGTAAAATATCGGAAAAGGATTTAATATATATTGATAATAACAATATAATAAATGTACTAAATCCATCTTTTAACTCATCAATCAGTAGTACTGATAACGAAAACAATCTTTCTCTAGCCTTGCTTTTAAAATCTTATAATAAGAATATATTTTTTACAGGTGACATTGAAAAAGATATTGAATATAAAATTTTAGACAGTTATGAACTAGGAAAAATAGACATTATTAAGGCGCCTCATCATGGTAGTAGTACGTCATCAACTCGAGAATTGATTAATGCAACTACACCTTCCTATGTAGTAATACAAGTAGGCAAGAATAGTTTTGGACATCCAAATAATGAAGTAGTAAATAGATACCAACAAATAGGTGTAAAAATATTAAGAACTGACGAGAATGGGCTAATAACCTTTAAAATAGATGCTGACAATATAGAAATAAATACATATGTTAAGGACAAACCTGTATTTAGTGATATAATAATAAGACATAGATATGGAATATTATTTTTCTTTGCCTATATAGCTGTTTCATTTTTCTTGTGCTATATATATTATTGCAGCAATAGTTTTGATGACATATTTCCATAGACTTTTAATGAGGGAGTGGGCTTTATGGACTACAAAGATATACTAAGAGATATTAAAAACAATGAACTAAAAAAAGTTTATCTATTATATGGAAATGAAATGTATTTAAAGGATTATATTCTATCTGATATTAAAAAAAAGTATATAGATAAAGCGTTCGAATCATTGAATATGATATATATTGATGGAAAAGAAACATTTACAGATTCAATAATAAATGCATGTGAGACTTTGCCATTTATGTCTAATAAAAAGATTGTCGTTGTAGAAGACTTTCCCTTATTTATTTCCAAGAAGGAAACAAACAATGCAGACGAAGAAGAGTTGTGTAGTTATTTAGGAAAACTTAGTACTTCAACATGTTTAATTTTTATATTAAATGAGGAAAAAATAGATAATAGAAGAAAGGTAATAAAAATAATTAAACAGAATGGAGAAATAGTACAGCTGACAAAACTTAAAGATACAGATCTGATTAAATGGATTCAAAGTATTTTCTTAAAAAATGATAAAAAAATATCAAATTTTGATATTCAGTATTTCTTGCATCAGGTTGGATACTACGATCCTAATACTAACCGAACTTTATATGATTTGGAAAATGAAATCAACAAAATATGTAGCTATTTAGGAGATAGAAAAACAGTTGAGAAACAAGATATAGAAAAAGGAGTAATTAAATCTCTTCAAAACAATGTTTTTGCTCTTGTAGATGCATTAGGTCAGAAAAAATCCGATGAGGCATTATACATATTCAATGATATGATTCTAGACAATGAGCCTGTTCAACTGATATTTCATATGATTGTTAGGCAGCTTAGGATGCTGATGCTTACAAAACTTTATGAAGAAAAAGGCTATAGCCAAGGAGATATTGCACAAAAAATTAATGTACCTGCTTTTGTAGTTAAGAAATTAATATCTCAGACTAGAAATTTTACATCAGATAATCTTTACTCTGTTTTAGAAAAAGCTCTTGATGTAGACAGAGCTATAAAAACAGGTAAGATTGAATGGAAATTAGCAGTTGAAATGTTCATAGCAGAATTGAGTGTATAGAAACAATTAAACAAATAGCACAATTAATAAATAATTTAGAAAGGACTTAATATGAAGAAGGATTTCAATTTGTATACAAAAAAAGCTATAAACATGATATTTACCATAAATTTATCTCAAGTGATTTTATTAATTGCTGTTATAGTCGCTTATGTATCGAGAGATAGTCTAAGCTTTTTTCCTATAAATACTTTTGATGTTCTTTTATTTGGATTAGTAACTATTTCATTGACAAATAGCTATTTTGTTATGAGAGATATAAGATCCATTAATGATCTAAACTTGCAAAACATTATGAAAAGTAAATCCTTAGAAGAAATAACTGAGCTAAACAATACTTTGCGTGCACAACGTCATGATTTTTTAAACCATTTACAGGTAGTTTATAGCTTAATTGAATTAAATGAATATAGAGAAGCCTCAGATTATATCGATAGGGTATATAAAGATATAAAGAAAGTAAATAGAACCCTTAAAACTTCAAATACTGCTATCAATGCATTGTTACAGGCTAAACTTGTAGATTGCGAGGACAAAGACATATTAGTGGATTTGCTTATTGATACAAGACTAGACAGATTATCAGTTCCTAGTTGGGAGATGTGTAGAATTCTAGGAAATCTAATAGATAATGCTATAGATGCAGTTAATGAATTAAGAGAAAAGGGGTTTGTTAATATTGAAATAACAGAAGAAGATTCTAATTATGTTTTTCAAATAAAAAATAATGGAAAACAAATAACTGAAGAAATGAAAGATAAAATATTTGAACCTGGATATACAACTAAGGAAAACAGGGGAGAAGGCATGGGGTTAGCAATAACCAAGGAAATAGCACTAAAGCACAAAGGAAATATTTTTGTTGATAGTGATCAAAGTATGACAACTTTTAAAGTTCTGATTCCTATAGAATAATAATTACTTAAAACGACATATGAGACCTATAAATGTATTATTCATTAAGTATGTATTCATATGTACAGGAAAAAGGTATAATATGAAATTACAAAATACCTATTTGAAAGGAGTGAGAACATGGTTATAGCAGAATTGATTCAAAGTATAGGGATACTGTCAGTGGTTTTTTTTGGAATTGGTTTTTTGCTGGTGACAATTGAAATATTTGTTCCTGGCTTTGGGGCGCCAGGCATACTAGGTATTATTTTTCTTATTGCAGGAGTTGTAGTAACAGCAAAAACACTAATACAGGCATTGATGCTAATACTAATAATACTTGCAATTTTAGGAGTTCTTACATCCCTGCTTTTAAGATCTGCTAGCAAAGGAAAACTATCTAATAAAATTGTATTATCTACTTCTATTAACAAAGAGGAAGGATTTATGGGTACAAGTGATATGCAGTTTTTTCTAGATAAAATAGGTACTACTATAACTACTTTAAGACCTTCTGGTACTGTGGATTTTGACGGGGTAAAACTTGACGTTGTTTCAGAAGGTGATTTTATTGAGAAAGGTACAGAGGTTAAAGTTATTAAGGTTGAAGGCAGAAAAATAGTTGTAGGACGAATTAGAAAGTCAAAAAATATTAATTAATAGGAGGTATTATCATGCCAACAATAGTATTCATTTTAGTTATTGCTATTATTATTGTAGCATTATCCATATTCTTTAGTCTTGTTCCTGTAGGACTTTGGATATCTGCCGTTGCAGCAAATGTGAAAGTCAGTATGCTTACATTAGTAGGTATGAGGCTTAGGAGAGTAAGTCCAAACAGAATAGTTAGAGCGTTAGTAAAGGGAAGGAAAGCAGGACTTGATCTCACTAGTGACCAGTTAGAAGCTCATTTTCTTGCAGGCGGAAATATTGACAGTGTTGTTAATGCATTAATAGCTGCAGAGAGAGCTAATATTCCTCTAGAATTTGAAAAGGCTACGGCAATTGATTTAGCTGGAAGAGATGTTTTTGAAGCAGTTCAGATGACTGTAAAACCTAAGGTCATAGAAACGCCTAATATAGCAGCTATTGCTAAGAATGGTATAGAGCTTATTGTAAAGGCAAGAGTTACAGTTAGAACAAGTATAGATAAGCTAATAGGTGGAGCAGGAGAAGAAACAATTATTGCACGTGTTGGGGAAGGTATTGTTACAACTGTAGGCTCAGTTTCCACTCATGAGGAAGTTTTGGAAAATCCAGACTTAATATCTAAAACAGTATTGGAAAAAGGACTAGATGCAGGTACAGCCTTTGAAATATTATCTATAGATATTGCAGATGTAGACGTTGGAAGAAACGTTGGGGCAAAGTTACAGATGGATCAAGCGGAAGCGGATAAGCATATTGCTCAAGCAAAGGCGGAAGTCAGGAGGGCAATGGCAGTAGCTAAGGAGCAAGAGATGGTGGCAGCAGTACAAGAAATGCGTGCGAAGGTAGTTGAAGCTGAGGCTGAAGTTCCAAGAGCCATGGCTAAGGCTCTAACTGAAGGGAAAATTGGTGTAATGGATTATTATAATATGAAAAATGTAATGGCAGACACAAATATGAGAGAATCAATATCTAATATCAACAAACCAGAAAAATCAGATATTTAAAGCTATAGAATAGGGGTTGATTTTATTGAATAGTACTAAATTAAACGAAGCTAGAAAAGACATATTAAAATGCGACTCAAATTCAGAGCCACATAACTCCTTGAAATTAACACCCAAAAGTTTAATAAATGGAATAATTCTTTCAGAGATTCTTGGAGAGCCAAAAGGAAAAAAAGGATTGGTGTCATATAATGTGCATAAGAGTTCTAATAGCAGATGATGAGAGTGGTATGAGGCTTGTTCTGAGCAAGATAATTGAGAAAGTAGAAGGCTTCCAAATTGTTGGAGAAGCAGAGGATGGAAGCTCTGCTCTTTCCTTTGTAGAGGAACTTGATCCTCAAGTAATTTTTTTAGATATAGAAATGCCAAATTTAGACGGTATTGAATGTGCCAGGCTTATATCTGATATAGATCCTAAGAAAATGATTGTATTTGCAACAGCTCATTCGGGTTATATGCCAGATGCTTTTGAAGTATATGCCTTTGACTATATTACTAAGCCCTTTAAGATAGATAGAATCATTAAAACATTAAATAAAATAAAAGAAACTGTTACTGGTCAAAATACTAAAATTCAAGAAAATATAGTGTTTCAGCAACCTATAGTTGATAAATTAATAATAAAAAATAAAGATGGAATAAACTTTATTGATACGGACAGTATAGTACTTATACAAAGGGAAGGAAAAAGTACAGTAATATACACTATAGATAATAGATATACCACTTCTGAGGGGCTAAATGATATAGAAGCACGTCTGAGAAAGATTAATTTTTTCAGATGTCATAAGTCATATCTAATAAATACATCGAAGATAATAAAAATATCACCTTATGGAAGATGGACTTACATCGTTCATTTTAAAGATATAGAAAACGATGCTTTAATAACTCAGAAAAAATATGAAGAGCTAAAGACATTATTTAATCTTTCATAAGATAGCAAAAAATTAAAATACTTCGGGCAAAGCCCGAAGTTGTTTTTTTATAACTGCACTATACAGCCTGGTTTAATTTTTTAGTTAAACGACTTACTTTTCTAGCAGCAGCATTTTTATGAATAGTATTCTTAGCAGCAGCTCTTGCTAGCTTTTTCTCTACTAACTTAAGTAAAGATTTAGCTGATTCTAAGTCTCCGTTCTCAACAGCTTTATTAAATTTAGCAATATATGTTTTAATTTCAGATTTTCTAGACTTATTTAAAGCAGTTTTTACTTTAATTACTTCAATTCTCTTTTTTGCAGATTTAATATTTGCCAATAGGTTCACCCCCTTCAAAAACCTTAACAAAAGTAATTTTACCATGAAGGAATATAAAATGCAAGAAAAATATGCTATTTCTTTTATATCCAAATAATATATAAATTATTCATAATTCTAAAAAGTATAAATATACTTTGCTAGTGCAACTATATATATAACTAGAATTATTTAACCTTTTAAAAGAAAGAAGTTTTGGAGGTGGAAATATTGTTTCAAGCAAGAACTGATTTGGCTATAGAAGCTAGGGAAGTATATGAACAGAGAAATAAAGGAGAAATAAAGGATATAAGTGTTGATAAAGAAGAAAAAGATAATTACAAAGTTACTAGAGTCAAAGTGTTAAATGAATACGGTGAAAAAAGACTTGGAAAGCCAATGGGAACATATATAACTATTGAAGTACCTGCTTTAAAAAAAGCAGATCAAGAATTAAAAGATGAAATCAGTAAAGCTATGGCAAAGGAGCTAAAGGCTTTAATAAATCCTAATAAACATACAAAATCACTAGTTGTGGGGCTAGGTAATTGGAATATTACACCAGATGCTCTAGGTCCTAAGGTAGTTGATAAGGTATATGTAACTAGACATCTCTTTAAAGCTTATAATAAAACAGAAGATGAAACTATGTCAAATGTTGCAGCTATCTCTCCAGGAGTCATGGGAGTTACAGGCATAGAAACAAGTGAAACAATAAGAGGTATAGTGGAGAAAACCAATCCAGACATTGTTATCGCAGTAGATGCCCTTGCATCAAGGAAAATGGAAAGAGTTAGTACAACTATTCAAATAACTGATGCAGGAATAAGCCCAGGTTCAGGAATAGGTAATGAAAGAAAAGCTTTAAATAAACAAACATTAGGAGTTCCGGTGTATGCCATAGGAATACCTACAGTTGTAGATGCAGCTACAATGGTAAATGATACAATGCAATTAATAATTGAGTCACTAAAAAATCAAGCAGATAAAGGCACAAGTTTTTATTCAATGCTGGAGGAAATGGAAACTCAAGACAAATACACATTAATAAAAGAAGTATTAACTCCATATATGCCAAATGTTGTGGTGACACCAAAAGAGATAGATGAACTAATAAGTAATTTATCCTTAATAGTTGCAAATGGGATAAATATTGCATTACATCATGGAATAGATTTAAAAGATGTAAATAGGTATATAAACTAAAACTAAACAAAGAAAATAGAAATATTAAGCGAACATTCATATCTAAAACCGTGAGCGTACATTTCTATTTAATTTTAGACCCTATAAAAACAATAGGGTTTTCTTGTTTCTTGCTATATTCATAATACGGGACAATATAGAATATAATTTCATATAATATTTTTACTTAAGGAGTTGTTAATATGGTAAGAAACCAAACCTTTAGCAAAGGAATTACATATGTGATAATAGCTATACTATGTTTAGCAAATTTGTTTCTTGGTGCAAAAATAATTACTAAGATATCTAATATAAAAAAAGAAGCAGAAATAAATGAGGAGTATACTACTGAAGAAGAAGTGTTAACGGTATTCAATGTAGAGAATTCGAATATAGGAGAGATAAAAGCAGTAGAAGAGAAAAAAGAGGACGAAAGCAAAATAAACATAGAGAAATCTAAAAAGGTTTCAAAAACTAGTAATGATAATAGCGATTTGTTTCTAAAAATTTTGCTTAACTCAAATACATATATGAAAATAATCTATGAAAGAGACAATAATGAAACAGAAATTGATAAATCTAAAAATAGCTTATTAAATAATCTATCAATTCTATTTAAACCTGATTTTTATATAAAGCCACATCTTCCTGCTATAGTAAGTGCCTTTAATGAAAAATATCCTTGGGAGAAAGAAATTCTAGCAGAAGATACAGCTGATGATTTAGAGGGTTACCTAATACTTAGCGATATAATATTTATAGAAGATCCAGAAGAAAAAAATGACATAAGACAAGATATCGAACTTATAGGAAAAAAACATGAAGATCAGATTTTTATAGAGCCTCCAAAAACCCTTACATTAGATCATACCAATCCTTATGTTCTTTTATATCATACTCATGGAACAGAAGCCTATTTGCCAATTAATACAGAAAGATTCCATACTGATAAAAGGGAATATAATGTTATAACCATAGGAGAAATAATTGGATCAAAACTTCAAGAAAGTGGACATAAATTAAAACATGTTGATGTTTATCATGATATACCATCCTATAATGAATCATATATTAGGTCGCTATCTACATTAAAAGAAGAACTAAAGAAAAATGAAAGCATTAAAGTAATATTTGATATTCATAGAGATGGAATAGAGGGAGATGAAGCCAGTGTTAATAAAGCTCAGGAAGCTGCTAGGATTACAATAGACGGAAAAAGCGTAGCAACTTTTTCTCTAGTTATAGGACCTGACAATCCTAACAAAGAGCAATTAATTAAATTTGCAAATTATATTAGACATACTTCTGAAAGCATGTATCCAGGATTATGTAAAGGCATCATAATAAAACCAAGAGGAAAGTTTAATCAGTTTGTTAGCGATTACTATGCATTGATAGAAGTAGGTAGCAATTTGAATACAATAGACGAGGCAAAAGAATCAGCTAAATATATTGGTGAAATTCTGCATAAAGTTTTAGAAGGCATTGATAAAGCAGAATAAATTTTACTATCAAGCTATTTTTTTTTACAAAAAAATGTTATAATTATTTTTAGCAATTTTGCTTGAGGAGGTAAAGATATGGAGCAGGAACAAAAGAGTAAAATTAGACAAGAGATATTTGAATGGTTAAAGAGTATCGCTTTTGCAGTAGTAATAGCAATATTAATAAAAACTTTTTTATTTAATACTACTTATGTTTTGGGATATTCAATGTATCCAACATTGCATGAACGAGACAGGCTGTTCACAAACAAAATAGTATATAAAATAAGCCAACCAGAGCCTGGAGATATTGTAGTACTAAAAGCTCCTGATGATCCAGATAAAGATTACATTAAAAGGGTAATAGGAGTAGCAGGCGATACAGTTGAAATAATTGAAGGAAAAGTTTATGTGAATGGAAAACAATATAAAGAAGTTTATATATCAGAAGACGCATATACCTATAGCTATGAAAATAGCTCTTGGAAAGTAGAAAATGGATATGTGTTTGTCCTAGGTGACAATAGAAACAAGAATGCCAGTAAAGATAGTAGATCTTTAGGGCTTATACCAATAAGCTCTATTAAAGGAAAAGCAAATTTTAGATACTTTCCTTTTGATGATAGATTTGGTTCACTTTACAAATAGGAATAAAAAACCAAGTAGTTGCCAATAATATTTTTGGTGATTAAATTGGAAAGCAGACTTGAAAGATATAAAGCTAATAAAATTAATAAAAGGCAAAAGCGAATAAAAATAATCGCATTTATTCTTTCGATTTTTATCTTTATTACGGGAATGGGTATAGTTGATAGAACAGCTAGAGAAATGATGTGTATTCACGATAAACAGCTTTGTTCTTTTAGTTATGATGATGAATTTTACAAACTTCATTTGTTTGGTAAAGATTATTTAGTTGAAAAAAAGGAAATAGATGATAAAATATATAATGCTAAAGTAATTGTAGAAGATTTTGCTAAATTAGCTAATAATTATTTTAAAAAGATATTAGCAAAATAAAGACCAGTTAAAATAACAATTCTGGTCTTTTATCAATTATTAACCTATGTTATAATTGAACAAGGTGTTTTTCCATGTAAATGAGGAGGATAGATATAATGGACGATAGACAAAAGAGAATTAGAAACTTTTCAATAATTGCCCATATAGATCACGGTAAATCAACATTAGCAGATAGATTAATTGAGAAAACTGGGTTACTTACTTTAAGAGAGATGCAAGATCAACTCCTTGACAATATGGATTTGGAAAGAGAAAGAGGAATAACAATCAAACTACAGACAATTAGACTTGTATATAAAGCTAAGGATGGAAATGAATATATATTAAATCTAATAGATACTCCGGGACATGTTGACTTTAACTATGAGGTATCAAGAAGCTTAGCAGCATGTGAAGGTGCAATACTTGTAGTCGATGCTGCTCAAGGAATAGAAGCTCAGACATTAGCAAATGTTTATTTGGCCTTAGATCAGAACTTAGAAATAGTGCCTGTCATTAATAAAATAGACTTGCCAGGTGCCAGACCTGATGAAATCAAAAAAGAAATAGAAGATGTAATAGGGCTTGATTGTGAAGATGC
Source organism: uncultured Clostridia bacterium (assembly GCA_964619895.1). Taxonomy (GTDB): domain Bacteria; phylum Bacillota; class Clostridia; order Tissierellales; family Proteiniboraceae; genus Proteiniborus. The sequence continues at coordinate 11,461 of CAZUFW010000006.1, read as the reverse complement.
CCCACTTATTTCAGCAAAAGAAGGAATAAATATTGAGGATGTCCTTGAAAGTATTGCTAAGAAGGTACCAGCTCCAACAGGAGATAAGGAAGCTCCTTTAAAGGCACTTATTTTTGACTCCTACTATGATAGTTATAAGGGCGTTATAGCCATGGTTAGAGTAATGGATGGTGCTATTAGACCTAATATGGAAATAAAAATGATGGCTACCAATAAAACATTTGAGGTTACAGAAGTTGGTATATTTGCACCAAAACAAACTCCTGCAAAAGAACTGGCAGCAGGAGATGTTGGTTATGTTGCAGCAAGTATAAAAAATGTAAAAGATGCAAGGGTCGGTGACACTATAACCGAAGCATCAAGGCCAACAAATAAACCTCTTCCAGGCTACAAAAAAGTAACTTCCATGGTTTACTGCGGTATATATCCTGCAGAAGGAGAAGACTACAATAACGTTAGAGATGCATTAGAAAAGCTTCAAGTAAATGATGCTGCTTTAGTATTCGAACCTGAAACATCTGTTGCACTAGGCTTTGGTTTTAGATGTGGTTTTTTAGGTCTACTTCATATGGAAATAATACAAGAGAGACTAGAAAGAGAATTTGACCTGAATATAGTAACGACAGCACCTAGCGTTATTTACAAGGTAAAAAAGAATAGTGGAGAGATAATAGAACTACAAAATCCAACTAATCTTCCAGATGATACAGAAATTGAATATATGGAAGAGCCAATAGTAGATGTGACTATAATGACTCCAACTGACTACGTAGGTTCAATTATGGAACTATGTCAAAACAGAAGAGGAGTTTTCAAAAATATGGAATATCTTGAACAAACAAGGGTCGTAATGCATTATGAATTACCGTTAAATGAAGTTATTTATGACTTTTTTGATGCATTAAAATCTAAGACAAGAGGCTATGCATCTCTTGATTATGATTTAAAGGGTTACAAGCAGTCAGAGCTAGTAAAGCTTGATATATTAATAAATGGAGAATTAGTAGATGCCTTTTCAATTATAGCGCATAGAGATAAAGCATATGATAGAGCTAGAATGATAGCAGAAAGGCTAAAGGATGTAATACCTAGACATCAGTTTGCTGTACCAATCCAAGCTGCAATAGGTTCAAAAATAATTGCTAGAGAAACTGTAAAAGCTCTTAGAAAAGACGTGCTAGCTAAATGCTACGGTGGAGATATTTCTAGAAAGAAAAAGCTATTAGAGAAACAAAAAGAAGGAAAGAAGAGAATGAGACAGATTGGCAATGTAGAAGTACCACAAGAGGCATTTTTAGCTGTGTTAAAATATGATGAGAAGTAATAAATTGAAAATAATAGAAATACACGCTCACGGTTTCGGCCATGATGGAGTTGCAGAAATCTTTGATTTTGTTGCAAACTCCTTACTCAGCGTTGGCTGAACGACCTTAATTTATAGCTCATTCCGACAAAAATCCTACAACTTGCAAACTCGCTATGCTTAATGGAGTTACAGAAATCTTTAATTTCGTTTTAACTCCTTATGTCAGCGGTAGCTGACCTACATTAATTTTGCAAGTTGCTTAACGGATTTTTGTCTATATTCGCTAAGAATTATAGTCGTGTCCTGCAAATGTTCGCTTAGTATTTCTATTATTTTTATGATTTTAGTGGTGTGAAGCTAAGGAAATTTTCCTTAGCTTCTAAATATATAAGGGAGTGTTTTTATGAAAAACATCGGAATTTATATTCATATTCCATTTTGCCAGAGTAAATGTTATTATTGCGATTTTTGTTCTTTTCCTAATATGCTAGAGAACTCAGAAAAGTATATTTCCTTTATAAAAAAAGAAATAGATATGTACGAGGAAGAATTAAGAGATTACAATGTAAGTACTATTTTTATCGGTGGCGGTACACCCACAGTAATAGATGGAAAATATATTTACGAAATAATGGATTATATTTATAAAAAAACTAAGGCAAATAAGGTAGAAGAAATAACAATCGAGGCAAATCCCAAAACTTTAGACAACGATAAGCTGCAAATATATAAAAAAGCGGGAATAAATAGAATTAGTATTGGTCTCCAGTCTATGAATGATACAATGTTAAAAAGAATAGGGAGAGTACACACAGTAGAAGATTTTATCAATACTTACAAGCTTATTCGAAAATTTGAATTTAGCAATGTTAGCTTTGACCTTATGTTTAATCTTCCAGAACAGACTTTAGAAGATTCCCTTAAAACATTAGAATTAGCTATAGAATTAGAACCAGAGCATATATCATATTATAGCTTAAAAGTAGAAGAAGGAACTCTGTTTTATAGTAAATATATTAAAAATCAACTTATTCTACCTAATGAGGATATTGAAAGAGATATGTACCATAAGGGAATGGAATTATTAGAAAAAGGTGGATATGGTCATTATGAGATCTCTAACTTCGCCAAAAAAGGATACGGGAGTAAACATAACTTAATATACTGGAAATGTAAGCCATATATAGGATTAGGCTTATCAGCACATTCATATTTTAGAAATTATAGATATGGCAATACAGAAGACATGAATCTATATTTTGACCAAATATCTAACATGAAACTAGCTATAGAAGAAAAAGAGTTTATAGATAAAGATATGGAAATAGCAGAATATTTGATACTAGGGCTTAGATTAATAAAAGGTGTGAGCTACAAAAAATTTAGAGATAAATTCGGTATTAATATAACAGATATCTATGGAAAAACTATAAATAAATATATATTAGAAGGACTATTAGAGGAAGATAAAGATAATATTAGGTTAACGAAAAAAGGATTAGATTTATGTAATATTGTTTTCATGGAAATTCTACCATAAATAATACAAAAGACAAAAAAGGTGTTGACAATTTAATGGAACAGTGATAACTTAAAATCATGAAGATTAGCACTCAATGACCAAGAGTGCTAATAATAAAATAGGATGTGATAAAGTATGATGCTTGATGATAGAAAGCTTAAAATATTGCAGGCAATTATACAAAGCTATATAACCAGTGCTGAGCCCATAGGTTCAAGGACTATATCAAAGAAATTTGATTTAGGTGTCAGCTCAGCTACTATTAGAAATGAAATGTCCGACTTGGAGGAACTTGGATATCTGGTTCAACCACATACTTCTGCAGGTAGGATACCTTCTGATAAAGGATATAGATTGTATGTAAACAGATTGCTACAATCTGAAGATTTAGGCTTTATATTAAGGCATGACTTAAACAATATACTAATAAAGGAAATAGGAGAAGTTGATCAACTTATATATAATGCTGCAAAAATTCTTTCTAAAGTAACTAACTATACTTCTATTGCCATAGCTCCACAGGTTAAGAAAAGTCAACTTAAACATATTCAACTAATTCCAATAGATGATACAAAAATATTAGCGGTAATTGTAACCGACTCTGGAATAGTTAAGAATACTGTTTTAAGAACTGATACTGGTATTTCTACAGACAATTTAAATATAATATCTAACTATTTAAATGATAAATTGAAGGGACACAACATTGAAGAAATTGGCACAGAAATGCTAGATAAACTAGTAAGTGAAATGTATGAATATAGGAAGTCAATTTTTGATATTATTCCTATAATGATGCAAACATTAGATGATACATCTGAAATTGGGGTTTTCTTAGATGGTGTAACTAAAATATTTAACTTTCCTGAGTATAATGATGTTGAAAAGGCTAGGGATTTTATCTCTTTTATCGAAAACAAGCCGTATATTTTAGATATGATGCTTGGTGGAGGGCAAAACGATGTTGAAATTACAATTGGCAATGAAAACAATTATGATGAAATTAAAAATTGTAGTGTTATTACTGCCACATATAGCTTAAATGGAAAAACCATCGGAAAAATAGGGGTAATAGGACCGACAAGAATGAACTATTCTAATGTAATAGGCGTAGTGAGGTCCCTATCCTTAGACCTAAATGAGATAATAAAGAAATACTTTATTGAATAAGGTGTGAGGCTCTAGTCTTGCACCTATAAACCTATTGTTATCAAATGAATAACATCCAAAATATATATAACTGAATGAGGAGGACTGAGAAATGGTAAAAACGCCCAAGGAAGGATTTGTCGATCATAGCTTAGAAAATGAAGCTGTTGAAAGCAACTTAGAAGCATCCATTGAAGAAATGGAAAATGATGTAGAGACTAATATTGAAGAAGTGTTAGAAAAATATAATAGCAAAGTGGCAGAGTATGAGGAGCTTTCAAATAGATATATTAGGCTTCAAGCTGATTTCAATAACTTTAGAAAAAGAACTGAAAAAGAGAGAGAAAGCACTTATCAATATGCTGCACAAGAACTTATAGGATCATTACTTCCTGTTATGGATAACTTTGATAGGGCACTTAAAGTAAATATTGAAGAATCTACTTTAGAAAGTCTTTATAAAGGAGTTGAGATGGTCTACAAGCAGTTGATGGATGTTCTCCAGTCTAATGGTTTAGAAGAGATAAATGCATTAGGAGAAAAATTTGATCCAAACTTTCACCATGCAGTAGCCCAAGAAGAAAATGATGAGTATGAAGAAAATACTGTATTAGAAATTTTCCAGAAGGGTTACAAAGTAAAGGATAAAGTAATTAGACCTAGCATGGTCAAAGTTTCAAAATAATTTAGTACTACATAAGGAGGAATAAATATGTCAAAAATAATTGGAATTGACTTAGGAACAACAAACTCTTGTGTTGCAGTAATGGAAGGCGGAGAGCCAGTCGTTATTGCAAATGTTGAAGGAAATAGAACTACACCATCTATAGTTGCTTTTACAAAAGATGGAGAGAGACTTGTTGGTGAAACAGCAAAAAGGCAAGCTGTTACAAACCCAGATAGAACAATTGCGTCTATAAAAAGATATATGGGTAAAGACCACAATACATTAATAGACGGTAAGCAGTACTCACCTCAAGATATATCTGCTATGATATTGCAAAAACTTAAAGCAGATGCTGAGAATTATTTGGGAGAAACAGTTACAGACGCTGTTATTACTGTTCCGGCATACTTTTCAGATAGCCAAAGACAGGCAACAAAAGATGCTGGTAGAATAGCAGGATTAAATGTTAGAAGAATAATAAATGAGCCTACTGCTGCATCATTAGCTTATGGCCTTGATAAAGATGAAGAACATCATAAAATAATGGTATTTGATTTAGGAGGAGGAACCTTCGACGTATCAATACTTGAATTAGGAGATGGAGTATTTGAAGTTATCTCCACTAGTGGAGATAATCATCTTGGTGGAGACGATTTTGACCAGGTAATTATTGATTATATGGCTGAGCAATTTAAAAAAGAAAATGGCGTAGATCTAAGAAACGACAAAATGTCTCTTCAAAGATTAAAGGAAGCTGCTGAAAAAGCAAAAAAAGAGCTTTCAAGTGTTATGACTACAAACATAAATTTACCATTCATTACAGCTACGCAAGCAGGTCCATTACATTTAACTATGGATTTGACAAGAGCTAAATTTGATGAACTTACTGCTAATCTTGTAGAAAGAACTATGGTTCCAACTAGAAAGGCTCTTAGTGATTCAGGTTTATCTCCAGCAGAAATAGATAAAGTTATTCTTGTTGGAGGATCTTCAAGAATCCCTGCTGTACAACAAGCTGTTAAGAATCTAACTGGAAAAGAGCCTCACAAAGGAGTTAATCCAGATGAAGTAGTTGCATTAGGTGCAGCCATACAAGCCGGTGTTCTTAGTGGAGAAGTTAAAGATTTATTGCTACTTGATGTAACTCCATTATCATTAGGAATAGAAACACTAGGTGGAGTATTCACTAAACTTATAGAAAGAAATACCACTATACCAACAAAGAAAAGCCAGGTATTCTCTACAGCTGCTGATAGTCAAACTGCAGTTGATATACACGTACTACAAGGGGAAAGACAAATGGCTAGCGGCAATATTACTTTAGGAAGATTCCAATTAACTGGAATTCCACCAGCACCAAGAGGAATACCACAGATTGAAGTTACTTTCGATATAGATGCTAATGGTATAGTAAATGTATCAGCTAAAGACTTAGGTACAGGAAAAGAGCAGAAGATTACTATTACAGCTTCAACTAATTTATCTGAAGAAGAAATTCAGAAAAAAGTAAAAGAAGCTGAGCAATTTGCAGAAGAAGATAGACAGAATAAAGAAAATATAGAAGCAAGAAACAATGCCGATTCACTAGTATATCAAACAGAGAAAACATTAAAAGAACTCGAAGGAAAACTAGATGGCAGCGAAAAAGCGAAAGTGCAAGGAAAGCTAGATGAGTTAAAGAAAGCTCTTGAAGGAACAGATATAGACAATATCAAGAAAAAGACAGAAGAGCTTACAACAGAGTTCCATACACTATCACAAAAATTATATGAACAGGCATCACAACAAGGTGCACAGGGGGCACCACATCAAGGAACTAACGAAGATGACAATGTTGTAGATGCTGATTATGAAGTAGTAGACGATGACAAATAATATAAAAAGCTAAGTCCTTTAGGATTTAGCTTTTATATTGGCTATTGACATATTTAATCAAATAAATTAAACTAATAAGCGTTTAATAGGTTTTTATAACGTAATACGCCATTAGAAGGTGGTGAGATATTGAGCAAGAGAGATTATTATGAAATATTAGGTATTGAAAAAGATGCAACAGAGCAAGATATTAAAAAAGTCTTCAGACAGTTAGCTAAAAAATATCACCCTGATTTAAATCCTGATAATAAAGAAGCAGAACAAAAATTCAAGGAAATAAATGAAGCATATGAAGTCTTAAGTGATCCTGACAAAAAGGCTAGGTATGATAGATTCGGCCATGCAGGAGTAAATGGACAAAACGGAGGTTTTGGTCAAGGATTTGAAGGATTTTCAGGCGGATTTGGGGATATATTTGAAGATATTTTTGATATGTTTGGGGGTGGATTTTCAAGTAGTAGAAGAAATTCACCTAGAAAAGGTGCAGATATAAAATATAGACTAGATATAGAATTTGAAGAAGCTGCTTTTGGAGCAGAAAAAGAAATTGAGTTTTCAAGAACTGAAAACTGCTCAAAATGTAATGGCACAGGAGCTGAACCTGGAACTAGTAAAACTAAATGTCCAAAATGTAATGGTTCGGGAGAAGTGAAGTATGCTCAGGCCACTCCTTTTGGCCAGATTGTAAGGGTAGGAACCTGCGATAGATGTAATGGAACAGGAGAGATTATCGACAAACCTTGTTCTAAATGTAGTGGCACAGGAAAGGAAAGAAGAAGTAAAAAAATTAGCATTAAAATACCTGCTGGTGTAGACACTGGCTCAGTAATTCCATTAAGAGGTGAAGGAGAAGCTGGTGAAAAAGGAGGACCTTCAGGAGATTTATATATATATATAAATGTAAAACCTCATGAAATATTTACCAGAGAAGGAAATGATATTTACTGTGAAATTCCTATATCCTTTGTGCAGGCTTCACTTGGAGATGAAATAGATATTCCATCTCTAGATGAAAGTATTAAGCATATTATTCCAGAAGGAACTCAAACAGATACAGTATTTAAGTTTAAAAGCAAGGGAATTCCTAATGTAAGAGGATATGGAAGAGG
>CAZUFW010000006.1:0-3823 GCA_964619895.1 uncultured Clostridia bacterium | reverse complement strand
TATACGTAAAAGTCATTGTTCAAGTTCCGACAAAGCTAAATGATAAGCAGAAGGAATTACTAAAACAATTTGCTGTGGAAAGCGGAGAAAAAGTTTATGAGCATAAAAAAGGCTTTTTTGATAAAGTAAAAGATGCTTTTACAGGATAATAATCACTCCATTTAAATGGAGTGATTATTATATGTAATCGATAAAACTTTGTGTTTTTTCAAGCATATAGGGTATAATATTTGAGAAAAGATGTTATGGTAGAATACTATTTATAAGGGATGTGAATGATATGAAATGGATCGAAGTACAAGTAAAAACCACAGCTGAAGCAGTGGAAGCTGTTTCAAGCATATTATATGAGGTTGGCGCAGGAGGTTTGTCTATTGAAGATCCGAATGATATCATTTTGTATGCCAATAGTGATGAGTGCTGGGATTATATTGACTCTAGCCTATTAGGGCAGCAATATGAAGGAGTAATAGTAAAGGCATATTTTCCAGAAAGCGAAGATTTAATAGATAAAATTGAATTGATAAAACAAAATGTGGAAAAAATTCCTCAATACAACTTAGATAAAGGCTTAGGTGAAGTAACAACTTCAGAAGTTTATGAAAAAGATTGGGCAGAGGCTTGGAAAAAATATTATAAGCCAAAAAAAATAGGTGAAAAGATAGTAATTAAACCTTCTTGGGAAGATTATGAAAAAGAAGATGATGACATAATATTGGAACTAGATCCTGGTATGGCATTTGGTACAGGCACTCACGAAACAACAATAATGTGCATTAGGCAACTAGAAAAATACATAAAATCAGGACAGACTGTTTTTGATGTTGGGTGTGGAAGTGGAATATTATCTATAGCAGCAGCAAAGCTTGGAGCAGAAAAAGTCATAGCTGTAGATTTAGATGAACTAGCTATTAAGGTAACAAATGAAAATGCTAAAATAAATCATGTTGAAAATACTATAGATGTTAGACATGGAAATCTACTAGATGTAGTTAGTGAAACGTCAGATATTATTGTAGCAAATATTATTGCTGAGATTATTGTTATTCTAACTAAGGACATTACAAAATTCCTAAAAAAAGGCGGAATGTTCATTACGTCTGGAATAATACATGAAAAAGTTGATATGGTTAAAGAAGCAATGATGGCAGAAGGCTTAAATATAATAGATACAATAACCTTAGGTGAATGGATATGTATAGTAGCGAAGTTAGGAGAAGAAAATCAAAATGCATAGATTTTTTGTTGATAAAGATAATATTGAAAACAACAAGATTTGCATAACTGGCGAGGATGTAAAACATATTAAAAATGTTTTAAGGCTAAATGAAGGAGACATAATATCTGTATGCGACAAGCAAAATACAGATTATGATGTTATAATTTTAGAGTTCCATAAGGAAATGATATTATGTGATATATTAAGTACTAAAATATCTAGTTCAGAGCCTCCAGTGGATATTATCTTGTATCAAGGCATTCCTAAGTCTACTAAAATGGATTTGATTATTCAAAAATCTACAGAACTTGGAATAGCTAAGATTATTCCTGTAATAACAGAGAGAACTATAGTTAAAATTCAAGATAGAAAAAAAGAAGAAAAGAAGCTTGAAAGATGGCAAAGAATTTCTGAAGAAGCAGCAAAACAGAGCAAAAGAGGCATAATACCAGATGTTTGCCCAATACTTACTTTTGAGGAAATGCTTGAAACATTAAAAGATAATAGTCTTACAATAGTCCCTTATGAAAATGAAGAGAAAGTAGGAATTAAAGAAGTATTAAAAAATAATTCTAATAAAAAGATTAATATTATTATTGGACCAGAAGGTGGCTTCGAAGAATGGGAAATTCAATCTTTAGAGTCAATTGGTTCAAAGATAGTCTCTCTTGGTCCTAGAATACTAAGAACAGAAACCGCAGGTTTTGTTGCATCTGCTATAGTACTATATGAACTTGGAGATTTAGGGGTGATTTAATGAAAAAAGTTGCATTTCATACTCTTGGATGTAAAGTTAATCAATATGAAACAGAAGCAATGGCAGAGCTTTTTAGTAAAGAAGGCTATGATATTGTAGATGAAGATGAAGTTGCAGATGTTTATGTAATAAATACTTGCACCATAACTAATCTTGGAGACAGGAAATCAAGACAATTCATTCGACGTGCCAAGAATAAAAATCCACACGCTGTTATTGCAGTTGTAGGTTGCTATGCGCAAACTTCTCCTGAGGAAGTAATGAGCATAGAAGAAGTTGATATAGTTATAGGAACTAAGGATAGAAATAGAATAGTAGAATTAAGCCAAAGGGTAAAAGAAAATAGAGAAAAAGTTAATATTGTAACTGATATTATGAAACAACATGAATTTGAAGAGTTGAAAATTGATGATATAAAAGGAAAAACTAGAGCTTTTCTAAAAATTCAAGAGGGATGTAATCAATACTGCTCATACTGTATCATACCCTATGCACGTGGACCAATAAGAAGTAGAAAGCTAGAAAATATATTAGTAGAAGTTGAGAAACTAGCTAAGAGTGGGTTTAAAGAGGTTGTGTTAACTGGTATACATGTAGCTTCATATGGTAAAGATATTGGTGAAATAAGGTTAATAGATGTTATCGAAAGAGTTCATGAGGTTCCAGGAATAGAAAGAATTAGGCTGAGCTCAATAGAGCCTACAATTATGACAAAGGATTTTCTGGACAGAATAAATAAGCTTCCAAAGGTATGCGACCATTTTCATCTTTCATTGCAAAGCGGAAGCGATACTATTTTAAAAAGAATGAATAGAAAATATACAACAGAAGAATATAGAAAAATAGTTGAGTTAATAAGAGAATATATGCCTAATGTAGGCATTACAACAGATATTATAGTAGGATTTCCCGGAGAAACAGAAGATGAGTTTGCAGAAACATGTAGGTTTGTCGAAGATATAGGTTTTTCTAGAATACATGTTTTTCCCTATTCACCTAGAAAAGGAACACCTGCTGCAAAACATAAGAATCAAATACCTGGCAATATAAAGCATCAAAGAAGCAAAGAACTTATCAAGATTGGGGAAGAAAATACCATTAAGTTTATAAATAGATTTATAGGAACTACACTAGATGTATTATTTGAAGAAGAATCAAAGATAAATTCGGAAGTCATGGAAGGATATACAACAAATTATATGAGAGTCTTATCAAAAAGCAGGTTATCATTAGAAGGTAAAATATTGCCAGTAATGCTTGAAAGAATAGAAGAAGAAAATTTGGTTGGCAAAATACTATCTTAATGAAGGATTTTTTATAGACTTGTTGAATAGTATATATAACTTTTATTTTTGTCAGGGAAACAAGATAAAAACACTATACAAAAGCTATAAATTGTATTTCTATTATGTTTCCAACCCTATCTAAGGAGGTGAATCGGGTGCCAGAGTGTATATTTTGTAAAATTGCAAAAGGTGATATACCTGCAGATAAGGTTTATGAAGATGATAAAGTTGTTGCATTTAATGATGTAAGCCCGCAATCTCCTACTCATATTTTGATAATACCCAAAGAACATATACCCTCAACAAATAATATAGATGAAAGCAATTCTCATATTATAAGCCATATATTTGTTGTAATAAATAAAATTGCAAAGGAAAAAGGCTTAGATAGTCAAGGTTATAGAATTGTGAACAATTGCGGAGAATTTGGTGGTCAGTCAGTAGAACATATACATTTTCACTTATTAGGAGGAAGGCAATTACAGTGGCCACCAGGCTAAAAATAGAGTTGCATAATTCTGATATTTAATGTATAATAATCTAGTGCCGAATTCCACTTAC
>CAZUFW010000005.1:32185-72125 GCA_964619895.1 uncultured Clostridia bacterium | reverse complement strand
GTATGAGTATTTGGAGTAGATAAAAAGGAAAAGAGGATAAAGGAATTAGAGAACTTTTACTGCAAGGCCTGCAGTAGAGAAGAAGTTGGACAACTGATAAAAGCATATACTTATTTTCATTTCTTCTTTTTACCTATTATTAGATGGAATGAGAACTATTACTTGCTCTGCAATAACTGTAATACCATTTATCAAATATCTAAAGAAAAAGGTAAAAAGATAGAACGAGGTGAAGAGGAAAATATATCTTATTGGGATTTAAAAGAACTAAAAAATAATTACAGTAAAAGAATTTGTAAATCATGTAACAATGAAGTAGAGGAAAGGTTTATGTACTGTCCTTATTGTGGTGAAAAACTAGAGTAATTATCTAGGAGTGATAATAAATGAATTATAAAAAAGTTATTGACTTTAATGTAGATGAACGAGTAGAGGGATTTTATCTTATAAAAGAAATAGAAACTAAGACTGCATCCAATGGTAACAACTATTTAGACATTAGATTAGGGGATAATACTGGTGAAATAAAGGCAAAGCTATGGGATTGTAAAGAAGAAGATATTTTTAAATATACTAATAATTCTATAGTAAAAATAAGGGGTGGTGTCAGCGAGTGGCAGGGTAAAAAGCAATTACGCATAGAACTTATTAGATTAGTTTCAGAAAAAGATAATATTAACTTACAAGACTATGTACAAACTGCTCCTTACGAACCAGAAGATATGTATAAGCAGTTACTATATTACATAAGCAAAATAGAAAATGAAGATATTTCAAAAATTGTCAATGAAATTATGGAAGAATATAAAGATAAATTATTCTTTTATCCAGCTGCTAAACAAAACCATCATGCCATACGTTCTGGACTTCTTTATCATATTTTGAGAATGCTTATGACAGCAGAAAGACTTATGGAAGTGTATACAAATATTAATAAGGATCTTTTATATGCAGGCATAATATTGCATGATATAGCTAAGATAGATGAAATGGATGCAAATGAGCTAGGAATTGTTTCGGATTACACTGTTGAAGGACAGCTGCTAGGGCATATAATTCAAGGAATAAAGATAATTGATAAGGTAGCAAGAAAATTAGAGCTTAATAGAGAAACTTCTATTCTTTTACAACATATGCTTCTTACTCACCATTATGAACCAGAGTTTGGAAGTCCTAAAAGACCAATGATTCCAGAGGGAGAGCTTTTACATTATATTGATATCATAGATGCACGTATGTATGATATGGAGAATGCTTTATCTTGTATTGAACCAAATGAATTTACCGATAAAATATGGGTACTGGACAATAGAAGGCTTTATAAATCTACTTTACATGATACCACCAACATGAATTTAGATGAAAAGGCTAAAGAACAAAATTTAAAGAAGATATGTACATTAGATAAGGACAAGATATTTGATGCAGAAATTCTTTCTAGAATAAAAGAATAACCAAGGAAATAAAGTAACAACTTAGAAAGGAAGTTTAAAAATGCAAATTATTATTGTAGGAGCTGGTAAGCTAGGTTACATATTAGCAGAATTTCTTTCTCAAAAGGATAACAATGTTATAATGATAGATACTAGCGAAAAGGCACTTGAAAAAGCAAATAATCAGCTTGATATCCTTACGTACAAGGGGAATGGAGCCCAAATATCAGTCTTAGAAAATTTTAATATAAGAAACACAGATTTGTTAATTGCTACTACTGATAACGATGATACGAATATGCTGATTTGTTATTTAGCTAAAAAGTTAGGATGTAAAAGGGTTGTAGCAAGAATTAGAGATCCAGAGCATTCTCAACAAATAGATACTTTAAAAAAGCAATTAGATATTGACTTTGTAGCTAACCCAGAGCTTGAAATGGCTAAGGAAATAGGGGCTCACTTATTAAAGGGACAAGCACTTAATATGGAAGACTTTGCAAAGGGCAAAGTGAGCATAGTTAATTATAGAGTGCATGACTTAGATAATATGGAAGGCAAGAAAATTAAAGATGTAGAAATACCCAAATCAGTGTTAATAGCAGCTATCTTTAGAGATGGGGAGATAATAATTCCCTATGGAGATACTATATTACAAGGAAATGATACTGTTTATTTGATTGGGGAAAAAGAAAGCATAAGTATGTTGCAAAATACTAGTAACAGCTTAGAACATAACACTGTAGTTAAGAAAGTCATGATTCTTGGAGGAGGAAAAGCCACTTATTATTTAGCAAAAAGGCTATTAAGACATGGTGTTTCTGTTAAGATTATTGAAAGAGATGAAGAAAGATGTAGCTATTTAGCTCAAGAACTTCCTGGAGCATTAATTATTCACGGAGACGCAACGGACTCTTATTTACTAACAGAAGAGAATATTAGTGAAGTAGATGCATTAGTTTCCCTTACAGGATATGACGAAGAAAACCTTCTAATGACTTTACTTGCCAAAAAGCATGGAGTTGGAAAAGTGATTACAAAGGTAAGTAGGACAAACTATATTCCGATAATTGAACAATTAGGAATTAACAATGCTGTGAATCCAGTTATGATAACAGCAGGTGAGATAATGAGATTTATACAGGGTGGTAGAGTTGTTTCTCTATTTCTATTACTTGGCGGGAAAGCAGAGGTATTAGAAGTCATTGCTAAAGAAAATTCTAAGATTGTAGGCAAGCCATTAGCAGAGCTTGGTTTACCAAAGGGAATTATTATTGGTTCCGTAGTACAAAAAGGTAAAGTAATTATTCCAGATGGCAATTCAATTATTAATCCTGGAGATAGGCTAATTGTTTTTTGCTTAGAGTCAGAGGTTACAACCCTAGAAAAACTCTTTTATAAGGCAAAAGGAGGGTTAATAGATGAACTTTGGGATCATTATAAGGGTTTTAGGAAATCTACTTCTATTTGAGGCAATAGCTTTTTTGCCATCATTATTAATATCCTTATTAACGGGCGAAAAAGATTTACTAGCTTTTATATATTCTATTTTGATATTACTTTTAATTGGCTTTCCCATGTCTAGGATTTCTGTTACGACTAAAAGGATTAAGGCGAGAGATGCTTTATTGATAGTTACTTTAGGCTGGATATTTGTTTCTTTTTTTGGCTCTTTGCCGTTTGTATTTTCTAATAGTATTCCATCTATAGTAGATGCTTTTTTTGAGACTGTTTCTGGTTTTACTACTACAGGAGCTACTATATTAAATAATGTAGAGATATTACCAAAGGGAATTTTATTTTGGAGATCCTTTACTCATTGGATTGGAGGGATGGGAATCTTAGTATTATCTATAGCTATTCTTCCAGCTATTGGAGTAGGAGGGTATCAGATTTTTAAGATGGAGAGTCCCGGGCCCATTACGGACAAGCTAGTTCCTAAGATTAAAGATACTGCAAAAATATTATATGCTTTTTATTTGGGCTTAACTATAGTACAGACAATTTTGCTTTGCTTAGGTGGTATGTCATTGTTCGAATCTCTTATACATACATTTGGTACTGTGGGAACAGGAGGATTTTCATCTAGAAATAATAGTATAGGAGCTTATAATAGCAGCTATATTGTTTATGTAATTTCAATATTTATGATAATATCTGGTGTTAATTTTCCACTATACTACGAGCTTTATAAAGGTAGATGGAAGAACGTTATTAAAAATTCCGAGTTAAAACTTTACTTGGGTATAATTGGAGTTAGTACTTTATTAATAACTTTTGACTTATATGGAAAAGTGTATAGTACAATTTTTGATACATTTAAACATTCATTATTTCAAGTTTCATCAATAATAACTACTACAGGATATAGTACAACTGATTTCAATAAATGGTCAAATTTTAGTAAAACTATCTTGTTTCTTTTAATGTTTGTAGGAGGAAGTGCTGGCTCAACTGGTGGAGGAATAAAGGTAGTAAGATTACTTATTATGGGTAAGCTTGTTAAGAGAGAAATATTTAAATTACTTCATCCAAGGGCATTTATTCCTATAAAATTAAATGGAAAAATAATTTCATCAGACGTTGTTGTAAGCATCACAAGCTTTTTCTTTCTTTATATGGTTATTTTCGGTTTATCAACATTATTGATTTCTCTTGAAGGGATTGATTTTTTTAGTGCAACTAGTTCTGTTGCTACAACTCTAGGAAATATAGGGCCAGGTTTTGAAATGGTAGGTCCTACACAAAACTTTGGTTTTTTTAGTCAACAAAGTAAGATTTTGTTTTCTATACTAATGCTTTTCGGCAGGCTAGAATTATTTACTATTTTTCTTTTCTTTGTACCTGAGTTTTGGAAAAATAATTAATATAAAATATAAATGCGGCGAATGTTTTTTGCCGCATTTACATTCTATTCATTTTCATTTAAAAAAAATCATTCTAATTTAACTAAATATTATTAATAAATCATAGTGAACGTATACATAAAAAGATTAATAAGAAAATGTTGAAAAGGGATATGTAGCAACTATTATTTATGAACAAAAAATATCATTTCTTAGTGCATTAATCTTTTTTATGGTATTATATATTATAGAGTTTTAAGCATTATATTATTTTTAAAGGGGGAAGAACAAATGCAGTATAGAAAATTTGGAAAGCTAGATTTTGAAGTATCAAACCTTGGCTTTGGATGTATGAGACTACCAGTTGTGGATGGGGACAATGGCAAAATCAATGAAGATGAAGCAATAAAAATGATTAGATATGCCATAGATAATGGAGTTAACTACATAGACACGGCATATCCATACCATCAGGGCAATAGCGAGCCGCTAGTTGGAAAAGCATTAAAAGATGGATACCGTCAAAAAGTAAAACTAGCAACAAAACTTCCAGTATGGCTTTGTGAAACTAGTGAAGATTTTGATAAATACTTAAATGAGCAACTAAAAAAGCTTGAAACTGAATATATAGATTTTTATCTATTACATTCTTTAAGTAGCAGAACATGGAATAAGGTAAAAGATTTAGAGGTATTGAAGTTTTTAGATAAAGCTTTGACAGATGGAAGAATTAAATATGCTGGTTTTTCTTTCCACGACGAATTTAAAGTATTCAAGGAAATTGCTGACTCATATGATTGGTCATTTTGTCAAATTCAATTAAATTATATGGATGAAGAATATCAAGCTGGTATAAAAGGCCTAAAATATGCTCATGAAAAAGATTTGGCAGTAATCATTATGGAGCCAATAAAGGGTGGAAAATTAGCTAAACAACCAGAAGGTGATTTAAGAGACTTATGGGAAGAATCAGGAATTAAGAGTACTCCAGCTGAACTTGCATTAAGATGGGTATGGAATCATCCAGAAGTAACATTGCTTTTAAGTGGTATGAGTACTATGGAACAAGTGGAAGAAAACATAAAGACTGCTTCAAAGGCACTTCCACTATCTCTTGACCCAAAAGAGATACAATTAATTGATGATATAAAAAACATTTATATAAGTCGTAATAAAGTAGGCTGTACATCGTGTAGATACTGCTTACCGTGTCCCAATAAAGTTGCAATACCAGATATATTTGAGATTTATAATAATTATTTTGTTTATGAAGCTAAATCTGCAGGACAGAATAGCTATGAAAGAATGATAAAAGCGGGCATTGACTCAACAAATTGCATAGAATGTGCTCAATGTGAGAATGCATGCCCGCAAAATTTAGATATAATACGTCATTTAAAAGAAGCTCATTTGGTACTAAAAAGATAACTCGTAATTATCCGGTGAAAGCCGGATATTTATTTTGTAGCAGGAGTTATTCTTCTTATGATCTCTTGAATTTCAGTAGCCAATCCTGTTAATGGCTTACCTGTTCTTATGTCTCTACCAACATTTTCAATTCTCTTGTAAAGATCAGGATTTGCTGTAACGTGTACATGTTTTATATTTGGGTCAGCCTCTTTTACAGCTTTATCTATTTTATTTTTAAGCGCAGTAGTCATTTTACCTTCTACATTGCCTGTAGTGCTAACTCCTACTAAGCATGTATTTCCTGAAATTGCAACTGTAGCTTTTTTAACCTCTTTTATTCCTGCAACTCTATTAGCTATTGTAGTTGCATGGTCTGTAGTTGTATGATATGGTGCTGTTTGTTTTGGTGTCATATGATCAGGTGTTGTGTGATCAGGTGTAGTAGGACCTGGTGTCACAACATCAGGTGTTGTACGACTTGGTGTTGTAGGACCTGGTGTCGTACGACTTGGTGTAGTTTTGCTATAAGGAGTAGGTTTAGCTGGTTTCCTAGTAGTGCATCCAACCATACCTATACTTATCACAAGTGCTAATATAGCAATAAGTGATATAACTTTAAAATGTTTTTTCAAATTTACCACCTCCTATAATTATTTTGCTTTATTTTTTGTTTTTTATTATGAAAAAGGCATAGATAAATATGTAGGAGACAGTATTCTTATGTAAAAAAGTATTTTTGTAGATAATAAAAACAAATTTTGGGTTTCAAAAGCTTAATAATAAATTTTGATTAGTAAGAATAGAATATATTATTACTAATTTAAGGTGAGAATATGAAAAAAAATGCTAAACTATATGTAATAAAACTAAATAAAAAAATAATCTTATCATTTGGGATAACATTTTTGTTGCTTTTAAGTACTATTTTTTTGAAAAATGTTAAAATTATTGATATTTTTAATTCGAAAAATAAAATTGATAAAATAATAGTAATAGATCCAGGACATGGAGGAATAGATGGAGGAGCAAATGATAAATATGGATTTCTAGAAAAAAATATAAACTTAGATATAGGATTAAAATTAAAAAAAGAATTAGAAAAAGAAGGCTTTAGTGTAATTATGACTAGGGAAACAGATAAATCATTGGAAGAATTGAGTAACATCAATGCATCAAGGTATAATAGAGACTTAGATGCGAGAAAAAGTATAATAAACCAAGCAAAACCAGATGCCTTTATAAGTATACATGTTAATTCAAATATCCAGAGCAAAGCAGCTAGAGGTATTCAGATATATTATTATCCTACATCTGAAAACAGTAAAACATTAGCCAAAGCTCTCTGTTATTCTATAGATAAAAACATATATAATAATTTTTTAAAAACAGATAAATTGAAAACTAAAATAATTTCAGAAGACTATTTTATATTAAGAGAAACGTCCTATACGGGTGTATTAATTGAAGCAGGTTTCATGACTAATACCATGGACAAAAGCTTACTGGAAGATGAAAATTATAGAGCGAAAATAGCTTTTTCAATAAAGGAAGGTATCAAAAAATACGTAATGGAAAAAGAACTATAAAACCAATATGTAATAAATTGGCAAAAGAATTACAAATTTATTAAGGAAAATAATATATGGAGGATTATATTGGAATTTGGCGAAAATATATATTATGTTAGCATAATATATTTTTTTTGGAACTTATTATTAATAAATTAGTCTAATATATGACTAGTAAAAAAAGGGGTGAAACTGGATTGGCACTAATTGAATTAAACAATATTACTAAATGTTATAAGATTGGACAAATACAAGTTAATGCTTTAAATGGTATTGACTTATCCATTGAAAATGGTGAGTTTGTTTCTATTATGGGACCTTCAGGTTCGGGCAAATCAACACTGCTAAATATCATTGGATGCTTAGACCAACCAACTACAGGTACATATAAGCTGGGAGATAGAAATGTAGAAAAAGTCAGCGATTGGCAATTATCTGACATTAGGAATCGTTCTATAGGATTTGTTTTTCAATCATTTCATTTGTTACCAGGATTAACTGCTCTAGAAAATGTAGAATTGCCTTTAATATATAGAGGTGTTTTAGGAAAGGAAAGAAGAAAAAGAGCAGTTGAAGCTTTAGAATCATTAGAACTAGGAGATAGAATACATCATCTTCCTACTCAACTTTCAGGAGGGCAACAGCAAAGGGTTGCAATAGCTCGTGCAATTGTAGGAAATCCGTCTTTATTACTTGCTGATGAGCCTACAGGAGCTTTAGATTCAAAATCAAGTGTTAATATTATGTCAATATTTCAAAGGCTAAATAAAGAAATGGGTATTACTATAGTACAAGTTACCCACGAAGAAAATATTGCCCAACATGGACATAAGATATTTAGACTTCTTGATGGGAAAATAGAAAAAATAGAAGTGCTAGAAGAACAACTATTAGCTATTGAATAATAATTATTATATTTGGGGGTGTTAGAGTTGACAAAAAGAATATTAATGATTTTAGTAGTAATTGCTATAGTAGTTGGCGGAGGATATTATGCTTTTAAGCAACTTATGCCAGAAAAAATAGAAGAAGCACAAGGACCTATTTATTCAACTTTCGAAGCAAAAAAAGGAGACATATCTGCTGGAGTAGAAGTAACTGGACAACTTAATCCAACTAAATCTGGAGGAATAAGAGCACCTGGAGATATGTATTCAGGTCAGGCTGTCCAATACGTTATTGATCAGTTTTTAGTTGAAGAAGGAGATGAAGTAATCCAAGGCCAGGTTGTAGCAACTCTGTTAGCTACTGAGCTACATAATAAATTAAATGATTTAACAGAACAAATAGAATCACAGAAAAAACAATTATCGCAACTTACAGGGTTATCAATAAATGAAGTTGACTACATAAATCCTTTACAAGGAATACAAATTCATGCTCCTATTTCAGGAAGGGTAGTAAACCTTGATGCTAAAGAAGGTAAAGAATTAACTCAAGGACAAATAGTAGCTAGTATAGTAGACAATTCTAAATTTAAAGTTACTATAAAACTTACTCCTGTGGAATATAAGAAGGTAAAAGAAGGAGATAAAGTTGTTTTAAGTTTTTCATATTTTGATGGATTTTATGAAGGAAAGCTAACTGAAATAAATTCTAGTCCAATACCTAATGATAAAGAGGAAGATAAATTTGGAACAAACTTCGTATATATGGCAACTATTGAAGGAGACAATCCTGGACTGATTCAGCCTGGAATGGAAGTGAAAGCGGGTATATCAACTAGCAAGGATCCTTCACTAGGAACAACATACTTTATGTACCCAGGAAAAGTAGAAGGATTTGTTGAAGAAGAAAAGCTTATAGCACCAGTAAAGGCTGTTGCAACTAAAGTTCATGTTAAGAGCATGCAAGAGGTAAAAAAAGACGACGTAATTGTAACAATGGCTGGCTCTGATGTTAGAGACATGATTCAGGAAAAGGTAGATAAAATTAGGGAATTAAATAATGAGATGAGAGATTATTATGCAAAATTAGACCAACTAGAAATAAGATCTCCTATGAACGGAATAGTTGCTGGTATTTGGAGACAACCAGGTGAGACTATAAGAGGTGGAGAATGGTTAGGTGATGTCTATACTACATCAGATATGAGAATCTGGGCCGAAGTAGATGATATAGATGTTTTACAGATTAAGCAAGAGGCTCCAGTTACAATTACTGTAGATGCATTACCGGGCGAGAAATTTGAAGGGAAAGTAGTAAGAATTTCTACTATGGGAAAAGATAGGAATAGTGGACTAACAAGATTCCAAGTAGAAATAGAAGTAATTGGGGGACCACAATTAAGACCCGGTATGCAAGCGCGTGCTAAAGTAGATGCAGGAAGTGCACAAGGTGTTTTACTTATACCACTTGAAGCTATATTTGAAGAAGATGGAATTACAAAAGTAGAAGTTCTAGGAGATGATGGTGTTCCTAAAGTAGTTCCTATAAAGCTTGGACTTATGAACGATAAGTTAGCAGAAGTAATTGAAGGGCTAAAAGAAGGAGATAAAGTAATTACAGGAAGTACTGCAGATTTGCTTCCAAGTCAACATATTAAGTCAAATGATTCTATACTTCCTTCTACAGGGAATAATGAAAATGATGGAAATGATGGAAATAGCGAAAATAATGGTGCTAAGCCCGATGGAAATAATTAAGGAGGGGTATATAAATGAAAGGTATATTTTCCTTCCTAACTAGAGTATGGTTTACTATCAAGATGGCTGCTCATGGAATTTTATCAAACACTTTAAGGTCCTTCTTGACTATTCTAGGTGTGGCAATTGGAGTAGCTTCAGTAGTAAGTCTTATGGGTATAGGTGAAGGTGCAAGACAATCTGTAGTAAAGCAATTTGAAAGCTTAGGCTCAAATGTAATTGAAATGAAAGCACAACATCCTAGTGTTGAATTTGAACCAGAATTGGCAGAAGAATTAGTGGAAAGAGTTCAAGGACTTGAAATGGCAACTCCTGTATTTCATACAAATGCTACTATGAAATGGAGAAGGGCTAGGGGAAATGTTGATATCATAGGAGTAAATAGCGATTTTCATAAAATAAGAGATAATGCCTTACTTTCAGGAAACTTTTTTACAGAACTACATGTAAAGCAACGTTCGCCAGTAGCAGTACTAGGGTATAACATGGGTGTTGGGTTGATGAAAGGAAGAAATCCTGTTGGGCAGACATTTACCTTGGACGGTCAGACATATAGAATTGTAGGAGTTCTCGAACAAAAAGGAGCAGGCAATGCCGAAGGCATAGATGATAAAATAATAATCCCATATACGTCTGCATTGAAGATTGCAGATAAAAGAAAGGTAGATCAAATATGGGGAAAGGCAGCTTCGAAAGAAGAAGCAGATTTAGTTGTTGTTCAGCTAGGAAGAATATTTAAAAGAAAACTAGGATTAGACCAAACAGCTCCGACGGGAGCTTCTCAAGGAGGAGAAGAAGGCGGCGGTGGTGGTTTTGACTACTACTACGACCCATACTCTTATTATGATGAAGGTCCATCACAGCCTCAAATTCCTAGTAGTGGTGAAGATCTTATCACTATAACTAGCTTAAATCAACTAGTTGAAGAAGCAGATAATGCAAACCGTGTAATGACATTATTATTAGGAGGAATAGCAGCAGTTTCCTTGCTAGTAGGTGGATTAGGTATAATGAATATAATGTTAGTTGCTGTTACTGAAAGAACTGAGGAAATTGGTCTTAGAAGAGCAATAGGAGCAAAGCAGTCAGATTTACTTTTACAATTTATTCTTGAGGCACTTTTCCTTAGCGCCATAGGGGCTATTGCAGGTACAGCCTTGGGGGTATGGGGGCTAAGCATATTTGAAAAATATGGATTTAGCACAGCAGTAAACTTCCAAGCCATAGAAATAGCTACAATTGTGGCTTTATGTTCAGGTCTATTATTTGGAGTATATCCAGCAATTTCAGCTTCAGCGCTACCACCTGTAGAAGCATTAAAGAGGCAATAAATTAATATATATAAAAAAATCAAAGATGAAAATTATCTTTGATTTTTTTATTTGACAAAAATAAACATAAAAAATATAGTACTTTATACCTAGAGATGATATAATAATACTTACTAGAAAATTAATCCAAAAAATCAACTATGAGGAGAATATACATGATTATAGATGCAGATACTAAACTTTATTGTTTAATTGGGGCTCCTGTTTCTAAAAGCTTGTCACCAAAGATTCATAACCTAATCTTTCAATATAATTTAATTAATGCTAGATACTTAGCTTTTAATATAAAAAATACTAATGAGCTAGAAAAGGCAGTAGAGGGCATTAGATCTTTAGGAATACAAGGTTTCAATGTAACAATTCCATATAAGATTGAAATAATGAAATATTTAGATGAAATAGATGAAAAAGCAAAAATACTTGGAGCAATAAATACCGTAGTTAATACAGATGGAAAACTTAAAGGTTTTAATACTGATGGAGATGGATTTATTAAGTCATTAAAGGATATAGGGGTAGATATAAAGAATAAAAAAATTGCTTTAATAGGTGCTGGCGGAGCTGCTCATTCAATTGCTGTATCTTTGGCTTACGAAGGGGCAAATGAGCTGATAATATTTAATAGAACTATTAAAAATGCTTATAAGCTAAAACAATTAGTGGAGACCAAATTTCCCTTAATCAGTGTAAGCTGTTATGAAATAGGAGATGGAACTAATATTCCTAATAGTATAGATATATTGATAAATACTACTCCAATAGGTATGTACCCAAACATTAATGATATGCCTATTTCTCTTAACTTTTTTACCTTAAATACTATGATTTATGATATTATCTACAAACCTAAGAAGACTAAATTACTTTTTGAAGCAGAAAAATTAGGTTATAAAACTCTTAATGGGTTAGATATGCTAATTAACCAAGCAATATACTCTCAACAGATTTGGACTGACAGTTTACTTAATGAAAATATTGATTGGTTATCTATAAAAAAAGAAATATTAAGGAGCATGGACTAAATATTCTAAATTTATTTATTTTGTTAAAAAAGTAAATAAAGACCATAAATGTGAAGGAAAACATAAATTAATGTAGAAAGAATAATAAACATAATAAACTCTAGCAACTGGATTAATATATTAGCAGAAGGTGGGCTATATGAATAAAAATTTAAAATTAGGTGACATATTAATTTCTGCAAACAAAATAAATAAAAGTCAGTTAGAAGAGGCATTAAGACAGCAGAAAAAGATTAAGTCTAAACGTATAGGCGAGGTTTTAGTGGACATGGGTTTTGTCAAAGAAGAAGATATACTAGAAGTTCTAGAAGCCCAACTAAAGATACCTTCAATAGATTTAGCAGCTTATAAAATTAATCCTAAAGCAACTGCTTTAATACCTGAAAATATTGCAAGAAGATATAATTTAATACCCATAGACAAGATAGATGATAAACTTGTAGTAGCTATGAGTGATCCCTTTAATATATTCGCAATTGATGATATAAAGCTGCTTACAGGCATGGACATCAAGATTGTCATTTCATTAAAATCTGTAGTATTAAGAGCTATAGAGAAGTTTTATAGAGAAGAAAGCACAAAAAAGGTTTTAGAAGAATTCGAAGAAACTTATTCACCTAGTAGCATAGAAGACTTAGATGACGAAGATTTGTCTGATGTTAATAGTGCACCAGTTGTAAAATTAGTAAACTCAATTGTTGACCAAGCCATTAGAATGAAAGCAAGTGATATACATATAGAACCATTAGAAAACAATATTCGGATAAGATACAGGATAGATGGAGATTTACAAGAAATAATGAAACTTTCTAATAGAAGTCTCATGGCAATAGTTACTAGAGTCAAGATAATGAGTAAAATGGATATTGCTGAGAGAAGAGTTCCTCAAGATGGAAGGGTAGAAACAGAACTAGAGGGTAGAGACATTGATATGAGAATATCTACTTTACCTACTGTTTATGGTGAAAAAATAGTAATTAGATTATTAGATAGAGACAGCTTCAGTTTTTCAAAAGAAGATTTAGGGTTTACAGATAATGATCTAGAAGTATTTAATAAAATACTGAAGCAACCTTATGGCATAATCTTAGTGACTGGACCTACAGGGAGTGGCAAAAGTACAACGCTTTATACTATTCTAAAAGATTTAAATAATGAAGAGAAGAACATCATAACTGTTGAAGACCCTGTGGAGTACAAGATTGAGGGTATAAATCAGGTGCAAGTAAACAATAAAGCGGGACTAACCTTTGCAAATGGACTAAGGTCAATATTAAGACAGGACCCAGATATAATAATGGTCGGAGAAATAAGAGATTCAGAAACTGCAGAAATTGCTGTAAGGGCGTCTATTACAGGACATCTTGTATTATCAACATTGCATACTAATGATACTGCTTCTACTATAGCTAGACTTATTGATATGAGAATAGAACCGTATCTAGTATCTACTTCCGTCATAGGAATTATTTCTCAAAGATTAGTAAAAAAACTATGCCCAAGTTGTAAGCAATCTTATGCTGCTAGTATTCAAGAAAAAAGATTACTAGGATTAGATTTAAATAAAGAAATAACACTTTATAAACCAGTAGGCTGTAATAAATGCATTAAAGGATATAGAGGCAGAGTTCCTATACATGAGATCATGTATTTAGATAAAGACATAAGAAAGCTCATAGATAAAAGAGCTACTACAGATGAGCTTAAAGAAGCCTCTATAAAAAATGGTATGACAACTCTTTATGATAATGTAGTGAAATTAACTTCAGAGGGCATCACTTCCATAGAAGAAGCATTTAGAATTGGATATACCATAGACTAAGGGGGAGACAGTGAATTGGACTTTATGGAATTGGTTAAAAATAGTGTTGAACAAAATGCTTCAGATATTCATATATCAGTTGGAGTGCCTGTAATATTCAGGATAGATGGAAAGCTTGTAAAGATAGGGGAAGAAGTTTTAAAACCTAATGAAACAGAAGTAATTGTACGTAGCATACTAAATGATAGGCAAATGAATGAGTTAATTGAAAAAGGTGAATTGGACACAACTTTTTCTAGCCCAGGAATAGGAAGATTTAGGATTAATATTTATAAGCAAAGAGGAAGTTATTGTTTAGCAATTAGAATTATCACGCCTACAATACCTTCTATGGAAGAACTTGGTATTCCAAGCGCTGTTAATGATTTATCTAGATTGCCTCGGGGATTAATACTTGTAACTGGACCTACTGGAAGTGGTAAATCTACAACATTAGCTTCAATGATAGATTTAATTAATAGAGAGAGAAACTGTCACATTTTAACATTAGAAGACCCTATAGAGTATCTACATAAACATAATAAGAGTATAGTTAATCAAAGAGAAATAGGTCATGATTCCTTAAGCTTTGGAAATGCTCTTAGGTCTGCATTAAGACAGGACCCAGATGTTATTCTAGTAGGAGAAATGCGAGATTTGGAAACAATAAGTATAGCTTTGACAGCTGCTGAGACAGGACATCTAGTGTTATCTACTTTACATACTTTAGGAGCTGCAAAAACTATAGATAGGGTGATAGATGTATTTCCTCCTTATCAGCAACAGCAAATAAGAATTCAGTTTTCATCAGTAGTTCAAGGGATCGTTTCACAGCAACTCTTGCCAAAATCAGACGGGAAAGGAAGAGTAGCAGCTTTTGAAGTTATGATAGCCACTTCTGCAATTAGAAATATGATTAGAGAAGAAAAATCCCATCAAATAGATACAGCTATTCAAACTGGAGCAAAGTATGGTATGCAGACTATGGACAACTCACTACTGTCTTTATACAAAAAGGGTTTGATTAGTGGAGAAACAGCACTAAGTCAATGTACAAATCCTGATATAGTAAGAAATTATGTATTATAATCTGGTGGTGAAATAATGCAATTTGAATATAGAGCCGTTACGGAAAGTGGACAAGTTGTAGAGGGAATACATGAGGCACATAATGAGCAAGAAGTCTTAGCAATGTTAAGGGACAACGAATATATGCCTATTTCAATAGAACTAAAAAGAGAAGAAAAGCCTGTTTCTTCATATTTCTCGAAAAAAGTTACAAAAAAAGATATTGCTGTCTATTGTAGACAGTTTTTTACAATGCTTAATGCAGGTGTTAGCATTGTAAAATGTTTAGATATATTAGAAGTACAGACTGAAAATAGGGTAATGAAAAAGGCAACAAGAGCTACCTATGATGATGTACAAAAAGGAATGACTTTATCAGAGGCAATGAGAAAGCACGAAAAAGTATTTCCTAATTTATTAGTGAATATGGTTGAAGCAGGAGAAGTAAGCGGTAGCTTAGATGTAATTATGGAGCGAATGGCATTACATTATGAAAAAGAAAACAAGATTGAAAACAAAATAAAGGGAGCTATGGTTTATCCTATTGTTTTAGGAGTTGTATCTATAGCTGTTGTTGTTTTCTTACTTGTTGCGGTAATGCCTACTTTTATCGGAATGTTCGAAAGTAGTGGAGTAGAACTACCTACACCAACAAAAATACTTTTAAATATTAGCCATTCCCTTAAAAATCAGTGGTATATGTATTTAGCTTTAATAATTGTCATAACCCTTGGTATTGGGTATCTTGGGAAAAAAGAATCGGGAAGATTGTTTATTGATGGTTTGAAGCTACGTATTCCAATATTTAAGGACACAAATATAAAAGTAGCTACTTCAAGATTTACTAGAACATTATCAACCCTATTATCTAGCGGTATACCGCTAATACAGGCTTTAGATGTAGTTTCTAAAATTGTTAACAATAAACTTTTAAGCAATAGATTAGAAAAAGTAAAAGAGGAAGTAAGAAAAGGAATTCCACTGTCTAGAACTATCAAAGAGATTAAAATATTTCCTCCTATGGTTGATTCTATGATAAAAATAGGAGAAGAATCAGGTTCACTAGACGAAATATTAAACAAAAGCGCTGATTTTTATGATGAAGAAGTAGAGGTAGCTATTCAAAAAATGACAGAAATGCTACAACCATTACTAGTAATAGTTATGGCATTGATAGTAGGATTTATAGTCATAGCTATGGCACTACCAATGTTTGATATGGTGAATACAGTGCAAATGTAATAGCAAATTTTGTATAGACAAGCTTTAATTATTAAAATATTCTAAAATAGATACTAACAAAATAATTGGCAAAGTTATTGAAAAATAGCGACGCAAAGCTAGAGTCTAAAGCTACAAACATAAAGTAGTTATGATCGTTCAGCTGCATAGATAATTTAATATTATTTGTGCAGCTTTTTTGCACTAAACGACAAATTAAGCTGAATTTTTTGAAGGGCGGTGGTTCAAGAAAATAGTAATCAATGTATCTATAATATTGATAAAAAATATAAAAGCAAGGAGGAAGAAATATGTTTGAATGTATTTTAAAACAGTTAAAAAACAAAAAAGGATTTACGTTAGTTGAGCTAGTTGTAGTTATAGCTATATTGGGTATATTGTCAGCGATTGCTGTGCCTAAGTTGGGAGCATCAAGGCAAAATGCTGCAAATACTGCACATGAAGCTAATATTAAGGTACTAACCAGTGCAGCTACTATGTATATAGCAGACAAAGGTGTTCCATCAACAGAAAATGTTGTATGGGATCCTGCTGGAGGAACTAAATCAAGTGATGGTGCCCTCGATAAAGACAATAATAATGATATGTGGGCAAATTATTTACAAGAATGGCCTAAAGCACCAACAGGAACTTCAACTCCAGATATTAACGGAAAAGGATATAAAGTAACTATTAATACAGATGGCGATATATCCGTGACTAATGATGGAGCAGATGATTTATAGAATGGGACACAGGGACAATGGGACACAGGGGCAGGTACATTGTCCTGTTCAGAACTATATTAATTTCATAGCGATTCATGATTTTAAGAACACATAAATTATGCCTAGAAGATCATCAATAAAAATTGATTTAAAATAATTCTTATAGTAATAACAAATGTATTTAGTAGTTAGAAAACTAAGGTTAAGGAGAGGTTACTATGTACATATTAATATTCATATTAATATTCGGAGCTATTATTGGTTCTTTTCTAAATGTATGCATTTACAGAATACCTAGAGAAGAGTCTATAGTCTATCCTTCATCTCACTGTCCGAAATGCAACACTCCATTAAAATGGTACAACCTTATTCCAATACTTAGCTTTCTATTACAAAAAGGAAAATGTAGATATTGTGGGGATTCAATTTCCCCACAGTATCCCTTTATTGAATTGCTAAATGGTATTTTATATGTTGTTATTTTTTATTTTTATGGAGCTACAATTGACTTTCTTTTTTATAGTTTTATGATTAGTATCTTAATTATTATTAGTCTTATTGATTATTATCATCAGATAATACCAGATATATTGTTAATTATCATATTTGCATTAACTATTTTTTATAAATTAATCTCATATTTGTTATATGGAACTTCACCAGATATACTAAACAGTTTATTGGCATTTTTAATAGGAGGAACTCTTTTTTTATTAATTGCACTGATATCTAAAGGTGGTATGGGTGGAGGAGACATGAAGCTTATAAGTGTTTTAGGCTTTATACTAGGATTGAAAAAAACTTTTTTAAATATATTATTATCATTTATAATTGGCGCAGTTTTTTCCATATTTTTATTACTATTAAAGAAAAAGGGAAAGAAGGATGCAATACCTTTTGGTCCCTTTATCAACATTGCATTTTTCATTACCTTATTTCTCGGAGATAGTATTTTATTTTGGTATTTTAATGGTTTTCTTTTGTGATTCCTAAATTTTAGCGGTATATACAGGGGTGATATTTATAGTGGGAATTCAAAAAAATAATAGAGGCTCTACCTTAGTTTTAGTATTAATAATTGTAGCTGTTTTTACCTTATTGGCAACCGCCATGGGCAATTTTGCCATAAATGAAAACAAGCACGCAATAAGGCAACAAAAGAGAATTCAAGCTTATTACATAGCAAGAGCTGGAGCTGAGGCAACAGCAGAATGGATGATGGGTATGAAATTAGATGAAATAAAAAGATTATCTTACCCAGTAAGGTCGGAAGAAAAAAATTTCGGAGACGGATTGTTTCAAATAGAAATCACAATGGACGAAAATCAAAACGTAATCGTAAAATCTACTGGCAAAGTATCGGATGGTAAATATTTCAATGGAAAAATAAGGTATGTTGAAGAAATTTCAAGCTTAGTATTAAACAAAAAGCTACTTGGAGGAACTATTTCACAATTTGACGTTGCTGTTTTTGGTGAAAACTCAATAACATCAAGAAATCAAGGCAATGGGGGTATAGTGGGAAATATAGCTACTAATTCTACAGGAACTGCTACCATTTGGCTTTCAGGAAAAAAGGATAAAGTTGATACGGCTTTAGTACCTTTTTGTGAGAATAAAGAATCTATAGTTAGTGGCAGTAATAAACCTAAGATAGTTGATTATACAGATAACAAAAGATGCTATCCATCACCAACTATGCCAAACTTTTCAACAATTCCTATTAGCGATTCTATATATAATAGCTTAACTGTAAATACCAACGAAGGTGACGTGATAATTAGAGTCAAGGAATTAAACTTACTTGGTGATAACTATATTAAAGTTATTGGTACAAATAAACTAATTATATATGTAGATGAGAAATTTATCATGAAAGGCAATAGTTCTATTAATCCTAATGGCAATTCTAGTATGGTACAGATATATTATAATGGTAGCAACAAACTAGATTTTAAAGGAAATATAACAATAAATGCTTCCTTGTATATTAATAAGGCTAATATATCCCTTGACGGAAGTCATACTATAACCGGCGATATAATAACTGGGGGTAATAATGTTGAAATTAAAAATAAAGTAGATACTGAAAGCCTAGAATTAAGCCCAAGATTAATATATGCACCGAATGCATCTGTTTTAATAGAAAATGGAAACCAAATTTTTAAAGGAGCTATAATAGGAAAAAATGTAACCATAAGTAATACAGTGGTGGAATTAGAAGAGAATACCATATTGACTAGTAAGATCCAAATAATAGTTCACGAAGAAAAAGGGAGTGAAACGGATGTTTATACAAAAGGTTATTGGAAATAACATTTATTTTTAACAAAGTTGGAAGTGATACTATGCTAAAAGCTAAGAAAAATAATGGTTTTACCTTAATAGAGGTTATTATTTCTATTGCTATAATTGGCGTCTTGTTATTGATTTTTTTAGGATATTTCTCTGAAGGAGCGATTAATATTTTTTTAGCAGGAAAAAGAACTGATAATGTTTTTGAAGCACAAGATAAAATCGATAATACCATAAAAAATACTGATTCTGCTGTTGATAATGAAGGAGTTGAAGTGAAAGAACCTACAAATCTATCTATAAAATTCCAATCTGCTGATGGGGAAATTATTAATGCAAGTTCATTTAAAGGGAAAATCATCACTGTTACAATTGAAGATACAATTACTATAACTACATACGTTTCTGAATAGAACATGATTTTTTTTGAAGGAGGAGGTAGGCATTAATAAACTACTTAGAAACAACATAGGACTTACATTGGTTGAGTTAATTTTAACTCTTGCTTTAATGACTATCGTCCTAAGCCTAATATATAATATATTTTTTACAGGAAATAAGTTATTTAATATATCTAAAGCTCAAACATTTATACAAAG
The DNA here is from genome assembly GCA_964619895.1 of uncultured Clostridia bacterium. GTDB lineage: Bacteria > Bacillota > Clostridia > Tissierellales > Proteiniboraceae > Proteiniborus. The sequence goes on along the minus strand of CAZUFW010000005.1, from coordinate 52,161 downwards.
TGATGTACGCTTTGCTGCAGACTATATTACTAAAGAACTTAAAAACGCTATTATTATTTGTGATAATGTGGATTTAGTGAAAGAAAAAAATATATACTATGCGTTAGTGCTTGAAGGCAATGATGGTTCGAAACACCTTTTAAAAAAGACTTATTCAAAATCAAATAATGCAACATCTGTAACGGAAATTACTGTAGGTAATACCTTATCAGACTTGAAATTTAGTCCTTCAAGTAATGGAAGTTTGTTATCAATTATAGTATCTGGAAAAGATAAAAAACAAGATTACTCTTTAGAATTTGAAATAATGCTTAATAATATAGATCATGTGAATATACCAGAAGGAACAAATAAGATTTATTATCTGACCCCATAATTTAAAACATAATGAACAGATAATTAGCCAGAGGAGGAATATACTTGAAGTCACCTTTTTTTTTCAATAAAAGCATAATTTCCATAGACATAGGTTCATATGAAACCAAAATAATAGAAGCAAGAAAAAACAATAATAACATACAAGTAAAAAAAGCTTTTTCAATACTAACCCCTGAAGGCTGTTATGAAGATGGATACATAAAAAACGGAAAAGACTTAGAAGAAGAAATAAAAGAAGCCATTATACAAAATAAAATCTCTTCTAGAACAGCTTATTTAACAATAAAAAGTACTGCCATTATCACAAGAGAGATACCTTTTCCAGCTGTAGATCCAAAAGAAATAGAGGGTATGCTGAAATACCAGCTTCCAGAATATTTACCTATGGACATTAGTAGGTATGTGATTCAACATAAGATAATTGGAAAAGTTTTCGATGGAGAAAAAGAAAGACTAAATGTTTTAGTAGTAGCTATTCCTAAAGATATTGTAGAAAAACATTTTTTCTTATTAACGAATCTTAACTTAAATCCAGAAATATTAGATTATCAATCTAATTCCATAGGCAAACTTATTTGGTATTCTAATTCTATTAATAATGATATTTTTATTGCAGATAAGGCCGTAGCAGTTGTGGATTTAGGTTATAACAGTACAAATGTATCAATAATAAAGAATGGAAAGCTTCAGGCAAGCAGGGCTATTGAAATAGGAGGAGAAGATTTAGACAACAATATAGCAAGCTTATTTGAATTTAGCAGTAAAGAATTATTAGATAAAAAGGCAAATATAGAAGATATTAGCCTTTTTGATGATAGTTATTCAGAATATAATCGTATTGTTAATGTAGCAAAAACCACAGTTTACAATATAATTGATAAGGCAGATAAAATTATTAAATATTATATAAGTAAAGAAATTGAAAATGAAATCAATTTGATTCTATTATATGGTGGATTATCTAAGATAAAAGGGATGGACAAGCTTTTCTTTAATTATTTTAATATTAATACTGTTATTCTTGATAATGTAGAAAAAGTAAATATTCTGGCTGAACCAAATAAATATTTAAATTGCATTAGTGCTGTACTAAGAGATGAAGAGGTGTAATTAGATGAAAGATTTAAATTTTTTTGAATCTTATCATAAGAAAAATGAAAAAAAACTAGATAAAGATATTATCTCATATGGCTTAGCTATATTTTTTATTATGGCTATGTTAATTTATACTTTTTTTAATTTTATAAAAATAAATAGACTAAATAAAGAAGTATCAACATTAAAACAGGAAGTAGAAATTAGAAAATCCAACAGTAAGATTAATGAAATTCTAGAAAAGGAGAAAGAAGTTAGTGAATTTACAGATAGATTTAATAAATTAAAAAAACTAGATGATTCCATAAATTCTACCGATTTAATAAACGAGAAATTATTAGATGCTATCACAGCTAGAGTACCTGAAACTGTATTTTTAAATTCTATGATTTTTAATCCTAATTTAATATCTATAGAAGGTATAGCAAAAGACAAAAAGTCTATTTCAGATTTTGAATATAGACTATGTGAAATAGATTATTTTGATGATATATTTATTCCAGCCATTTCCTTTGATAAGGATTATTATAGCTTTAGCATTAACATAATTCCTAGGGAGGCGATGGAAAATGGACACCAAGATAATAACTAGAAATTTTTGGAGAGAGAGAATTAATATCAGTAAAAAAGAAAAGAATTTGCTTATTTTATTGCTCGTAGTTATTTTATATTGGCTGTTTTATAAATTTGCTTTTTCAACACAGGCCGATAAACTAGCTGAATTGAAACAAGAGAAGGATAGTTATAATAATGAATTATTTAAGATAGATAATATACTTACTAGGGACAAAACAATTACTGATAAATGGAATCAATTAAGTAGTGACATAAAAGATATTACGGAAAAGCATTTTTCCACTATATATCAACCTGAAATAATGTATACCTTAAACCAGATCATAGATCATAACAAGTTGAGCATTCCAGGAGTTTACTTTAGTGAACCAGACAATGCTATGCTAAACGGCATAGAGACAAGGTATCTTGTAATAACAATACCTTTTGAAGGAAACTATGGAGATCTTGGAACATTTTTATCTCATATAAGAACATCTCCAAAACGGTTTTTAGTAAATCAGATAAGTTTATCTAAAAATGATGATGGTACAATAAATGGACAGATAAGCCTAAACACTTATAGTTATGACGGAATTATAGAAAGCAACAGAGACTCATCCTACAATGCAGAGGTTCAAAAAGTAATTAAGGAAGATCCCTTTAAGCCTTATGATGGATATAAAGAGAAATCAGAGGAAGATATTAATAGCACTGAAGGAATTAATATAGAGACAGAAAAAGGAATTATATTAGAGAACTTTGAAGGTGGAGACCTGTACTTTATGGCATCTAGTCCTAGTGTTACAGGTAAAGTTTCTAAGTTTAAAAACTCAAAGGAGGGCAAGTATAGTTTAAGAACAGAATACTTCATATCTACAGATAATAAAGAAGAAAGAGCATATGTTGCATTAGATGATAAAGATATTGTGATAAAATATCCACCTTTTTCTATAGGCATATGGGCACATTCCTATGGATATTCTCCAGTAGCCCTGGGTCTTAGATTTCATGATCAGGAAGGAAAAGAGGTAGATTTAGAACTTGCTAGGGGCGTTAATTGGATGGGATGGGAGTATATAGAAGCAAAAGCACCTCAGGATATAAAGTTATACCCATTGAAATTAGACAGAATATACCTAGAGCTAGGAGCTAATAGAGATGACTATGGTGTAATGCTTTTTGATAATATAGAGTTAACATATCCGCCAAAGGAAAATGAAGGGGAAAAAATAGATAAGGCATATATATTTTATGTAGTTGAATATGGAGATACATTAGAATCTATAAGCGAGAAGTTCTATGGTGCAAAATCTAAATATAGCACTATAATGAAACAAAATGGTCTTGATATAAACAGTGTTCTTGAAGCCGGTCAAATACTAGTTATACCAAAATAATGTCCGTGGGGTGATGATTTTGAAAAAATATAATAGACGCATTTCCATTCTTATAGTAGTCTTAACAACACTAGCTTTTATTTCTAGCACTGTATCATATTCAGCATCAACAGACGAAGGATATAAGGACGGTTATTCTGAAGGCTGGTTAGACGGTATAGAAAAAGCTGAAGAAGATATGTCGAGAAATAGAAGTAAGAATTATCTTAGAGAAATGCCTAGCAATGATGAAATAATTAAAATGTATAATTTAAAAAATGAAAGCACTAGATATAAGAATTCTTTTATAGATGGTTATGAGGACGGGTTTAAAGAAGGCTACAATATAACATATAAGAAATCTAATGAAAATGATAAAGATAATGAAAAGAATAGAGGAACAACATATGCTGAAAGTCTTGGAACTGCAGTGGGAGAAGCTTATGGACAGAGAGATTATTATAATGGGAAGCCCAATAGATGGTCTAGTTCAGCACCTTCAAATTCAAATATTGTAGATAGTTTTGATTTGAAGAAGGAAACCAACGAATATAGAACTACTTTTATAGATGCTTTTAACAAAAGCTTTAAAGAAGGATATGAAGAAGGATATAGAAAGGCTAAGTTTGAGCCATTTGAAGCTTCTTTTGAACAAGGAAGCAAAGATGGAGAGCATTTTGGGAGGTTACTTGGAGATATATATGGAAAAAAGGACTTTTTCTCAGGAAAAAGTAGTGATTGGGAAAGAAATTTGCCTTCTAGGGCCAGAATAATTAGTGATTTTTCTTTAAACCATGATAATAAGGAATATCTAGAGGCATTTGTTTCATCATTTAACTATGCTTTTGAAGAAAAATACAATGATTCTTTTAGAAGTTCAAATTCTAAGGTTAATGATATTACTTATGAAAATGGATACAAACATGGTGTAGAGACTGGACTTAAAAGAGGCGAAGGCTTTGCTCAAATGGATTTTTTTCTTGGACAGTCAAACAATATAATTAGGCATAAACCATACGATTTGGAAATTATTAATGAATTTAATCTTTACTTAGAAACCGAAAAATATAGAGAAGGATTTATAAGTGGTTTTAATGAGGGCCTTACTGAAGGATATATAAAAACATATCAAGATATTAATCATAACAGTTCGCTAACAAAGGTAGAAACTAAAATAATTCCAATTAGTGGTGGAGAAATTTCAACTTCAGATAAAAGAGTCGCTATTAAAATAACTAAAGGCACGTACTATAATGATGTTACTATATCCTTGGATGGGCTTTCAAGTTCGTATTTATCTTCAAAAGAAAAGTTAATTAAAGCTTCAGACATATATACAGTAAAAGTCAGTAACCTTTCATATCAATTTGACAACTCAAAGCAAATAGAGTTAAACTTTGAGTATTACGGTACACAAAATGGTGGGATTTACAAGTATACAAATAATAATTGGGTTTACTTACCAAGCAAGATATCTGATAATAAAATAACTACTTATGTTAGACCTAGTTCTTTAAATTATAATAGTGGTATATACGCTGTTTTTGTAGATAATAGTGTTAAAACCATAAAAGATATAAGAGGGCATTGGGCAAAGGATGAAATAAATACTTATGTAAGAAGAGGCTTAGTAGGCCTTTATGCCGATAATACTTTTAGACCGAATTCACCTATATCTAGAGGAGAGTTGCTAGTGCTTTTAAACTCAGTATATGGTTGGAATTTAAATGGGCTTGATACAAACATTAAAGAACTAGAAAAATTAAGGGATTATGAAAGCCTAGGAGGCTATAAAAGCTTAGTTGCCTATGCTTTAAAGCAAGGTTATATGGACATATATTCAGATAATACATTTAACTTATATAATAAGGTTTCTTATAAGCAAATGGAAAGTATTATGAGAAAGTTGACTGGAGATAATAGCTTTTATTGGGCTAATGTATCTAGTAATATGATAAAGTATAAAGATACACGAAGTAAAAGTAATGATTCTATGGATAACACCATAACTAGGGCAGAGGCAGTATATATGATATTTTTACTAAACGAATGGAAATATTAAGTTAAGCTAGTTTGGCATATCTAACTAAATTGATATGCCGTTTTTTATTATTCTGCATAATAATATTAAATTTTAAAAACTTTGGAAAAAATAAAGGTTTTTTGCGAAATATGGTGAATAAATTTATTAAATATATTAGAAAAAAATGTGTTGGGAATTTACAAAAAAAGTATTGTGTTTTTGGGGTATAAGGTATGATTAAGAGATTGAAAAATAGTTCAGGTCTTTCGTTTATAGAACTGCTTTTTACTTTAGCAATATTGGGAATTACAATGATTTCAATTTCTCCCTTATTAATTAATACAAGTAAAATAAATAAAAAATCTGAACTTAAATACCATGCAACACTATTAGCACAAAGCTATATGGAAAATATCAAAGCTTCTGATTCTATTATTTCTGAACTCACTATTGATATTTTCGAAAATACCAAAATAGTTGTAGATATTGTAGAAATTAATAAATACAAATCTAAATTTTATAAGATTATTATTGAAGTATCAATAGATGGGGAAGTCTTTGAAAGGTTGGAAGGATATAAGATAGTTACTCAGTAGGAGTGTTTTAAATTGAGGAAAATAAAACATGACTGCAATGGTTCAGTGCTTGTGATTTTATTACTTACAATATCGGTAATTGTTTTAATAGGTACAATGGCATTATCTCTTGCTGTAACAAATTATAAAATGAAGAATCTAAATAGTGAGGTAAAGAAAACATTTTACCTTGCAGAAGCAGGTATAGAAGAAGCATATGCTTTAGCAAATGATTTTGTTGGTGAAGCTGTTACTTATGCCATATCAAAAGTAGAAGAATTTGAAGCATTAGAGATATATAATAAAGAAAGCATACAAAACACACAGTATAGTTTAAATGGTGATACTAAAGAAGAGCAAATAAATACGATTTTTAGTACTGCTTTTAAGAATTTTATAAAGGGTACGTGTAAAGATATTAGCCCAAATGATAGTCTAACAGCATTATTAAAGAAGAATAGTCTTTATGTAACATATGCTGATGGTTATCCTAAAATTGATCCAAAGCTAACTGAATTTAAAGACTATTTTTTAATAGAAGTAAAGTCAACGTATATTAGAGGAAACATAAAGAAAGAGATATTTATGAAATACAGAATAGATATACCTAAATATGATAGCTGTTTTTTATCTGACGACTTTATTATAGGAGATATTATTAAAATCATTGAATGGAAAATAGAAAGGTAGATAATGATGTTGAATTCTATATTAAATAGATTTAATAAAGGATTTACATTGATAGAGATAATAATAGCCTTAGCATTAACTGGTATTATCATTTCAATAATATTATCACTCTTAGCCTCTAGTATAGCCATATTTCATAGTAACGATAAAGATATTGAAATTCAACAACAGGGCCAGTTTATTATTGGCTTTTTAGAGGAAAAAATCATGGAATCTTGTGGCATAATATATCTCCAAGATACGAATGGTAACACTAAACATGATACTAGTGAAAAAGTTAATATTAAGAAGATTATTTTTAAAAACTATCCGGAGGCAACTGATAAAGGCTATATTTTTCAACTAAACAAGGATACTGATAGCAGCACTTATAATTTGAAATACGGTATAGGATTATCTGGTACTGCAACAGTAGAGGCAGGCAATTACATAGAAAAGATTGAAGTAGTACCTATTCCATCAGACAAAAATTACACAGAAGCTAGAGGACTATCAATTAGCCTTTCTTTTAATCTAAATGGTCAAAAAAAGTCTTTTAAAACTCAATTGTTTTTTAGAAACTACCAACGGAGGTAAATAAGAATGATAAAGAAAAAAAAAATAGTGGAATGACATTAATAGAACTTTTATTAGTTATTTCAATTATTGCTCTTTCTTTATCTATTGTCATCCCCAAAATAGAGAGGCGGGATTATCATTTAATGACAAGCAGCAGAATGCTAAGGGATGATATTCGAAATGTCAGATGTATGAAAATGGTTGAAGGAAAAAATCTTAAAATATCTTTAGAAAAGAATCAGTATAAAGTTATAGAAAATGTAAGGGTATTAAAAATAGTAAAACTTGAAAAAGACTTTAAAATAACATATACAGAAAATTTTAAAGGAGGAGATATTATTTTTGGTTATAATGGAGCTCCTACATATGGAGGTGGTACTATAACTATATTTGATGATAGAGTAAATAAATATTGTGAAATTACAATAGTACCTGCTACAGGCAGAATATTATTGAAAAATGAGATCTTTAAAGGATATAACAAAAATAAGTAGAATTATTTATAATAATACAATTCCTAAAAGGGGGAATATAAATTGAATTTATATAACTATATGGAAGATGCGGTGTTTAGACTATTAGATCAAGTATTAGACAAGTATAATAACATATGCAAGTGCACAAAATGCAAATTAGATATTGCTGCTTTGGCATTAAATAATTTACCACCACAATATACAGTAACCGAAAAAGGCAAATTGTTTACAAAGGTTAAAGAAATGGAAGCACAATATGAGGTTGATATTATTAGAGAGATAACTAAAGCAATAGAAGTAGTAGCTAATAAACCTCGTCATGAATTTGAATAAATATAGTAAATAAAATTGATTTTAAATAATTAGTTTTTTCTATTCAAAGATAGAGAATTGTGGTATTATAGTATAGAAAATAGTTAAAATCTATAAAAGGTACATAAAATTAAAAATAAAGTCTATATTAAACTGTTATAAAGAATAGCTTCTAGTTAATAATAAGTATTAGATGCTGATTATACGTTTTTTGGACTTAATGTACAACTATTATAAACTTGAAGTAGGAGGTTAAAATATGATTTCAGCAAATGATTTTAAAAAAGGCGTTACATTCGAAATGGATGGGGATATTTATCAAGTAGTTGATTTCCAACACGTTAAGCCTGGAAAAGGTGCAGCTTTTGTAAGGACTAAAATTAAAAATATTATAACAGGAGCACAAAAAGAAACTACTTTCAACCCTACAGACAAATTTCCAAAGGCTCATATTGAAACTAAGGAAATGCAATACCTTTATAATGATGGAGAATTATATTATTTTATGGATACTGAGACATATGAGCAGGTACCTTTCAATTATGATCAGGTTGAGGATGCCGTAAAGTATATTAAGGAGAATGATACTACACTAGTAAGATTTTATAAAGGAAAAGCTTTTGATGTCCAAGCTCCTAACTTTGTAGAATTAGTAGTTACGCATACTGAGCCTGGAGTAAAAGGAGACACAGCTACAGGAGCTACAAAACCTGCAACTGTAGAAACTGGTGCAACAATTTCAGTACCATTATTTATTAACATTGGAGATAAAATTAAAATTGATACAAGAACAGATGAGTATTTATCAAGAGTTTAGGCAACAATATTAAATGAATAAGATTTGAAAGGGAGGTTAGTTATGGAATACTTATATGAGAAAGTAGCATATCTAAGAGGTTTAGCTGAGGGGTTAGAAATTGAGGAAAAAAGTAAGGAAGGCAAACTTTTGGTACATATAATTGATGCACTAGAAGATTTCGCCGACGTAATTTCAGATTTAAATGAAGAGCAAGAGGAATTAAATGAATATGTTGATTTTATCGACGAGGATTTAGCAGATGTAGAAGAAGAAGTTTTTGGAGATTTTGATGATGAATTTGACGATGAGGATGATGTAGATTACATTGAAGTTGAATGTCCTTACTGTAATGAAGTCGTATATTTAGATTCAGAACTAATATCAGATGATGGGAAAGTAGAATGCCCAAACTGTGAAAGACTAATATCATGCGAATGCGATTGTGATAGTGAATGTGATTGTGAATAGTATTTTTAAACCTGGTGTAAATACACCAGGTTTTTTTTATTTGTTTTAGCATATTATTTAATGCTCATCATAATTATATATAAAAGGGGGGACAGGTTATGGCTATGCAAAATAATAATAACTTTAACAAACTGGCATATTATGATAAAACTAATGCATATTATGAGGTGTTAAATTACATAGACCCTGAATTGACCAATATTTTGTCAAAGCTATCTAGAAATGAAATTGAAAAAGTAGAAGAAATAAGGTTACGAAATGGAAAACCTCTTATGCTATGTCTTGATAATAGTGATTACTATGTCTCTACAAATGGCACATTAGCACTTGAACCTATTAACTGTGTAAATATTACATATAAGCATATATTAAAGACTTTTCAACTTATTAGCAGTTATTCCATCTATTCAATTGAGGAAGAGTTAAAAAATGGTTTTGTTACAGTAAGAGGAGGACATAGAGTTGGAGTTACAGGTAAGGCAGTTTATGGGATTAATGGTTTAGAAACCATGAGGGATATTTCTTCGTTAAACATAAGAATTGCTAAGGAAATAATAGGGGTTTCAAACAATATTATTAAATATATTATCAAAAAGCCAAATACAATTTACAACACCTTGTTAGTATCTCCTCCCCAGTGTGGCAAAACAACTTTATTAAGAGATATTATAAGAAATATCAGCAATGGAGTAAGTAGTTGCAATTTTCATGGAATAAAGGTTGGTGTAGTAGATGAGAGATCAGAACTTGGCGGAACTTATAAAGGTTGTCCGCAAAATGATGTTGGTATAAGAACAGATATTATAGATAGCTGTAGAAAACATGAAGGTATAATGCTTCTTCTAAGATCTATGTCACCTAATGTGATTGCTACAGATGAAATAGGCGATGAAAAAGATATTAAGGCCATACACGAAGCAATGAGAGCCGGTGTCAAAATAATTTCAACAGTTCATGGAGATGGAATAAACGATATTTTGAGTAAACCAAAACTTAGAGATGTTATAACAGAGAAAGTTTTTGAAAGGATAATTTTAATTGACAACACTAATGGAGTTGGAACCATACAAGACATAGTGGATGGAATAAGCTTTAAATCAGTAATAAGGTAAAAACTGAAAGGGAGAAATTATATGTTTTTAATTAAATCAATTGGAAGTCTTATTATAATCCTAGCTTCTTCAACATTGGGATTTTATCATAGCAGGCTTTATGCTGAGAGACTAGATAACCTTATTAACTTTCAGCACTGTATTCAAATTCTTGAAACTGAGATTATGTATGCTGCAAATCCTTTACCGGAGGCCCTTAAAGAAGTATACAATAAAGGAAATAAAAAAGTATCCTATATCTTTAATGACATAAGAAAACATTTGATAAATAATAAGAATTCAAATGTATATGATGGTTTCCTAAGTGTAGTTTTAGAGCTAAGGGAATGTCTTTGTTTTAAAGAAGAGGATATAGCAATAATTTTATCCTTTGGACGTAGTTTAGGAATATCTAATAGAATAGACCAAGAAAAACATTTTAAGGTAATTTCACTACAGCTTAAAAACCAGCAAAGAGAAGCAGAAGAAGAAAAAGCTAAGAATGGAAAGATGTATAAAAGCTTAGGTGTTTTAATAGGATTTGGTATAGTGCTAGCTCTATATTAGAAAGGGGATATTTATGAATGTAGATTTAATCTTTAAAATCGCAGGAATTGGCATTGTGGTAGGTATACTTCATACTGTCCTAGCGAAGGTAGGAAAAGAAGAATATGCCTATATAGTAACTTTAGCAGGTGTAGTAATAGTACTTACTATGGTACTTAACCTTATTAGCAAGCTTTTTGATAGCGTAAAGACTATTTTTCAATTATATTGATGAGGGGATTTGAAATGGAAATAATTCAGATTGTTGGCATTGGAATAATAGCTACAATTTTGTCAGTAGTATTAAAACAACAAAAACCTGAATTTGCACTTCAAGTAAGTATAGTAACTGGTTTATTGATATTTATTTTTGTAATAAGTAAATTAGATTACGTAGTAGAAGTAATGAATAATCTTGCTAAAAGAATAGATATGGATTTGCTGTATTTTTCAACAATACTTAAAGTAATAGGGGTTGCCTACATAGCTGAATTTGGAGCACAAATTGCAAGAGATGCAGGAGAAGGCGCAATTGCCTCAAAAATTGAACTAGCTGGCAAAGTACTAATAATGGTTTTAGCAGTTCCAGTACTAACTTCACTATTAGATTTAATCATAAAAATTATACCATAAGGTGAGAACAAAATGAAAAAGATAATAGTATTATTAATATTATCAATTATAGCAATATTACTTTCTACTTCAAAAGTATTTGCAGATGATGGAGATATTTTAAGCCTAGATCAATTAATTGAAAAACAGATAGAAGACTTAAAAATAGATGAACTAGAGCATTTAGTTAGAGAAATAAATAATACAACTGAAGAAATGTTGCCTAGAATTGATCTAAAAGAATTTATGACTTCACTCATAAAAGGCAAAAAGGTTCTTGAGGGTGAAAAAATATTAGCAGGTGTTTTTAGGTTAATATTTAGAGAGGTTACTGCAAATTCAGAGTTACTTGCTAAGCTATTAATTCTAGGAATAATATGCTCATTATTTACTAATATACAAAGTGCTTTTGAAAGAGATAGTGTAGGGGAAGTTGCATTTTACGTTTGTTACTTAATACTCATATCTCTATCAATAAAAAGTTTTGTCATAGCTATGGAGATAACATGGAAAGCCATAAATGATATGGTAATTCTGATGCAAGTTCTTTTACCAATACTTTTGACTTTACTTGTTGCAGTTGGAGGAATAACAACTTCTTCACTATTTAAGCCCATTATTTTAGGTGCAGTTAGTGTAATAAGCACATTGATGAAAGATATAATATTGCCCCTTGTCTTTTATGCTACTGTAGTAGGAATAATATGCAAAATATCTTCAAGAATCCAAATAACAAAAATTTCAAGCCTTATACGACAAGTATCCACTGCTATTGTGGGTATTTCTCTTACTATCTTCATAGGAATCATATCTATACAAGGCACTATGACAGCTAAGGTTGATGGGGTAACAATAAGGACTGCTAAATTTGCAGTAGATAAGTTTGTACCTATAGTTGGAAAATTCTTATCAGATGTTATGGAAACAGTAGTAGGGTGTTCTATGGTTTTAAAAAATGCTGTGGGAGCTATAGGAATGATTTCTTTGTTTTTCATATGTATTATACCAATTATAAAAATACTCTCATTAATATTTATTTATAAAATTGCAGGTGCATTAATAGAGCCCATTACAAACAGTAAAATAGCTGATAGCTTAAATGAAATTAGTAAATCTTTAATAATGCTGTTGGCAACTGTTACTTCAGTGGGAGTAATGTTTTTTATTGCCGTAACTATTATTATTGGTGCTGGAAATGCTACTGTAATGTTAAGGTAAAAGGTGATGTTATGACTGAATTTTTAAAAACTTGGGTTATAAATATTGTAGTAGTTATTTTTTTTATTGCTTTTATAGAGATTTTGTTACCAACAAGTAATATGAAAAGATACATAAACATGGTTCTTGGACTTTTAATAATAATTGTTTTAATAAATCCAATCATAAAACTAATGTCTAGTGAAATAAATATAGAAAGAGAAGTTTTCTTAAACATAAAAAATTACAATTCTTTAAAAACAGATAACAGCTCAGAGTACATTAAATCTCAGAATAGACAAATAACAGAAGTATATAAGAAGAAACTTGAAAAGGAAATAGTAGAATTGGTAAAAAAAGAAGAAGACTTTAATTCTATTAAAGTAAGTGTTTCCATAGAAGAAAATATTGAAAGTGATGATTTTGGGAAAATTACCGGCATTCAGGTATATTTGGGAGTAAATAATGACAAAAGTAATGATAAGTATAATATCAAAATTGATGAGATAGAGAAAATTGCCATAAATACAGGAAAATCTAGCTTATCTAGCAGCAATAAAGTAAGTTTACCTGGATTTGAGAGTATAATAGAATCTATTTCATCTTTTTATAAAGTGCCGAAGGATAAAATTATAGTAATTTTAAAAACTTAGAGTAAAACAAGGGGGATGAGATGAGTGTTAGAGAAATTAAAAGAAATTTTCAGTCCTAAAAATCAGAAAAAAACTACATCAAACTTAATTATTTTATTATTTGCTGGGGCAATCGTTTTGTTATTATCAAATTTTATTTTATCGGACAAAACTAACAATGGTAAGTTCATTTCCAATGAAAATGATAATGAACTAAGAGAAAGGCACGAAACGAATTTAATGGAAGAAAACTACGCTAGTAGTATTGAATCAAAACTCGAGGAAATTTTAAAGAAAATAAAAGGCGTAGGAGATGTCCATGTAATGATAACCTTCGAAGATACAGAAGAAAAAGTTCCTGTATTTAATACTACTCAGACAACTGAAAGAACAGATGAAAAAGATGCTCAAGGTGGAACAAGGGAAATTACAAGAGAAGATTTTTCACAGCAAATTGTTATTGGAGGAAGTGGTGACTCATTGATGATAATAAAAGAGACAAAACCAAGAGTAAAAGGTGTTATTGTTGTTGCCGAAGGGGCAGAAGATATAGCAATAAAGGAAAAGCTTTATTCTGCAGTAAAGACAGTATTAGGCATTTCAGGAAACAAAGTAGAGGTTTATTCTAGTAATTAGGGGGGAGTTATATGTATATTAAGAAAAAAACAGCTTTTATTGTTTCACTTATCTGTCTTTTAGTAGTTGTTGGATATGTAAATCATGAGCTAACAAAAAAATCCTTAATGCAATCCTCAAGTGACTATCAAAGGCATGAGGAAAATCTACTTATGGAACTTAGCAAAACAATGGAGGATGACAAAGTTGAAATATCTTCAGAGGACGTGAATACTAGTGAAGATATTGAAATTGTAGATAGTAAAAGTGATGAGATAAATGATTTAAAGGGGGACACAAATGAGAATATAAAAAATGTAATAACTAAGGAAGAGAGTTTTAATAGCAGCAATTATTTTATTGAGCATAGATTATCTAGAGATAAGCTAAGAGCTACATTAATCGATAGGCTATATGAAATAATTAATAATAAGAATACTAGTGATGATGTAAGAGCCAGGGCACAAAATGAAATAATTAGTTTAGGACAAGTTGCAGAGTTAGAGTTAAGTATTGAAGGTTTAATAAAAGCTAAAGGCTTTGAGGACGCTCTTGTATTTCTAAGCGAAAATAGCGCTAGAGTAGTTGTCTCAACAAATGAATTAACGGAACAAGATGTGGTTAAAATATTTGAAATTGTAAAAAATGAAACTAACATTGAAGCAGGAAATATTACTATCATGAAAAAGTTTTAGTAATGTTTGTAAACATCGTTACCTTTTGATATAATATATTATGTAAGTTCTAAAGTGAAGCTGGGGGTGAAATGTTTGTCAAATAACTTAGAAAATAAAGATGAGATAATAGACTATGGACAGATAAAAATTTCAGATGAAGTAGTAGGTATTATTGCTAGTTTAGCTGCAACAGAAGTAAAAGGTGTAGCTGGAATGAGTGGTGGCATTGCTGGTGGAATATCTGAAATGCTGGGAAGGAAAAACTTCTCCAAAGGAGTTAAAGTTGAAGTTAAAGAAAAAGAAGTTAATATTAGTTTATACATAATAGTTGAATACGGCGCTAAGATACCAGAGGTGGCTTGGGAAATACAAGAAAGTGTTAAGAACGCTGTTGAAACTATGACAGGATTAAATGTAGTAGAGGTGAACATTAATATTCAGGGTGTGAATATTGAAAAGGAACAGAAGGAAGAATAACTGATATAATAATAAAAAGATTTAAAGCCCTCTGATTTTTCAGAGGGTTAATTTAACTAAAGTAGAAGGAGGTTAGCTATGGGAAGAAAGCTAGCAAGAGAGTCAGCAATGAAGCTGCTGTTTCAGATGGAGATGAATAATGATTTTTCTACTGAGTCCATTAATGTATTTTTTGACAATAATGAATTTACTGATGATGAGAAGGAATATATCATTCATACAATTAATCAAGTAAATAATAACCTAGAAACTATAGATAAAAAAATAGAAAAATATGCTTTAGGTTGGAAAATCAATAGAATACCTAAAGTGGATTTATCTATTCTAAGAATTGCAATTTATGAAATATTATTTAGGAAGGACATCCCGGTCGAAGTTTCAATTAATGAGGCTATTGATATAAGTAAAAAATATAGTACAAGTGAATCTAGTAAATTTATTAATGGACTATTAGGATCTGTTGTCAGGGATGGGAAGGATTTAGATGAGTAGATATTATATGGGGATAGATACTAGTGCATATACTACGTCTGTTGCTGTAATTGATGAAGATCACAATGTGATATTTGATAGTAGAAATATATTAAAAGTAAAACATGGAGACAGAGGACTGCGACAGCAAGAGGCAGTTTTTCAGCATATTAATAATATCCCCAAAATTATTGATGAATTATCTAATGAAATAGACGTATCTAAAATAAAAACTGTATCAGCTAGTGCCAAGCCTAGAAATAGTAAAGAATCATACATGCCTGTTTTCAAAGTATCCCAAGGACAGGCTTTTATTATATCTAAAATTTTGAAAGCAGAGTATAAAGAATTTAGTCATCAAGAGGGTCATATTGCAGCTGGAATACTAGGCAGCAATATGGATTATTCAAGACGTTTTCTAGCAGTTCATATTTCAGGTGGAACTACAGAATTACTATATGTAGAAGACAGTAAGATAAATTATAATGTCAAAATTGTTGGTGGAACAAAAGATATTAGTGCTGGCCAGCTTATTGATAGAGTAGGTGTTAAATTAGGCTTGATTTTTCCCTGTGGAAAAGAAATAGATACATTGTCACAGAATGGACTTATTGTTCATAAGAAAATACCTATTAATACTGATAAAACATGGATTAATTTTTCAGGTGCGGAAACATTTTTTTACAGATTAATTGAAGATAATCTATTCAGTAAAAATGATATATCTAATAGCGTTATCAATTGTATTGCTAATTCATTAGCAAATGTTGTCATTGAGGCAATAAAATTATATGATATAAATAATGTATTGATTGTTGGAGGAGTGGCAGCAAGTACTTTATTGAGAGAAATTTTATATGAGAAAATTCATAAATCTAGGCTAGGAAATGTTTATTTCCCAATAACAAGTTATTGTACAGATAACGCAATTGGCACAGCTTTTCTTGGAGCTATCAAAGATGGAGAAAAATCTTTTGGGGGATTATAGAATGGAATTAAGACCATTTAAAGTAAGTGAGATAACTCAATATATTAAAAGGATACTATTGGGAGACCCTTTATTATATGATATAAGCATAGAAGGAGAAATTTCGAATTTTAAGAATCATTATAATGGAAATATGTATTTCACCCTTAAAGATGATAAAAGCAAAATAAGATGTGTTTTTTTTAACAATGGTAAAGACCATATTCCTATTACTCTTGAGGATGGAATGCATGTTATTGTCAATGGATACATTTCATTATATGAAAGAGATGGTACATATCAAGTATATGTGAGGAATATAAAGAAAAAAGGTGTTGGAGAGCTATTTGAAGCTTTTGAAAGACTTAAGAAAAAGCTTGAAAAGGAAGGCTTATTTGACACAGAAAATAAAAAAAGTATAAGATATTTACCAAAAAAAATCGGAGTAGCAACATCATCTACTGGGGCAGCTGTGAGGGATATAATATCAGTTATAAGGAGAAGAATGCCGTCTGTTGATATAATTTTATATCCTGTATTAGTTCAAGGAGAAAGAGCTCCCATAGAGATATGCAAAGCTATTAAATACTTTAATACTAGAGAAGATATTGATTTAATTATCATTGGTAGAGGAGGAGGCAGTATTGAAGAATTATGGGCTTTCAATGATGAAACAGTTGCAAGAGCCATTTATAGCTCAAAATTGCCAATAATATCTGCTGTAGGTCATGAGACGGACTTTACAATTGCTGATTTTGTAGCTGACCTTAGAGCGCCAACTCCATCTGCTGCTGGAGAACTTGCAGTGCCACAAGTTAATGATTTGAACTATAGACTAAGTACAAACTTAATAAGTTTGATTAACTTTTTTAACTTGTCAATAAGAGATAAAAAGAATGACCTTAAAAACTTATATGATAGACTTATGCTAATGAATCCCTCTAATGTCTTAAACGAGAATAGACAGAGACTAGATATAATTTTAAAAGATTTAATGAAAGCAATGGATAAGAGTTATAATAATAATAAAAGTAAGCTAGAATTTTTAGGAAGTAAGTTAGATACATTAAGTCCTCTTTCCATTCTGCACAGAGGATATTCTATTGCAACAGATGAAGATGGACACGTGATAAAGTCTGCTAATGAAATATCCATAGGAGATGTACTAGACTTAACTCTTAGTGATGGGAAAGCAAAAATTAAGATTATAGAAAATAATAATGATGAAAGATGGTGATATTTTGGCTAGAAAAAAACAAAATCTATCTTTTGAGGATGCTCTACTTGAATTAGAGAACATTTTATCTATGCTTGAAAATGGAAACTTAAGCTTAGATAATTCGTTGGCAGAGTTTAGTAAAGGCGTAGAACTATATAAGTATTGCTATGACTTGTTAAATACAGTAGAGGGAAAAGTTAAAATAATTTTGGATAATGGTAATGAAGATATTAAGGAATTAAATTTTAATGCAAATTCGTAGGAGGAATTTATGAATATAACAGAAGAACTAGCCAATTATAAAAGTATTATTGATTCTGAACTTGAAAAAGTCATGCCAAATGAGGATTCACTCCAAAAAAAGATTTTTGAAGCCATGAGATATAGCATATTTGCTGGTGGGAAACGTTTAAGACCGATTCTAACTTTAAAGACAAGTGAATTAATTTCTGGTAGCTATAAAGAGACTATAGAAATAGCATTAGGAATTGAGATGATTCATACTTATTCATTAGTACACGACGACTTGCCTGCAATGGACAATGATGATTTTAGAAGAGGAAAACCAACAAATCATAAGGTCTTTGGTGAGGATATTGCAATACTAGCTGGGGATGGATTGCTAAACTTGGCTTATGAAACTATGCTAAGAGGCATTCCACTTAATGAAACCTACGAGAGACATATATTAGCTATTAGAGAGGTAAGCAGAGCAGCTGGTATATACGGAATGATAGGAGGGCAGACTGTAGATATTAAGTCTAAAGATGATATCTTAGAAAAAGATAAGCTTACATTTATTCACAATCATAAGACATCTGCATTAATTGAAGCGTCTATAGTTTCAGGGGCAATAGTAGCTGGAGCAAATAGTGAACAAATAGATAATCTAAGAAAGTATGGACAGGCAATAGGCTTGTGCTTTCAGATTAGAGATGATATTTTAGATAAGATTGGTGACAAAAAAATATTAGGAAAAAATACTGGTAGTGATGAATCAAATCATAAACTTACTTATTTAAGTTTGTATGGTATGGAGAATTCAATACATGAGATTGAAAGGCTAAATAAGGAGGCAGTAAAGTCACTTTCAGCCTTTAACGAAAAAGAAGCATTGTTTTTTAAAGAGCTTGCAAACTATTTAGCATATAGAAAGAGTTAAGATGTAACAAAAATTTTAAATACTGTCCTAAACAATGTGCACCATTTCAATTAAATATAATATAGTGCAATATTAGGCGTTTAATTAATCTTAATTAATTGAAATTGAAAATGGCCTATGTTATAATTATTCTAGTCTAGAGTGGTGCAGTATTCTAGTCAGTACAGCTAGTTTTGAAGGCGGGGCTAAAAATCCGTCAAAGGGCATATCGATGAAGTTCCTGGTTTCGGCTGCTGACGCCCAGTCGGGGGTCGTTTCTGGGAGTAAGGGGGATGGGGCGATCTGCAATGGCATGCAGGCGATGACCCTACTCTCGTGGAGACTCGGACAATTTTGTATTGCACGGGATTAACCTGCATTGTGGTGCAAGCTACTTGCAGCGTAGCCTGCCTTGAGTGAAATAGGCGGAACATGGTTGTGGCTTTAGATTCTATGGGCCCATAGGAAATAGGCTTTGTCATGGAAACCTATTTTGCAAAAGAGGCTAGAAACTAGTATGACTGTAGAGGAAATCTCCTAGACTGTTCTCGTTATGAGAGGTATATTTAGGATTACAGTGCGGACTAAGTGGCAATCTAGCCCTATTTTTGGCGACAATATAGAGGTAGGATTAAAGGGAAACCGCTGTACTGGCGACAGACAGTTCTTATCTGGGAAATCCTGCTAGACCTTAAGCCGTAAAATTTACTTAATATACCACCACTCAAATGCTGATAGCTATGGCTATCAGCATTATTTCTATATATAGTTATGTGTATGTTTTAATAAATGGGGGGTATAATTTGTCTAACAAAAACAAAAAAAATGTTAAAAATAATTCTAATATGAAAAGAAGCAATATTAGATGGGTATTAATAATAACATTATGGACCTTTATTCTATCCACAAGTGTAAGTATAGTATCAGAAAGTATACTTAGAAACTTCAATACTATTTTCGCATTTATAAGTTTAATATTAGTTATTACTATTGGAGTTTTTTTTGATATAATTGGAATTGCAG
>CAZUFW010000005.1:18331-32175 GCA_964619895.1 uncultured Clostridia bacterium | reverse complement strand
AGTAACGGCCTCTGATGAAAAAACTTTTCATTCCATGGCAGCAAATAAAATAATAGAGGCAAAATATGCAGTAAAGCTAGTTAGAAATGCTGGTCGTGTATCAAACTTCTGTAATGATGTAATTGGAGATATCTCTGGAATAATTAGTGGAGCTGCAGGAACAATAATTGTCATGAAGTTAGTTAGTGAATATGGATTTAGTAAGGTAACTCTAATAAGTGTTATAATGACTGGAGTTATAGCTTCTCTTACTGTTGGTGGAAAAGCAATAGGTAAAGAATTTGCTATTAACAAATCTGATAAGATAATATATATGACTGCAAAAATTATTATGATACTAGATACTAAACTGAGAATAGATGTATTGCCAGAGCTAAAAAACAATAAGTGTAAATGAAAGTAGGTTGTGTGAATTGAAAAATATTCTTTCAAGATATGATGATTTGAGGGCTTTAAAAACAATGAGCAATGAAGAATTATGCATTCTATCTGAAAATATTAGGGAACTGATAATTGATGTTGTATCTAAAAATGGCGGACATTTAGCTTCAAATCTTGGAGTAGTAGAATTAACCATAGCATTACATAAGGTTTTTAATAGTGATTATGATAAGATAATCTGGGATGTTGGACATCAATCTTATGTACACAAAATTCTTACTGGGAGAAAGGATAGGTTCCATACTTTAAGAAAATATAAGGGAATTAGTGGTTTCCCTAAGAGAAAAGAAAGTCCTCATGATATTTTTGAAACTGGTCATAGTTCTACATCAATTTCTGCTGCATTGGGATACGCATTATCAAGGGATATCAAAGGAGAAAAATATAATGTAATCAGTGTAATTGGAGATGGAGCAATGACGGCTGGGATGGCTTTTGAGGCTCTAAATCACGCTGGTTACACTGGTACTAACCTAATAGTGATTTTAAATGACAATGAAATGTCTATTTCTCAAAACGTTGGGGGACTATCTCAATACCTAAATAGAATTAGGACTGCTCCTACTTACTTTAAAGTGAAAGAGGATGTTGAGACAATTTTAAATAGCATTCCTGGTATTGGAAAACAAGTGTTTAAGACAGCTGAAAGAGCAAAAGATAGCGTTAAATATTTTCTCGTGCCTGGAATGTTCTTTGAAGATTTAGGTTTTAAGTATTTAGGGCCAATTGATGGGCATAACATTAATGATATAGTTAGAGAACTAGAGAGAGCTAAAAAAGTCAAAGGTCCAGTATTAGTTCATGTTATAACAAAAAAAGGAAAAGGCTACAAACCAGCTGAAGAGAATCCTGATAAATTTCATGGCTCATCTCCTTTTGAAATTAAAACAGGTAAGCCGATTAATATACCAAGTCAGCCTTCCTATTCTGATGTTTTAGGAGATACATTGATTAATCTTGCACAAAATGATAAGAGAGTAGTTGCTATTACAGCGGCAATGCCTGAAGGTACAGGACTTAGTAAATATAAAGAAAAATTTAAGGAAAGATTTTTTGACGTAGGTATAGCAGAACAACATGGGGTTACACTAGCTGCTGGACTTGCATCTAATAAATTGAAACCTTATTTTGTAGTCTACTCATCATTCTTACAAAGAGGCTATGATCAAGTTCTTCATGATGTTTGTATACAAAAGTTACCTGTAGTTTTTGCTATTGATAGGGCAGGTTTAGTTGGAAGTGATGGGGAAACCCATCATGGGGTATTTGATTTATCGTACCTATCTCATATTCCGAACATAGCGATAATGGCACCAAGAGATAAGTCTGAGTTTATTCAGATGCTCGAGTTTAGTAAAGATTATAATGGGCCTTTAGCTATAAGATATCCTAGAGGAGGCTGCTATGATATTGTTGAGGAAAGCCCAAGAATAGAAATAGAGCTAGGTAAGGCAGAGATACTAAGTAAAGGTAAAGATATTGCTCTAATAGCAATTGGAAAAATGGTAGAAGTTAGTTGCAAAGTAGCTGAAGAACTAAACAAGCAAGGGAAAAATATTACTATAATAAATGGCAGGTTTGTTAAGCCACTGGATGAGAAATTAATAATTGAAATTGCCAAGGAACACTCTTTTATTGTAACTTTAGAGGACAATGTGAAGTCTGGAGGGTTTGGAAGTTGTATAAACAATTTGTTAGTTGAAAACAAGTACAAAGGTGAAATACTTAATATTGCTTTACCTGATGAATTTATTGAACATGGTAGTGTAGAGGAATTATTTAAACAATATAATATTGATACAGAAGGAATAATAAATAGAATACATGAGCAAATTGGGTAAGTTTAGGAGCGATTAGATGAAAATAGAGAAGGAAAGAATAGACATTTTGCTTGTTAACAATAAAATTGTTGATAGCAGAGAGAAAGCAAAGAAATACATTATGGCAGGATTAGTTTATGTAGATGATGAAAGAATTGATAAATCTGGTACAAAAGTGCCTATAGAAAGCAATATTGTTGTAAAGGGGAATCCTATTCCTTATGTTAGCAGAGGTGGATTAAAGCTTGAGAAAGCTTTGAATACATTTTCATTACAAATCAAAGATAAAGTTGCATTTGATGTTGGTGCATCAACTGGCGGCTTTACTGATTGTATGCTAAAGAATGGCGTTAAGAAAGTTTATGCTATCGATGTAGGCTATGGACAGTTAGATTGGAAGCTTCGAAATGATAATAGAGTTATAGTAATGGATAGGACTAATATTAGATATGTGGAAAAAGATGATATAGGGGAGTTAGCTAGTCTAGTAAGCATTGACGTATCTTTTATATCTTTGAAGCTTGTTCTACCCAAGATAAAAGAACTTACTACAGAAGATGTAGATATTATTGCATTGATAAAGCCACAGTTTGAGGCTGGAAGAGAAAAAGTTGGGAAAAAAGGTGTAGTAAGAGATATAAAGGTACATAAGGAAGTTATAAAAGAAATATATGATTTTTGTTTATCCATAGGACTAAATTTTGCTGCATTAACTTTTTCTCCAGTTAAAGGAGCTGAAGGAAATCGTGAGTACTTAGCTCATATAGTAAAAAACAAGATTGATGAATTTGATATCTATAGACAAATAGAAAATATAGTTAATGAATCTCATGAAGAATTATAGTATTTTAAGCTAGTTATTTAAGTTTATTTACTAACAAATTTTTTTATTTCTGAGTAGATTTCAGTCTATTTTTTTGTTTTTTCATTTGATATAATAGCCATTAGGGATATGGAGACAAAAACTAATTGCATATACTAATATACTATATAACCTTTATTATTAGGTTTTTGGAGACCAAGGGAAAAGGGGATAGTTAAAATGAAAAAATACGCTAGACAGTCTAAGATATTAGAGCTTATTGAGAATTATGAAATAGAAACTCAAGAAGAATTAGCAGATTATTTAAAAAAAACAGGAATCGATGTTACTCAAGCCACTGTTTCAAGAGATATTAGAGAGTTAAGACTTGTAAAGGTATTAGCTAAAAGCGGAAAATATAAATATGCAGTAATTGGGCAAAATGTTGAGGGAACAACAGATAGGCTTATTAAAATTTTTAAAAATTCAATTGTATCTGTAGATACGGCAGGACATTTATTAGTTTTAAAAACCTTGCCGGGAGCTGCTCAAATATGTGGTTCTGCAGTAGATTCATTGGGAATAGATGAGATAGCAGGAACAATTGCTGGTGACGATACTATTTTTATTGCAATTAGCAATATTGATAAGATTAAAGATATTAGAGAAATATTTCTTAAATTGCTTAGTTAACTAGGAGGTGATTAACATGCTCCTTGAATTAAATATTGAGAATTTTGCAATTATTGATAAATTGAGAGTTGATTTTGATAAGGGACTAAACGTATTAACTGGAGAAACAGGTGCAGGAAAATCAATCATTATTGATGCTATTTCCTTAGTTTTAGGGGGTAGGGCCGATAAAGAATATGTTAGAACTGGACATGAAAAAACAACTATCGAAGCATTGTTCTTTATAGGATACATAAAAGATATAGATGAAATATTAAAAGAATATGTAATACAAATTTAGTAATATAGTACATTGCTTATTACTAGAGAGATCTTTAACACTGGACGAAGTACATCTAGAATAAATGGGCGAACTGTTACTTTAAGTATGTTAAATAGCATAACTAATAGATTAATTGATATACATGGGCAACATGATCATCAGTCCCTCTTGAGAAGTGATAAGCACTTAGATTTTGTTGATTCATTAGGTGATGAAAAAATTACTGTACTCAAGGAAAAAGTTAAAAAAGAATATGAGAATTTGCAAGTTTTAAAAAATATACTTAAAAATTTAAGTCAAGATGAGATGGAAAAGGAAAGAAAAATTGACTTATTAAAGTTTCAACTTGAAGAAATAGATGAAGCTAGACTTGTAGATGGAGAAGAGGAGTCATTAATTTCGGAATACAATATACTCTCAAATTCAGAGAGCATTATAAAAGCCTTAGCAGATGCTATAACTTGTCTAGATTCTGATTACTATGGGAATAAATCTATTTTATCTGAACTTAACAACATTTATGCCAGCTTAAATAAAATTTCTAAACATACTGATAGTATTTTAAATTTTTCAAATATAGCAGAATCTATTATCTATCAGCTTCAAGATTTAGCTAGGGAAATACGTCATTACCAAGATAAAATTGAATATGATCCAGAAAAATTAAAATTTTTTGATGAAAGACTGGATTTAATAAACAAACTTAAAAGAAAATACGGTAAAACAATAAAAGAAATACTAGAATACAGAGAGAAAGTTAACAAAGATTTAAATATTCTATTTAATTGTGAAGAAGAGATAAAGGAAATAAAGAGTAAAATGCAAAGCCATGAAGCTAATATGAAAATTCTATGTCAGGAATTAACTAAAGAAAGGACATGCATTTCCAAAAAATTTGAAGATGAAATTACAAAAGAACTTAGTGAAATAAATATGCCAAAAGTTAAATTTAAAGTTAAGCTTGAAAAGCTTGAACAATTTACCCAGAACGGCTTAGATAAGATCGAGTTTCTTATTTCAACAAACCCAAGTGAGCCATTGAAATCCTTATCTAAAATAGTTTCAGGCGGTGAGATGTCAAGAATAATGCTTGCTTTTAAGAGTATTTTAGCGGAAATAGATAATATCCCTACGTTGATTTTTGATGAAATTGATACTGGAATAAGTGGTAGAACTGCTCAAATAGTAGGAGAAAAAATATCTAAAATATCTAGAAATCATCAGGTAATTTGTATTACACATTTACCACAAATTGCTGCTCTTGCAGATAGCCATTATTTAATTAATAAAAAAATAGTAGACGATAAATCATTAACTGAAGTAATTAAACTAAATTATGACGAAAGGGTAGAAGAATTATCTAGGTTGTTAGGCGGAGTTGATTTAACTGAAACAACAAAGCAGCATGCAAGGGAAATGATAGAAATGTCAAAAAAAATAACTGATAAAAAACATCTATAATTGTAGATGTTTTTTTATTGTTAAAAATGGATAAAACTCTTTCATATTCATTCCCTGTAAACTTAATACAAAAAAAGTTCACTAGTTTTAAATCATGGTATAAATCTTAATTAGCCTATAATACGGAAATAAAGATTTTACTTTACATATTAATAAATATTTGTTCCGAATAAATGTGAAATAAAAAGGCCACATTAATCTTAAAGAATTAATTAATAATATTTAGTCTTCTGTTTATGAAGACTAGTGTTTTTTGGAGGTGAAGTTAAAGTCACAGGTTAATGGGAGAGTGATTTTGATTGCGTAATATGCCAAGATATAGAAAAATGATTTACTTTGCTTTGCTCCTAACAATATTGATGTACACAGTTCAAATATTAAATATTGTTAGATTTCCCTCCCAAATAGATATTATTAAAGGCGATAGCAAAAATCTAAATATATTTTTCCCCTTTTCTTTAGAAATAGTAGAAGACTCCATTGATATAGTAAGAATTAACAATTCCAATAAAGAAGGACTTAATGTTGGTCTGAGAAACGCTTATAAATTAGAGCCAACTAATAATGGAATAGCGAAACTAAAATTTAAATTTCTTGGTATTTTTTCAGTAAAAAATATTCAAGTGAACGTTGTTGACCAAACATACGTAGTGCCAGGCGGTGAGGCAATAGGTGTTAAGTTGAATACTAAAGGAGTATTAGTAGTAGCAACATCGGAGATACCAGGAATAGATGGTAAAATATATAATCCAGCAAAAAATGCCGGCATAAAAGTTGGAGATTCAATAACAATGATAAATGGAATAAAAATAAAAGATGCCAATCATGTAATACAGCTTTTAAATAATATAAAAAGTAGTAAGGTAAAAATAGAAATAGAAAGAAACAATACTAAGTTTATTTCAGAGGTTATACCGATTAAAAGCAAACAGGATAATAGCTATAGATTAGGTATTTGGGTAAGAGATAAAACCGCAGGTATTGGTACCCTAACATTTTATGAACCAAATACAAAGAAATTTGGTGCACTCGGTCATGCTATAACTGACGTTGATACTGGCACTTTAATGAAAGCTGAAAATGGAGAAATAATGCGAGCGAAAGTATCATCTATTGAACAAGGTAAAAAAGGTAGTCCTGGTGAGTTAAGAGGTATATTTTTTGATACAGAAGATGTATTAGGTAAAATTGAAAATAACACCGCCTTTGGTATATATGGTACAATTTATGATAAAGAAAAAATATTGAAACAAAAAAAAGCATTACCAATCGGATTCCAGAGTGAAGTAAAAATTGGTAAAGCACATATTCTTGCAAATATAGAAGGAGATAGTGTAGAAGAATATGAAGTTGAAATATTAAAATTGGAGAAGCAAAATGTTCCACAATCTAAAAGTATGGTTATAAAAGTAACCGATGACAGATTAAAAAGTAAGACTGGGGGAATAGTACAAGGAATGAGTGGAAGTCCTATATTACAAAATGGAAAAATTGTTGGAGCAGTAACACATGTTTTTGTCAATGATCCAACAAAAGGGTATGGGATATATATAGAATGGATGCTTAAAGAAGCAGGAGTATATGTAAATAATAATTCTGAGTTTGCCGAGGGCAAATAATCAAACTACAAGAGATAAGGAAATTTTCCATATCTCTTTTCTTTATGATAAAAAAATCAAAATATTAAAAATAAAAGAAAAAAAAGAATTGTTAGAAGGAAATATATTACTTTTGTCGAATTTATTAAAATGTATAATTCTTTAGAAGGAAATCGATTCCAGGGGGGTAATTTTGTATGAAAAGTGAAAAAATTAGTATATTAATTGCAGATGATAACAAAGATTTTTGTAGTATTCTTAGTGATTATTTAGCAACACAAGATGATGTAGAGGTAGTGGGGGTAGCAAAAGATGGAATAGAGGCTTTAGATCTAATTAATGAAAAAAAACCAGATGTATTAGTTCTCGACATAATTATGCCACATTTAGATGGCTTAGGAGTATTAGAAAAACTTCATGCTATGGAGTTGGATAAATTCCCTAAAGTTATTGTCTTATCTGCTGTAGGACAAGATAAGATTACACAAAGAGCCATAAATTTGGGAGCTGACTATTATGTAGTGAAGCCTTTTGATTTTGAAATATTTATGAAAAGAATTAGGCAAGTGACAGGTACAACACCAGCAATTATTGAAAGAAGAAAACAGATAGAAATTCCAACTGGTCTTATAAATACAGCAAATTCATACAAGAGTCTTGAGGCTAAGATTACCAATATAATACATGAAATTGGTGTTCCAGCCCATATTAAGGGTTATTTATATCTAAGAGAAGCAATAACTATGGTGGTAGATAACCTTGAATTATTAAGTGCTGTTACAAAAGAACTGTATCCTAACATCGCTAAAAAATTCAATACTACACCAAGTAGAGTTGAAAGGGCTATTAGACACGCAATAGAAGTTGCATGGAGTAGAGGAAAAGTAGATACAATAAATAATTTATTTGGTTATACAGTAAACACAGACAAAGGAAAACCAACTAACAGCGAATTTATAGCTATGGTAGCAGATAAGCTAAGGTTAGAGCAGAAGATATCTTAATAACAACTATAATTACATAATTAAAAAATCTCTTTTTCTTATAATTTGAAAAAGAGATTTTTTAAAACATATATATCATAATAAATCTTATCATAAATGATATAAAAAATAATAATATATTTATTCAAAAAAAGTATTCATATATTGAAGTTGGATAAAATAAGTGTATAATATTTTTTATGTGCTAATAAATGAAATTCTTATTCTCTGGAGGATATAGAATGTATATAAAGGGAACAGTAAAAAAAGATAGAAAAACAAAAAACCTTATAAAAAGGCTAAAGCCTGGGGATATTGCTATTATAGATCATAAAGATATTGATGAGATTGCTTCAATTTCCCTTGTTGAATCTAAAGTAAAATGTGTATTAAATATAAATATGTCAATTAGTGGGAAGTACCCTAATAAAGGCCCCTCTATTTTAATTGATTCAGGAATCATATTGCTAGAAAGTGAAAATAAAGAAATATTTGATATTGTTAATGAAGGAGATACTCTAGAATTAACAGATAACAGAATAATTTATAGAGACGAGGTTATTGGAACTTATGAAGAATTAAGTTCTGAAAAAATTGGGGAGCTGCTAAAAATTGGCAACAAAAACTTGGAAAAAGAATTAGACAAATTTATTGAAAATACTCTTGATTATGCAAAGAAAGAAAAGGAGTTAGTATTAGAAAAAGGGAATATCCCCAAAATTAAAACAAAAATGGCCAATAAGCATGCCTTGGTAGTTGTCAGAGGAAAGGACTATAAGAAAGACTTATTAGCTATTCAGAATTATATAAGTGAAATGAAACCAGTATTAATAGGGGTAGATGGAGGTGGAGATGCTTTATTAGAGTTTGGCCATGTTCCCGACATTGTAATTGGAGATATGGATAGTGTTAGCGATAAATGTTTACAATTATCCAAGGAGATAATTGTACATGCATATAAAGATGGTAGAGCGCCTGGTCTTGATAGAATAAAGAACCTAGGCTTAGAAGCAAAGATATATCCTTCAGCTGGCACAAGTGAAGATATTGCTTTTTTGCTAGCCTATTCAAATAATGTAAAATTAATAGTAGCTGTTGGGACTCATAGTAACATGATTGATTTTTTAGAAAAGGGTAGGAGTGGAATGGCAAGTACATTTTTAGTTAGATTAAAAGTAGGTTCAAAGTTAGTAGACGCCAAAGGGGTTAATATGCTCTACAGAAGTAATCTTAAGTTAAAATATGTCATTGGTCTAGGGATTGCTGCCTTAATTCCAATTATAGTTTTAACTCTTTTATTTCCGCCAATGAAGGAATTAATCAGGCTAATTCAAATAAGATTAAGGATTCTATTTGGCTTCTAGGAGGTTATTAAATGTTAGCAAATATTAAATATTATGTTTTAACTGTTGTTTCAATTTTTTTAGCACTGGCTATTGGAATATATATTGGGTTTATGTTTAATGCACAGGATATTTTAATATCACAGAAAGAAGATATAGTAACTAAGCTTGAAGAGAGATTTGATTACTTAGAGAAAGAAAATAAAGCTACTAAGGAGGAAATAAATAAGGTAACTGAAGAAAATAATATGCTAAAAGAGTTCAATAGAGCAATTTATGGTGATGTAATAAAAGATAAATTAGTTGGAATCAAAATAGCAATTATTGAAACAAGTGATGATTATATATATGAAGGGATAAGCCAGACATTAGAGTCTGCTGGAGCAGATGTTACATCAATAACAACCATAAAAAACAGCTTTGATTCTGATTTGGATTTATTGAAAATGTCATATGAAAAGGCAAGTGGTATCAGTAATGTAGATAATAATATTACTAAATTAGCAATAGATTCAATTGCCCAAGAAATTATTACTGGTAAAGATGGTAAAACTATAGAAATATTTAAGACAGAAGGTCTAATTGACGCCGCTGGAGACTATAATACAACTATTGATTATTTAGTTATAGCTGGGGGAAGAAAGGAAAAGGATGATACAAGATTTGATGCTATTGATAAAAGAATAATTAGCATTAGTAAAAAAGCCAATATTTCTGTTATTGGAGTAGAAAAAGAGAATGTAGATTATTCATACATAGATAAATACAAAGCTAATAGAATTTCATCAGTAGATAATGTAGATACAATTATGGGCAAAGTAGCACTAGTGTTAGCCATAGATGGAAGGCCGGGAAATTATGGAGTAAAGCCTAGTGCTGAAAGTTTAGTTCCAAATCTAGGTGATATAATTAATGAGTAATAAGGAGCGTTATTTATGAATGATTTTAAGTCTAAGGTTGTAGCAGTAATACCTGTATATAATGAAGAAAGCTTTATTGAAAACACAATCGAGAACATTAAAAAAATAGATATAATTGATGAGATAATAGTTGTGGATGATGGATCTACAGATAGAACTCAGGAAATAGTTAAAAGATTAGATGTTACTTTTATAAGGCTGGAAAAAAACAGAGGGAAAGGATTTGCTATTAGCACAGCTATTAATAATAGTAATTTTGATTATTTGGTTTTGATAGATGGAGATTTAGGAAGAACTAGTGATGAAGTTATGAAATTAATACTTCCAGCTATTAACCGTGAAGCTGATGTAATAATAGCCAGATTTCAAAAGCCTAAAAAAAAGGGAGGATTTGGTTTAGTGAAAAAATTAGCCAATAAAGGTGTTTACTATTACACGGGCAAAAATATTACTTCTACTTTGTCAGGTCAAAGGGTTTATAGCAGAGAAGTAGTTGATAGTATTGCTTACATACCTAATAGATTTGGCGTTGAAGTAGCTATGACAGTAGAAACATTAAGGAGAGGCTTTACTATTAAAGAAGTTGATGTACAAATGGCTCATAGAGAAACAGAAAGAAATTTAGAAGGGTTTATACACAGAGGTAAACAGTTTTTTAATATTCTGATTACTCTAATTATTTTAGCATTTAGAAGGTGAGCAAATGAGAGCTTTAAACATAGCAGCATTCTTAACTAGTGGAATTTTAGGTTTCATCACTATTCCTCTAATTTACGAAATGCTTTTAACTAATAATTGTATCGCATTAAACTTTAGAAAACAACAAATTCCTATAGGAATGGGATTAGTATTCATTATAGTGCAATCATTTGTTATATTTATGTTTTCATTATTCAGTAGAAACGAGGAGATTTATGTTTATACTTACATAATTTCAATACTACTAATTGGTATAATAGGAATAGTAGATGATTTAATTGGAGAAAAAGAGATAAAAGGGTTTAAAGGACATATATCTTCATTATTGAAAATGAAACTTACGACAGGTGGTTTAAAACTTATCATTGGAGGAATTGCAGCTATTTTTGTTTCTCTAATTATATCCGTAAATGTAATTGAGTTAGTCATAAATATTTTAATAATAGGTTTATTTACTAATTTGATAAATCTTTTTGATCTAAGGCCTGGTAGAGCAGGCAAGGTCTTTATATTATTGTCAATAATACTTATTCTTACTTCGAAAATGAGTAAATATAATTATATTATGATTTCCCTATTAGGTATAGTATCGATTTATATGCCTTATGATTTAAAAGCTAAATCTATGATGGGAGATACTGGCTCTAATGTATTGGGAATGACCCTTGGCGTATTTTGCGCTGGAACTCAGCCTATATGGGTAAAAATATTATGCTTGATTCTCTTGATTATTATCCATATTATTTCCGAATACTATTCACTAACAGAAATTATTGATAATAATAGATTATTATGTTATATTGATAAACTGGGAAGACAATAGGAGGTAATTAAACTGTTATCATACAAAAATGGTATTGTAACAAAAATAATTGAATCTAATGATGAAGTAACGTGGATTGTTGTAAACATAGAAGGAGAAAGTGCTAAAGCTGTTAACTATAATAGAATTACAGGGCAAGTAGACATAGGTGATAAAGTGGTTTTAAACACTACAGCAATAGAACTTGGCCTTGGAACTGGGGGTTATCACTTTGTAATTTATAATAATAAAAATAAATCAAAAAGTGCTACAGAGAAATTAGGCCATATTATGAAACTAAGATACACACCTTTACAGATAAAATGCCTAGCAGCTGAAGAGCAGGAGAGTGAATATCACGAAGAATTTAAACGATTTGAAAGCTTAAATGGTTCACTTTATATAATTGGAACGCTTCACAGTATGCTAGCGCCAATTGCTGCTACGATAAAATGGCTTAGGCCCGATTTAAACATATCATATATTATGACTGATGCTGGAGCATTACCTTTGTATTTTAGCAAAACTGTTAAGATACTAAAAGATAAAGACATATTAAAAAATACGATTACAGTAGGTCATGCTTTTGGAGGGGATTTTGAATGTGTCAATATTTATACGGGTATTATTGCAGCAAAAGTTGTAGCTAATAGTGATGTTACAATAATTACAATGGGACCAGGAATAGTAGGTACAGACACCCAATATGGATTTAGCGGCATTGAACAAGGCTATATTATAGATGCTGTCAATAATTTAGGTGGAGTAAGCCTTGCAGTACCGAGATTAAGCTTTGCAGATAAAAGGGAGAGGCATAAAGGTATAAGCCATCATACGATGACAATATTGGACAAAATTACAAATACAAGAACTAATATAGTACTACCTTTACTTGAAAAAAATGAAGCTGATTTTATTAATTCACAAATTAAAGCTAGTGATATTAATAATAGACACAGTGTTATTTTTGAGAATGGTAAAGATGTACTAAATGCGCTAAATCACTATAAGCTTGATATAAAAACTATGGGTAGAGGCTATTATGATGATGAAACTTTTTTCTTGACGTTAGGTGCAGTTGCCAAAACTTGCGTTAAGTTCTTAGAGAATGATTAATGATATCTGCTAATGTAGCATTTTCACCATATTTAATTAGCATATCATCAATAGCTTCAATAATTTCTTCTGCTTTTCCAATTAAAAAAAGTCTATTTTTAGTTGTAATCTTAATCATTTAAAACAACTCCCTTTTCAATATATAGTAATATTATGAAAGTTTTCATTTTTTATTCCATAAAGGAGGATAAGTGGCTATGATTTTTGAGGAAAAAACAATGAAAAGTGAAAGAATATACGAGGGCAAGATACTATCTGTAAGAATAGATACAGTTGAGTTACCTGATAAAAAATACTCTAAAAGAGAAATAGTTGAACATCCTGGAGCTGTAGCAATTGTTCCAATTACTAATGAAGAGGAAATAGTTTTTGTTAAACAGTTTAGAAAAGCTACAGAAACAGTGCTACTTGAGATACCAGCAGGAAAGTTAGAAATCAATGAGCAGCCTGCCGAGTGTGCAATAAGAGAACTTAAAGAGGAGACAGGCTTGGATGCTGAAAAAATGGAATATATTTTTGATTATTTTTCATCACCAGGTTTTACAAATGAAAAAATACATATCTTTATTGCAACAGGAGTCATTACTGGAGAGCCTACTCCAGAAGATGACGAATACATAGATGTTGTCAAGATAAATATTAAAGAGGCTATGAATATGATTAGTAATGGAACAATTAAAGATGGTAAGACGATAATTGGAATTTTTATGGCACATGAAAGAATAAAAAGGGACAGAGAAGTTTAAATTAAAGAGTAAAATGAAAGTAAATATTGCTAGGTAATATTATCTCCCTAAAAAGCATATTAATGTATATAGGCTTGCATGAAAGGGGGATATACTTTTTTTGAAGATGAAAGATATTATTTATAAAAACATAAAAGATAACTTCTTACAGTATTTTT
>CAZUFW010000005.1:783-18321 GCA_964619895.1 uncultured Clostridia bacterium | reverse complement strand
TGATTGGCATATCTGCTGGTGCGATTACTATAAACGTACTTAGTAAGGATCAAAGTCAAAGTCTAATAAGTTTTCTAAATTCTTTTTTTAAAGTATTAAACAATGAGAAAATTGAGAGCTTCACTTTATTAAAGCATTCCTTGGTAAATAGCCTTCAAACAATAATTTTAATTTGGGTTTTAGGAATAACAGTGATTGGACTGCCAATTATAGTTTTTATTGTAGCCTTAAGGGGTTTTATTGTAGGTTTTACTGTAGGTTTTTTAATAAATGAGCTCGGTATTAAAGGCTTTACTTTTTCCATGTTAACAATACTACCTCAGAATATCTTCGCCATACCTGGAATTATTGCTTTAGCAGCACTGTCAATAAATTTCTCTATAAAAATGGTTACGAGCAAAACAAAACGAGGTGCAAAGTTTAGCTTCTTATCAGAATTAACAAGATATTCAATTTCTACATCTATTCTTTCATTAATGATTATTGCAGGGAGCTTAGTAGAGGCTTATGTAACTCCTATTTTTATGAAACTATTACTTGGATATGTAATGTAGATTTAAAAATTAAATAACGAAAAATGTGCTTAATCTCTATACTTTCTTTAAAATTATTATTTCATATTTTTATTTAAAGGC
Organism: uncultured Clostridia bacterium; assembly: GCA_964619895.1. Taxonomy (GTDB): domain Bacteria; phylum Bacillota; class Clostridia; order Tissierellales; family Proteiniboraceae; genus Proteiniborus. Next base: position 17,686 of record CAZUFW010000005.1, on the reverse strand, counting down.
TAAAAAAAATAATAATATGGAGGATTTTATAAACAAATGTTGAATAATAACTATACTTAAGACTATAAAGGGGAAATACTATGGACAGTAACATACTAAAGTTTAATGGTTATCTAGAAGTAGAAAAGGAGTTGTCTCAAAATACAATTGAGTCTTATATTAGAGATTTGAGGCAATTCAATACTTACTTGAAAGAAAATAATTTGCCGGATATTGTAAATGTAAATAAGACATTGATAATTACTTATCTTATGAATTTACAAAAATCAGGGAAATCAGTTTCCACAGTATCAAGGAATATTGCATCGTTAAGATCTTTTTATCAATTTCTTTTAAATGAAGGAATTGTTAACAAGGATCCAACTATAAATCTTCAGTCTCCTAAACAAGAGAAAAGACTTCCAAGCATATTAACACCTAAAGAAGTAGAAATACTGCTAGAACAGCCTAATATGAATTGTTCCAAGGGAGTACGGGACAAGGCTATGCTAGAGTTGTTATATGCATCGGGAATTAGAGTTTCAGAGCTCATAGCTTTAAATGTAGATGATGTAAATTTAGGAATGGATTACATATTAAGTTCTAAGGATACTGCTAACGAAAGAGTAATTCCAATTGGAAAAATAGCAGTAGATGTTTTAAGCTTGTACATAGAGAAACATAGAATGAATTTTTTAAAAGATAGTGATGAAAAATCTTTGTTTGTTAATTATCACGGCAAGAGGCTTACTAGACAAGGTTTTTGGAAGATTGTGAGGGGATATACAAACCAGGCTGGAATTAATAAGAACATAACTCCGCATACATTAAGGCATTCTTTTGCAGCTCATTTACTGCAGAACGGAGCTGATTTAAAATCGGTGCAGGAAATGTTAGGACATGCAGATATATCAACTACTCAGGTTTATACATTAATAACAAAGAATAAGATTAAAGAAGTTTATAAAAAAGCACATCCAAGAGCATAATCCCACCTTCTCGGTGGGTTAACTTTTCTGCAAGAACTTATGCAAACTTTGGGTATAATATAAACAGAGAGGAGGAGTATTATGATTAATAATGTAACTTTAATTGTACTAGATAGTGTAGGAATAGGAGAATTACCTGATGCTTATAAATATGGTGATGAGGGCAGTAATACATTAAGCAATATTCTTAAAAATATAAAGGATGTTAATTTACCAAATTTAAACAAACTTGGCCTTGGCTTAATAGAAGGTGTTGAAGGTATAGAACCTGTAAATAATATTATTGGCAGCTATGGAAGATTAGCAGAGAAATCTCCCGGTAAAGATACTACAACAGGACATTGGGAAATAGGAGGAATTATACTTAAAGAGCCTTTTCCTACTTTCTCCAATGGATTTCCAGATGAGCTAATAACCAAATATGAAAACCTTATAGGTACAAAAATCTTAGGGAATAAGGTAGCTTCAGGAACTGTTATTATAGACGAATTAGGTAAGGAACACATGGAAACAGGTTATCCAATAGTATATACTTCCGCTGATAGCGTTTTTCAAATAGCAGCACATGAGGATGTTATACCTATTCGTAAATTATATGAACTATGCGAAATAGCTAGAAAAATCTTGACAGGCAAATATGGCGTAGGTAGGGTTATTGCTAGACCATTTATTGGGAAACCAGGTTCGTTTTCAAGGACGTCTAATAGAAGGGATTTTTCATTGAAACCAATAGAAAAAACTATATTAGATGTTATAAGAGAAGCAGGATTAGAAGTTATGGCTGTTGGTAAAATTGAAGATATATTTAGTGGACAAGGAATAACAAAAAGTGTCCATACTGAAGATAATATGGATGGAGTAGATAAAACAATAGGATATATGAAAGAACATAATAAGGGATTAATATTCACTAATTTAGTGGATTTTGATATGAAATACGGCCATAGAAATGATGTAAAAGGATATGCAAATGCATTGGAAGAGTTTGATAATAGACTTCCTGAAATAATTGACAAACTTAGGGAAGATGAGATTTTAATTCTTACTGCTGATCATGGATGCGATCCTACAACAGCTAGTACAGATCATTCAAGAGAATATGTGCCTGTCTTAATTTATGGTAATAAGATAAAAAAAGGTATTGACATAGGCACAAGAAGAACATTTGCAGATATTGGAGCTACAGTATTAGAACTATTGGGTTTGAAGAAAACAAACAATGGAGAAAGTTTTGCTCATTTGATTTTAGATAGACAGGAGGAAAATTAGTGAATTTAGTTGATAAAATTAATGATACTGTTAAATATTTAAATAACAAATTGATTGATAAACCTAAGATTGGAATAATTTTAGGTTCGGGACTTGGTCCATTAGCTGATGAAATATCTGATGCAGTAATAATAAAATATAATGAAATACCAAATTTCCCAACATCAACTGTACAAGGGCATAAAGGGCAGCTGGTAATTGGGAAATTAGAAGGTAAAAATGTTATTGCTATGCAGGGGAGATTCCACTATTATGAGGGATACCCAATAGAACAAGTTGCTTTTCCAGTGAGAGTTATGAAAGCTTTAGGGGTTGAGTATATAATTATTACAAATGCTGCGGGAGGAGTTAATAAGGAATACAAACCTGGTGATTTGATGATTATTACTGATCATATTAATTTTACTTTTGACAATCCTTTAATTGGAGAAAATTACAATGAACTAGGACCTAGATTTCCAGATATGTCCCATGCATACGATAAATCATTGATTGATTTAGCTATAAAAGCATCTGAAAATCTAGGTATTGAAATTAAACAAGGGGTTTATATGTGGAATTCAGGACCTTGTTATGAAACACCTGCTGAGGTAAGAATGGCTTCTTTTTTAGGTGCTGATGCAGTTGGAATGTCTACTGTACCTGAGGTTATAACAGCAGTTCATGGAAATATGAAAGTGCTTGGAATATCGTGTATAACTAATATGGCTTCGGGAATATTAGACCAACCTTTAGATCATAGTGAAGTAATTGAAACTTCTGAACGAGTGAAGAATGATTTTATTTCTTTAATTAAAGAAATATTAAAAGGAATATAATGGGGGAGATGCATATGAGGAATTTATTAGAGATTATCGATGGAACTAGTTCATTTATAAGAGAGAGAATAGATTTTGTACCTCAAATAGGGCTTATTCTTGGATCAGGATTAGGAACATTAGCAGATGAAATAAAAAATCCTGTAATAATTGATTATAAAGACATTCCTAATTTCCCTGTTTCTACAGTAGAAGGCCATGAAGGAAAACTAGTATTAGGAGAACTGGAAGGGAAGAAAGTGATGGCAATGCAAGGCAGATTTCATTATTATGAAGGATACTCCTTGCAAGAAGTTACTTTTCCAGTGAGGGTGATGAAGGCACTAGGAATACAGATGTTATTAGTGACTAATGCTTGTGGTGGAATGAATAAGGACTTATATCCAGGTGCATTAATGCTAATAGAGGATCATATAAACTTTATTGGAGACAACCCACTTATTGGACACAACTATGATGAATTAGGGCCTAGATTTCCAGATATGTCTTCTGCATATGATAAGGAGTTAATTAAATTAGCTGAAGAGGTAGGTAAAAAGTTAAATATAGAAACGAAAAAAGGAGTATATGCAGCTATTAGTGGACCTTATTATTTTTCAAGAGCCGAACTCAGAATGCTTAGAAAAGTAGGTGGAGACACAATAGGTATGTCAACTGTTCCAGAGGTAATAGTTGCAAGACATACAGGCTTAAGAGTCCTAGGAATATCATGTGTTACTGACATGGCAATAGCTGATGAAATAGTTTCCATAAGCCATGAGGAAGTGGTAAAAGTAGCAAATGAGACAAGACCAAAATTTATTAAGCTTGTAAAAGGTATACTTAATGAGGTGAAGTTATAATGAGAATGTATGATATTATTCAAAAAAAGAGAGATGGAAAAGAACTTACTACAGAAGAGATAAATTTTTTTATTGATGGATATACAGAAGGCAAAATTCCTGATTATCAAATAAGTGCATTGCTTATGGCTATATATTTAAAAAAGATGAATAAACGAGAAACAGTTGATTTAACAAATGCTGTAGTAAATTCAGGTGAAGTAGTTGATCTTTCACTTATTGAAGGCATCAAGGTAGACAAACACAGTACTGGCGGTGTAGGTGATAAGGTTACATTAGCTTTAGGTCCCATGGTGGCTGCTTGTGGGCTTCCATTTTCTAAAATGTCTGGAAGAGGTCTTGGACATACGGGTGGTACTTTAGATAAGCTTGAGTCTATAAAAGGGCTTAGGACAGAGCTTTCTAAAGAGGAATTCGTATCTATCGTAAATAGAGTTAAGTTATGTATATGTAGCCAAACTGCAAATATTACTCCTGCAGATAAAAAGCTTTATGCTTTAAGGGATGTTACTGCAACTGTAGACGATATTTCACTTATTGCTAGTAGTGTAATGAGCAAGAAACTTGCTTCTGGTTCTAATGCTATAGTATTAGATGTTAAAGTGGGCAGCGGTGCATTTATGAAGGATTTAGAAAGTGCTTTTGCTTTAGCAAAGGAAATGGTTGACATAGGCAATGGCGTAGGGAGAAATACAGTTGCAATAGTTTCTAACATGGATGAGCCTTTAGGTTATTCCATTGGAAACTCAATAGAGGTAATAGAAGCAATTGAGACTCTAAAAGGAAATGGACCGAAAGATTTTGTGGAGTTGTGTTTGACATTAGGTTCAATGCTGCTACTTTTAGGCAAAAAAGTCGAAAATATTGAAGCAGGTAGAGATATGTTAGTTGAAGTAATTAATAAGGGAAAAGCATATAACAAGCTTCTAGAATTTGTTGAAGCCCAAGGAGGAGATATAGATTGCATCAAAAATACAGAATTATTGCCTAAAGCCTCAAATATAATTAAATTATTGAGCGATAGTGAAGGATATATTAAATCAATAGATGCGGAGGAAGTAGGAAAATGTGCATTAGCTCTTGGAGCTGGAAGAGAGACAAAAGAAAGTAATATAGACTTGGCTGCTGGTATAGTGCTAAATAAAAAGGTAGATGATAAGGTAAACAAGGGAGATGTTTTAGCTTATTTACATTTCAATGATGAAAGTAAAGCTAAAAATATTAGTCTTCAGTTGAGAAATGCGATAAAAATTGGAGATAAGAATATTATAGAGAAAAGGCTAATATTTGGCATAGTCGATGCAAATGGTATACAAAAATATTAAATAAGATTACAGTTACTTAGGAGGCTAATAAACATAGTCTCCTTTTTTTGTAAATTTGTCTTTGTATAAGTTATTTAGTTGATGGTTAATATAAAATTAAATATTATACGAAAGGAGGACAAAATGAATAAGATATTAAAATATAGAAAAATAACCAGTATTTTAATCCTCTTAATATTAGTACTTGCTTTTTCTAATACTTCATTTAGCGAAGAACCTTTTAAACTAGAAGCAAAATCAGCTATACTTATTGACGCTTCCTCTGGAGAAATAATTTATGAAAAGAATATACATGAGAAGCTACCTCCAGCAAGTATAACAAAAATTATGCTTCTATTAATTGCAATGGAAGATTTAAATAGTGGAAAGATTAAACTTGATGACAAAGTACATGTAAGTGCTAATTCAGCTAGGATGGGAGGTAGTCAAGTATATCTAGAAGAAGGAGAAACACAGACAGTTGATGATTTGCTTAAAGCCATATGCTTAAGATCTGCTAATGATGCTGCCGTTGCATTAGCAGAGCATATATCAGGAAGTATAGATGTATTTGTACAAAGGATGAATGAAAAAGCAAAACTGCTTAGTATGGTTAATACAAATTTTAAAAATGCTACAGGTTTACCAGATGATGAACATTATACCACGGCATATGATATTAGCATAATGTCTAAAGAATTGCTGCGCTACCCCAAAATACACGAATGGCTAACTATATACATGACTGATATTAAAGTAGGAAAAAGTAAAAAATCAACGCAAACTCTTGTAAATACTAACAAATTAATACGAGAATATCAAGGTGCTAATGGCATAAAAACAGGCCTTACTAATGATGCTGGACATTGTCTTGCAGCTTCAGCAAAAAGAGGTAATCTATCTTTAATAAGCGTAGTACTGGGAGGAACAACATCAAATAGTAGGTTTCTAGAATCGAAGCAGCTACTTGATTTTGGATTTGCTAATTATGATTCTGTGCCAATATGCAAAAAAAATGAGGTAATTAAGAAAATAAAAGTATTAAAGGGTAAGGAAAATGAGCTGAATGCAGTAGCAGAAAGCGATTATAGTATATTAATTAAGAAGGGTGCATTAAAAGAAATTGAAAAAGAAATTGTATTACCTGAGATTATAAATGCACCATGTGAAAAAGGGCAAAAAATAGGCGAGATAATATTAAAAAACAATGGCAAAGAGATAGGAAAAATTAATATAGTTGCTGAAAACACATTGAAAAAAGCTTCTGCTATTGACATGTTTAAGAAAATTACTACTATGTTTTTTAAATAGTAGTAGGTAATAAATTACAGGATATAATTTAGATTATATCCTGTTTTCTATATAGTCCATTTTTCATTATCTAAATACAAAGATACTACTATTGACAACAAATTAATATTGTTATATATATTGATTATTGATAGCAACCTTTAGAAAGAGGCGAGGGAATGGTTAATACTTTAAGATTAAATGAAATTCTTACTAGCAAATTGATTTTACTTCCAGGACTGTTAATTGCAATAACATTCCATGAGATTGCTCATGGGATTTCTGCAAATCTTCTAGGAGACCCAACAGCCAAAAATGCTGGAAGACTTTCATTAAATCCACTAGCCCATATAGACTTAGTTGGTTTCTTGCTATTACTTACAGTGGGATTTGGCTGGGCTAAGCCAGTACCAATAAATCCTCGTTATTTTAAAAACAGAAAAAAGGGAATGGTCATAGTATCATTTTCTGGACCAATGACAAATTTTGTTTTAGCTTTTATTGGCACGGTTATATTTGCTTTTATTATTAAATATAATGTTAATTCCATATGGATTTTAATATTTAGAGCTCTTATAAGATTCAATATAATTTTAGGACTATTTAATCTTTTGCCTTTTCCTCCTTTAGACGGTTCAAAGATTTTTGCCAGTTTATTGCCTACAAAATATGAAATATTTTTTTATAAATATGAAAGATATTTATATGTTGTGTTAATTCTTTTTATTATAACCAATGTAGTTGATAATATTTTAGGTCCTTTGATACTATTCAGCAATGAAATCTTAATTAGATTTGTCATGTTTTTATTAAATTTATAACAATTAAAGGGAGATAATAATGGAATATAAAGTTGTTTTAGAGGCTTTTGAAGGCCCCCTAGATTTACTTATGCACTTAATTGAAAAAGAAAAGGTTGATATATATGATATTCCAATAGCTAAAATAACAGATCAGTATATAGAGTATATTAGAACTATGCAGAACATAGATTTAAATATGACTAGCGAGTTTCTAGTTATGGCTGCTACTCTTTTAGAGATAAAGTCTAAAATGCTCTTGCCAGTAAGTAATGTAGAAGATGAGCAATTGGAAATGGAAGAAATTGATCCCAGGGAAGAGTTAGTTAAAAGACTATTAGAATATAAAAAATATAAAATGGCAGCAGAAAATCTAAAGACTAAGGGAGACATTCAAAGCAAAGTATTTTTCAAGCAAAAAGAAGAGTTAGGGGAATTTATTGGACAAGATTCCTTTGAATTAGAAAAAGTAGATTTCAATGAACTTTTAGCAGCTTATTTTAATATTCTAAATAGATGTAAAGAAGAAACAAATGAAATAGAACTGGCTGAAATTCAAAGAGATGAACTTACTATAGAGGAATGCATGGATGATATTGAAGGTATTATAAAGCATAATAAGGAAATAAAGTTTAATGAACTTTTCAATGAAAACATGACTAAAACTAAGGTAGTTATAGTTTTTCTATCTGTTCTTGAACTAATTAAGTTAAAAATCATTAAAGTAGCTCAAGAAAAGAATTTTGGCGAAATAATAATAAGAATCAACAAACCTAAGGATAGAATTTAGAGGTGACTATTATGGATATTAGAGAAGTTAAATCAATTATTGAGGCATTGTTATTTACTTGGGGTGATCCCCTTTCCTTAGAGGATATTTCAGATGTCATAGAATTAGATAAGAATTCATTAAAGACAATTATTAGTGAAATGATAGATGATTTTAATTTTAATAGGAGAGGTATTCAGATTATACAGACCAATGATAAATATCAATTAAGTACTAGACCTGAGCATTTTGAATGGATAAAAAAATTATGTACTCCTAGAATTAATAAAACACTGTCTAATGCTGCTCTTGAAACATTATCAATCATAGCATACAAACAACCTATTACAAAAGCTGAAATCGAAATTATAAGAGGAGTTAAATGTGATAAGGCTCTAAGTACATTAATTGAAAAAAACCTCATCAAGGAAATGGGTAGACTTGATAGAGCTGGTAAGCCAATTATTTATGGTACTACCGATGATTTTCTTAGATGTTTTGGGCTATCTTCATTAGAAGTATTGCCTGAACTTGATGAGAGTAATATAGATGAAATTGAAGATTTAAATAACACAAAATGATTTTGTGTTATTTTTCTTTTTTTTGGCAAAAATAATTAAATAAGATAATTAACTTTTATTTGGGGTGGATTAATTTGAAACTGTTTTTTATTGCTTTATTTATTTTTTTATTTATCATTTTTATCATACCTATTTATATTAAAGTTGAATTTAAAAGAAAAAATAAAGATGATAAAATTAACATACGAATTGCACTGCTAAAAGGACTAATTAAATTCAATTATGAAATTTCATACCTTGATTTAGTTTTGGGTCATAATGAATCTTTCATAAAAGTGAAAGAAAAATTTGAAGAAAAAAACACGGAGAAAACCTTTCAAATTAAAAAAGATAGACTAGTATTAGAGGAAATTACAGAAATCTATAAAAAAATTAAAAGATACATAGATCTATTTAGCGAGACTTTTAGATATATACTAGATAAAATCAGTATCAGTTCATTAAGTTGTTTTTCTAAAATTGGACTAGGAGATGCGGCATTAACTGGAATTGCATATGGAACAGCTTGGATAATAGTAGGTACTTTACTAAATATTATTTTGAATCAGAAAAACGTTAAAGAAATGAGCATTAACATATATCCGGATTTTAATGAAAACATTTTCGAGTTTGACTTTTTCTGTATAATAAAACTCAAAATTGTTCATATTATAATTGCGGGCTTAAAAGGAATAAAAGTATTTATTAAAGGTGGTGTATTAAATGCCTGATCATCCTATTCAGGGCTTAATGAAGACAACAATGGAAAGTATTAAGGAAATGGTAGATGTAAATACAATAGTTGGAGATCCAGTAGAATCTTCAGACGGTCAAGTAATAATTCCAATTTCAAGAGTTTCTTTTGGTTTTGCTTCTGGAGGAACTGAGTTTAATGGAACTAATAGAAATAAAGATGACGAGCAGAAAGCAAATGAAGAAAGCAAACTTCCTTTCGGAGGAGGTACAGGAGCAGGAGTCTCTATACAACCTGTTGCTTTTATTGTAGTAGGGAATGGAAACATGAAACTACTTCCAGTAGATCAAAATGCAAACATATTAAATAGTATTTTAGATACAATTCCTAAAATGGCAAGTAGCCTACAGAACAAATTTAGAGATAAAGAAGCTAAAGGGAAAAAAGCAGATAATTGCGATGATAATTAGGAGCAGAAAAAACTGCTCCTAATTACTGAAGCTATATTTTATTATTAATTATGGAGTGTTGCATTTGGATAAATTAAAAAAGATAACAATAATTTTTATTTTCATTACAATCATAAATCTAATTTTGGGATTTACTTACCCATCACCTAATGCAGATAGTGCAGTGTTAATCGATTCAAAAACGGGAAGAGTAATGTATTCAAAAAACCCAGATCTTAAAAGACCTATGGCAAGTACGACTAAAATTATGACAGCATTGTTGGCAATTGAATATGGCGACTTAAATTCTAAGGTTAAAATAAAAGATAATGCAGTAGGTGTAGAAGGGTCAAGTATTTACCTTGCAAAAAATGAAGAAATTTTATTAAAGGATTTGATTTATGGTTTAATGCTAAGGTCTGGAAATGATGCTGCTGTTGCTATTGCAGAACATATATCTGGATCAGTGGATAAATTTGTTAATTTGATGAATAAAAAAGCAAATGATATTGGTGCTAACAATACTAATTTTGTAAATCCTCACGGTTTACATGATCCAAACCATTATTCAACTGCATATGACATGGCTATTATTACTAGAGAGGCAATGAAACTAGATTTCTTTAGAGAAGTTTCAAAAGCAAAAACATGGGTTGCAAACAGAGAAATTAATCAGTATTTTTCTAATAAAAATGATGTCGTATGGGAGTATAAAGGTGGAGATGGAGTAAAAATTGGTTATACAAGAGCATCAGGCAGATGTTTAGTTGCTAGTGCCACCAGAAATGAAATGCAATTAATTGCAGTGGTACTTAATGATGGTAATTGGTTTAACGACTGTTATAACATGCTTGATTATGGATTTGAAAATTATAAACCATCATTGTTATTAACTAAGGGACAGTTTTTGAAAAAAGTAGAAATGTTAGATGGCGATAGGGAATATGTAAATCTTCTATGTGAAGATGATTTGGTAATTCCATTGAAAGATAATGAAAGAGAGAGAATAAAAATTGTACTTAATGTTTCAGATACATTTCAGACACCTGTATATAAAGGGCAAGAACTAGGCAATATTCAGGTTTTCCTAGATGGAAAGTTGTTATATACAGCTGAAATTAAATCTAAGTTTGAAGTAAGCAAGAGAAATCCTAAAATTAACTTCATAAAGTTTATAAAAAGTATTTTTTATAACGAATAGGAAAGTTCTAATTTTGTCTTTTTTTTAGAACTTTCCGTAAATGAGTTTCAAAAAAAGCTACCTCTTAACGCTTCCTTGGAAGCTTTTTTTAGTAATGAATAAATAAGCAATTTACATAACATGGTTTAAAGCCATGTTATTTTTTTGTAACAAAAAACTCCTAGTTCTATAATCTAATACTATAGTCAAAAAAATAGAAGGGAGTGAAAGATATGATAAAGAGACAGGAATGCGTTGATGTTGGTAGCGAGTACTGTCCGTGTTACCTTGCAGAAACAGGCAATTGTATAACATGCTCCCAGCTCCAGGGAAAAGAGTTTTGCGATTGCAACTGGAGGGGAGTATGCGTGTATCAAGAGTTTGTAATGAACGGAAATAAAATAAAACAGCAAAGAGATTATTATATTAGCATAATTGAAGATATTCATGAAATTAGAAGTAATAGTTTTATTTTAAAATTAAAAGTGACTAAAACACTTGCTAGACAGCTTAAAGAACCAGGATCCTATATATTCCTAAGGGATAAAGACTTACCACAGTATTTTGATGTGCCTATGTCTGTAATGCAGTCTGATACTATAAATGGTGTAATTACCGTAGCCTATAAAGCTATTGGAGTTAAAACGAATAATTTAAAAAAATGTAAGGAGGAAGTTTTAATTAAGGGACCTTACTGGAATGGAGTCTATGGATTAAGTAATTTAAAAAAGGTCAAGGAGAAGAATTGTTTAATAGTAGCGAGAGGTATATCACAAGCACCAGCTTTACTTGCAATAGAGAAGTTAGTAAAAAATAAGAACAAGGTTACTTTAATATTGGATAAGGGAAGTATTGATGAAATATTCATATATGATTTCATAAAAGATATAGATATAGACATAGACATCTATGAAGAAAATACAATGAGTGAGGACGGAAAGGAATTAATTAAAAATATACTGATAAATAAAAATATAGATCTTGTCTATAGTGCAGGCTCAGATTTACTTCATGTGAATGTTATCAGCATATTAGATGAATTAGGTATTAGTCCATATTTAGCAGTAACAAATAACAATGAGATATGTTGTGGGGAGGGTGTTTGTGGAGGATGTACTATAAGGCTTAAGGACGGAACAAGAGTTAAGCCATGTAAGACTCAAATTGATTCAAGAAAAATAATTGAGAGGAGGGTATTAATTGACTAGAGTAATAATAATAGGTGGAGGATGGGCTGGTTGTGCAGCTTCTTTAACAGCAAAAAAGGCTGGAGCAGAAGTAACTCTTATTGAGAAGACCGACATGTTAGTAGGTTTGGGAAATGTTGGAGGAATAATGAGAAATAATGGCAGATATACTGCTGCAGAAGAAAATATCCATTTAGGTGCGGGAGAATTATTTGAAATAACTGATAAAGCAGCTAGACATAAAGATATAGAATTTCCAGGGCATAAGCATGCTTCGCTTTATGATGTAACTAAAGTAGAACCAGAAGTAAGAAAGCTTTTAAGAGAAAGAGGAATTGACATAATGCTTGAAAGCAGAGCCATAGATGTAATTATGGAGGATAGAAAAATAAAGGGAATAGTTCTTGCAGATGAAGGAGTTATTGAAGGTGATGTTTTTATTGAAGCCACTGGTTCTACAGGACCTATGGGAAATTGTTTGAAGTACGGTAATGGTTGTGCAATGTGCATTTTAAGATGTCCTTCTTTTGGACCTAGAATCAGTATAAGCATGAGAGCTGGAGTAGAAGATATTTTAGGTCAACGCGGCGATGAATCTTATGGAGCTTTTAGTGGATCTTGTAAACTTAATAAAGATTCCTTAAGCAAAGAAATAAGAGAAAGACTTGATAATGAAGGTGTTGTAGTATTACCTATTCCACCAGAAGACATTAAGCCTGAAAAACTTGATTTAAAAGTATGCCAGCAGTATTCACTTAAAGAATTTGCAGAAAACATTGTATTGCTGGATACTGGTCATGCAAAGCTTATGACCCCTTTTTATCCCTTAGAAAAATTAAGGAAAATAGAAGGACTTGAATATGCAAGATATGAGGATCCATACTCAGGTGGAAAAGGAAATTCAGTTAGATATTTATCTATAGCACCTAGGAATAATGCTCTTAAAGTCAATGGAATTGATAACCTACTATGTGGCGGAGAAAAATCTGGTTTGTTTGTTGGTCATACGGAAGCTATTTCTACAGGAGGCTTAGCAGGACACAATAGCGTGAGGCTAAGTTTGGGTATGACATTACTTGAGTTACCTAGAAACTTGGCTATAGGTGATATTATAGCATATGCTAATGAAGAAACAAAAAATAAAGATGGTCTAAAGAAAAGATATACATTTGCAGGCTCTGGATTTTTTGATAGAATGAAAATGATGGGTACTTATATAACTAATACTGAAGAAATTAAGAAAAAAATTCAACGAATGGATTTGTTGAATATTTATGATGAGAGACTTGTATAATACTAATACGCTTAATAAAATAACTTATTGATACGAAAGAAGGGGTATAATGAGGTTACAAAAGTTTATGGCACAATGTGGAATTGCATCTAGAAGAAAGTCAGAAGAAATAATAGCTAATAAGAGAGTAAAAGTCAATGGAGAACTCATAACAGAGTTAGGTTATAAGATAGATCCTTTTAAAGATACTATTACAGTTGACGGTAAGAGATTAAAACATAGGGAAAAAAAGATATATATAATTATGAATAAACCTAAGGGCTATGTTACTACAGTGTCAGATGAATATAACCGAAAAACTGTGCTAGATCTAGTAAAGGATGTAAAAGAAAGAGTATACCCAGTAGGTAGACTTGATTATGATACCTCAGGTCTTTTAATCTTGACAAATGATGGTGAATTAGCTTATAGGATGATCCACCCCAAATATGAGGTAGTTAAAACCTATATAGCTACTGTAGAAGGTAAGCCAAGTGAAGAAGAACTTGAAAGATTTAGACATGGTTTGGAAATTGACGGATATATCACATCTGAAGCAGAGATTGAAATCCTAAATACTATAAATGATAAAAGTGTCGTAAAGATTCAGATACATGAAGGGAAAAATCGACAGATTAGAAAAATGTGTGAAAAAATAGGTCATCCTGTAACTTCACTAAAAAGAATATCTATTGGAGAACTTGAATTGGGAACCTTAAGAAAAGGTTGTTGGAGATTCTTAAATGACAATGAGATAGAATATTTAAAGAAAATCTAATCATTACGCAATAGCGTAATGATTAGATTTTTGAATTGGTTTTTTATTTAAATAATATATAAATATAATAGATTGGTATATAATATTTTAAAAGAATTGAACTTAGATTATTTACTTGGTATAATATGGCTATGAGGAGAAGATTGATATGATAACTATTAGAAGAACAAGAAATGATAATGAAAGTAGTAAAGTTTTACAGATGCTTAAAGAATGTAATTCTGATAATAGTATTGATAATGGTAGTATATACTATGTGGTAGAAGATAATAGTGAAATAGTAGGCGGTTGTAATTTTAATATTATTGATGAATATGCAATTATAAATTTTCTAGTAATCAATGAAAATAGAAGAGGAGAAAATCTAGGTGATGGCCTTTTAAGGTCAGTTTTAAATTATTCCTCGATCCAAGGAGTAAAAAGTGCTTTTTTTATGGGAGATAACCATTATTTTATTAAAAAGGGATTCCTAAAGGTAAAAGAAGCTGATGAAGATTTATTTTCGAAAACTGAAATAAATACAAATTCTATTTTAAGATGTGATATTGAAGAATTCTTTAAAAAAGGTTGTTGCTGTAAGAGGAGCTGACAATATGTATAATTATTTTAACAATGTTTTAGGAATTGCTAAAGACATAATGAAAAAGAGAATTACAAGGGGTAATGTTGTTGTAGATGCAACTATAGGTAATGGTTATGATACTCTCTTACTTGCTGAACTAGTTGGAGCAGAAGGGAAAGTTTATGGATTTGATATTCAGAAATCTGCAATAAATAAAACAAAGCTCAAATTAATAGAGAATAATCTAATTGATAGGGTATGTATATTTAAAGATGGACATGAAAATATTGATAAACACGTAATGGTTAAAGTGGATTTAATTGTTTTTAATTTAGGCTATTTACCTGGAGGAGATCATGATATTGTAACAAAAGTAGAAACTACGATTATTGCATTAGAAAAAAGTTTAGAATTACTTAATGAGAACGGTTTGCTACTAGTTACGTCATATGTTGGTCATAACGAGGGAAAAACTGAAGACGAGTGTATTAAAGAATATTTTTCGTGCCTAGACCAAAAAATGTTCAATGTCTTGAAATTTGAATTTATTAACCAAATTAATAACCCACCTATACTTTATTGTGTAGAGAAAAATAATTAAAAAACATTAGGGGGAATGTGTTATGACTAAACCAAAAATTACGGAAACTATTTTTAGGGATGCGCATCAATCCTTAATTGCTACTAGGATGCGAACTGATGAGATGCTTCCTATTGCAGAAAAACTAGATGAAGTCGGATTTCACTCTCTTGAGGTATGGGGAGGTGCTACTTTTGATGCCAGTCTTAGATTTTTAAATGAAGACCCGTGGGAGAGACTTAGAAAACTTCGAAAAGCAATCAAAAAAACAAAGCTTCAAATGCTTCTTAGAGGACAAAATCTTTTGGGATACAAAAACTATCCAGATGACGTAGTAGAGGAATTTGTAAAAAAATCGATTGGAAACGGCATTGATATTATTAGAATATTTGATGCGTTAAATGATGTTAGGAATTTAAAGACATCAATTGAAGCTACAAAAAAAGCTGGAGGACATGCACAAGCAGCCATATCATATACTATAAGTCCAGTACATAATATTGATTATTATGTTAAACTCTCGAAAGAAATGGAAAACATGGGCGCAGACTCTATTTGTATAAAAGATATGTCTGGAATATTATTGCCATATACTGCTTATGAACTAGTCACCAGACTGAAAAAAGAGATTAAGGTTCCAATACAACTACATTCCCATTTTACTAGTGGTGTTGCTAACCAAACGTATATGAAGGGCGTTGAAGCAGGAGTTGATATCATAGATACAGCATTATCCCCTTTCAGCATGGGAACTAGCCAACCTTCTACAGAATCAATGATAGCTTCATTAAAGGATTCGCCTTATGATACCGGATTAGATTTAAGTCTAGTTGCTGATATTGCAGATTATTTTAAACCAATAAGAGAAAAATATATTAAAGAAGGTGTTTTAAATCCTAAGGTTTTAGGGGTAGACAGCAGGACTTTAATAAATCAAGTTCCAGGTGGTATGCTTTCTAATCTAGTTTCTCAACTTGAAAAACAAGGCTCCCTTGATAAATTTGAAAAGGTTCTTGAAGAAATTCCAAAAGTTAGAGAAGACCTAGGATTTCCTCCATTAGTAACTCCAATGAGTCAAATGGTAGGCACTCAAGCAGTATTTAATGTAATATTAGGTGATAGATATAAGATGGTTCCTTCAGAAGTGAGAAACTATGTAAAAGGCCTTTATGGTAGACCAGCAGTTTCAATTCCAGAAGATATAAAGAGAAAAATAATTGGAGATGACGAAGTATACAGTGGTAGACCAGCTGATTTGTTAGAGCCTCAGTTAGAAAAGATGAAAAATGAAATAAAAGAATACATTGAACAGGATGAAGATATATTAACTTATGCCTCATTCCCTCAAGTTGCAATTAATTATTTCCAATATAGACAGGCAGAAAAATATAAAATAGATAGTTCGTTACTGAATGTAGAAGAAAAGACTTATCCAGTATAGAAGCTCAAAAAATGAGCTTCTTTTTTTCATATATTAATATATACAGCCTGGAATTAGCAAATAGCATGAGGTTAACTTTTATCCACAACACTAACAGTCTTTATGTACTAATACAGTGGTTTTCCTATTACTAATATAA
>CAZUFW010000005.1:0-773 GCA_964619895.1 uncultured Clostridia bacterium | reverse complement strand
AGCTTTAACTTTGGACTTTATCGTTATCGGATTGCCACACTTTAGACATATAATATTATTTTTCTGTACAGTCGTCTCATAAATCTTTGTTTCTAAATTACCATACTTTTTCCAACTTTTCCAACCTGTTTTACAAAGTTCTTTTCTATTATCATAGTCTGCATATACCCATTTTAATATTGTATGAAAATGAAAAGGATACTTATTAAAACGAATATAGTTTTTAAACAGCCCTAGATTAAGGCAATAATTTTCAAAGGTTTCTTCTATGATAGATTGTAATGGCTCTTCAATTTTACAGCTTAAATAATTATATTTTTCCTTTAACAACCATTTTCTTAGGTCATCAAACATGTAACCTCTGCATATGTGTATTTCTTCTTCTTTATCAACATTGAGTCGTTTTAATAGATCGCTTGTTATGGTAACTACATAATCAAGGTATTTTTTTTCGTTAAAAGCAGAATCCCTATAAAGCTCTATTGGAATAATGTCATAGCAATATTCCATTGTCTCTTTTCTTAATGCACCTATACACGTACCTCCTATTAGACTACCACTTCCAGCATCGTCAATTTGTATCATTTAAGTATCACTCCTATAAAGCTTAAAAGTTTTGACATGACAATATTTATTATTTGCTTAAACGTTAAAAATAATAAATCTAAACCATAATCTTTTTTCGCTTCAAAGCTGTAGAGATTCTAATTATTCTACCTTGTAACTGGTAAAATAAAAGGGAGAGATTTTGGCAAATATAAATGGAGAAAAGT
>CAZUFW010000004.1:73478-74796 GCA_964619895.1 uncultured Clostridia bacterium | reverse complement strand
TGTTGGCTTAGTTAAGTCTATGCTAGTAAGTTGAACTGCTTGTGTGTAAGATGCAAATAATGCTAAAGCTGTAAGCGCAGCTGAACCTATAGCAAATCCTTTTCCAACTGCTGCTGTTGTATTTCCTACAGCATCAAGTTTATCTGTAACCATACGTACTTCTTTTGGTAACTCACTCATTTCGGCAATACCACCAGCATTATCTGCTATTGGGCCATAAGCGTCAACTGCTATTGTCATACCAGCTGTTGATAGCATACCTACTGCAGCAAGTGCTATACCATAAAGACCTTCTGCTGGATTTGATGCTCCTCCTGTAGCATAGAAAGCTACAAGTATGCCTACTGCTATAACTAATATTGGCCATGCAGTAGACATCATACCTACTGATAACCCTCCAATTATATTAGTTGAAGGTCCTGTTTCAGATTCATCTGCTATAGTTTGAACAGGTTTATGGTCACCTGAAGTATAATACTCAGTAATTTTAGCTATTATTAGTCCAACTGCAAGTCCTGATACTATTGCAATAAAAGGTTGATATGAATCTAATAATGACTTACTTAAGAAAAACGCAACTATAACTGTTAAAACTGCACTTGTAAGTGTCCCCATATTAAGAGATTTCTGAGGATCTGAGCCTTCTTTAGCTCTAACAAAGAATGTTCCTATTATAGAAGCTAATACACCAACTGCTGATAATATTAATGGATACAATGCTCCGTTTGCATCAAATACTACTACACCTAATGTAATAGCTGATATGATAGAACCTACATAAGATTCAAATAAGTCAGCTCCCATACCTGCAACGTCACCAACGTTATCCCCTACGTTGTCAGCTATAACAGCTGGGTTTCTTGGGTCGTCTTCTGGAATACCTGCTTCAACTTTACCTACAAGGTCCGCTCCTACGTCAGCAGCCTTAGTATATATACCGCCACCAACACGGCCAAAAAGAGCTATTGATGAAGCACCTAATCCAAATCCAGTAATGATTGCAGGGTTGCCTATAATAATGTAAAGCACTCCAATTCCTAAAAGTCCTAATCCTACAACACACATTCCCATAACTGCTCCACCTGAGAATGCTACGTTTAAAGCTTTATTCATTCCGCCTTCTTTTGCTGAATTAGCTGTTCTTACGTTAGCTTTTGTAGCAACCTTCATTCCAAAGAATCCTGCTAAAGCTGAAAAAACTGCTCCTACTAAAAAGCTTACAGCAGTTAAAGGGTTTATTCCAATTGCTAAGATAATAAATAATACAACCACGAAAATTGCTAAAGTTTTGTACTCTCTTGAAAGAAAAGCCATAGCT
>CAZUFW010000004.1:64524-73468 GCA_964619895.1 uncultured Clostridia bacterium | reverse complement strand
CCTTCTTCTATATAGGATGCTATTTCTTTCATCCTATCGTTACCAGGAGAGACTTTATTAATTGTAGATGCTTTATAAAAAGCAAATAATAAAGCAATTATCCCAACAATTGGTGCTGAGTATAAAAATATGTCCATCTGTTTTTTCCTCCTTACTTATATTGTTTCTTACTGCAATGCAGTTAATACTAATGCTGATATAACGAATACTATTGCAGAAATAGTAGTTAATTTGCTAAGCATGCCTTCGTAACTTCTTCCTTTGCTTTTACCCCAAATGCTTTCTGCTCCGCCACCTATGCTGCCTGATAGACCTGCACTTTTACCTGATTGTAATAAAATACTAGCTATAAGAACTAAACTTGCTAATACAATTAAAACATAGAAAAGTATATTCATCTCTCCACCTCCTGTCCTGTCATAAACACAATAATTTTAACATAGTAGCACTATAAAATCAATATATATTTGGGTTTTAAACCTTAATAGCCGAATAATATCAATAAGTATCTATTAATATTATTCGGCTTTTTTTAGCAATTCATTCCTATTTACTTGTTTTATTTGCTTTTTATGTTATAGAAAACTTCTTTTCCATTGTACTGGCTAGTTTCTCCTAACATGTCTTCTATTCTTAATAATTGATTATATTTTGCAACTCTATCTGTTCTTGAAGGTGCACCTGTTTTTATTTGACCGGCATTTACTGCTACTACTAAATCAGCAATTGTTGAATCTTCAGTCTCACCTGACCTATGTGATACAACTGCTGTATATCCTGCCCTTTTAGCCATCTCTATGGCATCTAGTGTTTCTGTAATAGTGCCTATTTGGTTAAGCTTGATAAGTATTGAATTAGCTACTCCAGTTTTGATACCTTTCTCTAATCTTTTTGTATTAGTAACAAATAAATCATCACCTACAAGTTGTATTTTGCTTCCCAGTCTTTCTGTTAGTGCTTTCCAACCTTCCCAGTCTTCTTCGTCTAAACCATCTTCTATAGAAATAATAGGATATTTATCTACTAAATTTGAGTAGAAGTCAATCATTTCAGCTGAAGTAAGTTCTTTACCTTCTCCAGCTAAAGTATAGATTTTAGTTTCTTTATTGTACATCTCTGTTGCTGCAACGTCTAGTGCTAAAAATACATCTTCTCCTGGTTTATAACCAGCCTTCTTTATAGCTTCTACTATAGTAGCTAATGCTTCTTCGTTTGAACTTAAATTTGGTGCAAAGCCTCCTTCATCACCTACTGCAGTATTTAATCCTTTTTCTTTTAAAACCTTTTTAAGATTATGGAATATTTCTGCTCCCATCCTCAATGCTTCTCTAAAGTTAAGAGCTCCTACAGGCATTACCATGAATTCTTGGATATCAACGTTATTATCAGCATGCTCTCCACCATTTAATATGTTCATCATTGGAACTGGAAGAGTTTTAGAATTTACCCCTCCTAGATATTGATATAGTGGAAGACCTAGTACATCTGCAGCTGCTTTTGCTACTGCCATAGAAACTCCTAAAATCGCATTGGCACCTAGTTTTCCCTTGTTTTCTGTACCATCAAGTTCAATTAACCTCATATCTATAGCTACTTGATCAATGGCATCCATACCTATTATTTCTGGAGCTATTATGTTGTTAACATTATCTACAGCGTTAGTTACACCTTTACCTAAATATCTGTTTTTATCATTATCTCTTAGTTCTACTGCTTCAAATGCACCTGTTGATGCACCTGAAGGTACTGCTGCTCTACCATGACCATCACTTTCTGTCCAAACTTCAACTTCTACTGTTGGATTTCCTCTTGAGTCAAGTATTTCTCTTGCATAAATATCAGTTATCATTGACATGTTTGTTATCCTCCTTGTTTTGCTTTTAGAATTTAGATTCTTCGCTAACGCTCAGAATGGCATTAATAAACTCTAGTTAAACAGTTGCTGAACAATAGTCGAATAGTAGTTAAACTATTGCTAACTATCGTTACACTACTGTTAAACTATCGTTAAACTCCTCTACTTAATGATTAATGAAGTTCCTGTCATTTCCCGGGGAATTTCTACTCTCATCATCTCTAATAGGGTAGGTGCTATATCAGCTAAAATACCTTCTCTAAGCTTTACACTACCTTCACCTATAATAAGACATGGGACTCTATTTGTTGTATGCGCAGTAAGCTTGCTGCCAGTTTCTTCATCAATCATCTCTTCGGCATTTCCGTGATCAGCTGTTATAAGTACTTTTCCATTAATTTTCTGAATTTCCTGCACTATTTCTCCAAGACATGCATCGACTGTTTCTATAGCTTTAATAGCTGCATCAATATCCCCCGTATGACCTACCATATCTGGATTAGCAAAGTTAAGCACTATAAAATCATATACTCCACTTCTGATTCTTTTGATTACTTCTTCTTTAACTTCTATTGCACTCATTTCTGGTTTTAAATCATATGTTGCCACTTTAGGAGAAGGTATCAATACTCTATCTTCACCTTCATTTGGCTTTTCAACACCGCCGTTGAAAAAGAAAGTAACATGAGCATACTTTTCTGTTTCTGCAATCCTAAGCTGTTTCTTGCCTAAGGAGCTTATATATTCTCCTAAAGTATTTGTGTAAGTCTGAGGCTTATAAGCTATTTCAACATTTTCTATAGTTTTATCGTATTGAGTCATACATACATAATAAGTTTCGACCTTTTTTTGACGTTCAAAACCTTCAAAGTCTATATCTACAAAGGCCCTTGTCAACTCTCTTGCCCTGTCTGGTCTAAAATTAAAAAATATTATAGAGTCTTTATCGTCAACTGTAGCAACAGGTTTTTCATTATTCATAATTACTGAAGGCACTACGAATTCATCAGTTATATTATCTGCATAGGATTTATTTATTATTTCTTGAGCAGAGCCGGCAGTATTTCCAGCCCCTAGTATAAGCGCATCATATGCTAATTTAACTCTATCCCATCTTTTGTCCCTATCCATTGCATAATATCTTCCTGAAATAGTAGCTATCTTGCCTACTCCTATTTCCACTAGCTTATTTTCTAGTTCTTCTAAATATCCTTTGCCGCTTTGAGGAGGCACATCTCTACCATCTAGGAAGCAGTGCACATATACATCCTTTAAACCATGCCCTTTAGCCATTTCTACTAGAGCATAAAGATGATTAATATGACTGTGAACTCCACCATCAGATAAAAGACCCATTAAATGAAGCTTTGAGTTGTTTTGTTTACAGTACTCTATAGCACTTAAAAATTCTTCTTTATTAAAAAACTCTTTATTTTCAATTGATTTACTTATTCTAGTTAATTCTTGATATATTATCCTTCCAGCACCTATGTTTAGATGGCCTACTTCAGAATTTCCCATTTGGCCTTCTGGTAATCCTACAGAAAGTCCACTTGCGTCTAGTGTAGTACTTGGATAATTTTCCATCAATAGCTTATAGTTAGGGGTTCTTGCTTTAAGTACTGCATTTCCTTCATATTTTTTTCCCAATCCCCAACCGTCTAGTATTATAATGGATACTAAATTTTTTGTCATATTTACACCTCTCTAAAAACTAACCAGCTTAATAAACTCCTCTGACTTTAGACTTGCTCCTCCTACTAATGCTCCATCTATATCTGATTGGTTCATTATTTCAGTAATATTGCTTGGTTTCACACTACCGCCATATTGTATCCTAACCTTGTCTGCAACATCTTGTTGGTATTTATCTTTTAGTATTTTTCTTATAAATGCTATCATATCATTAGCTTCTTCACTGGTAGCTGTCTTTCCTGTTCCGATTGCCCATATAGGTTCATATGCAATTACTATTTTTCCCATATCTTCTTTATCTATGTCATTTAATGCTTTTAGCACTTGAGTCTCTACTACTTCTCTTTCAATGTTATTTTCCCTCTGTTCTAGTGTTTCACCTACGCATACTATTGGGTTAATATTATGTTTTAAGGCAGCTTTAATTTTCTTATTTACGGTTTCATCAGTTTCGCCAAAATATTGTCTTCTCTCTGAGTGTCCAATTATTACATAATCTACTCCAATTTCCTTAAGCATTAAAGCTGATATTTCTCCTGTAAATGCACCGTTTTCTTCCCAATGCATATTTTGTGCTCCAAGTTTCAACTTTGTGCCTGATAATTCTTTTTTCACTTGGCTTAATGCGGTAAATGGAACGCAAACTACTGTTTCTACATCATCTTTTAGACTATTTTTTATTTCTCTTACTAGTTCTATGGCTTCTTCAATAGTTTTGTTCATTTTCCAATTACCAGCTATAATAGGTGTTCTCATAGTTACCTCCTTATTTATCGTCTATTGCAGCAATACCAGGAAGAACCTTTCCTTCGAAGAATTCTAGTGATGCTCCTCCTCCAGTAGATACATGTGTCATTTTGCTATCTAGGCCAGCTTGTTCTACTGCAGCGGCACTATCTCCTCCACCTACAATAGTTACTCCGTTAGATTCTGCCATTGCTTTTGCTATAGCATTAGTTCCTTTTGCAAAGTTTGACATTTCAAATACTCCCATAGGTCCATTCCATAAAATGGTCTTTGCCTCTTTGATGATTTGAGAGAAAGCTTCTACTGTTTTTTCTCCTATATCTAATCCCATCATATCTTGTGGTATATCATTAATACTAACAGTTCTAAACTCGGACTCATTGTTAAACTCCTTAGCCACTACCACATCTAAAGGTAGTACAAGATTTACATTCTTTTCTTTTGCTTTTTCTATTAGCTCTTTTGCTAATTCTAATTTATCTTCTTCTACTAATGATTTACCTATTTCTAGACCCTGTGCTTTTAGGAATGTATATGCCATACCTCCACCAATAAGCAAACTATCTACTTTATCAATGAAATTCTCTATTACACCTATTTTATCTGATACCTTTGCTCCACCTAGTATAGCAACAAAAGGTCTTTCTGGGTTAGACATTGCTTTTCCCATTATTTCTATTTCTTTCTTCACTAAATATCCTAATGCAGACGGCAATTGACTACTTAGTCCAACATTAGATGCATGGGCTCTATGTGCAGTTCCAAAGGCATCATTTACAAATAGCTCTCCTAATGAAGCCAGTTGTTTTGCAAATTCTTCACCATTTTTTTCTTCTTCTTTTCTAAATCTTGTATTTTCTAGTAAAACAACATCTGAATCTTTCATATTAACTACTATTTCTTTTGCTTTTTCGCCTGCTACCATGTCGTCTTTAGCAAATATTACTTCCTTGTTTAACAGCTCGCTTAGTCTTTTTGCTATTGGCTCTAATGAATACTTAGGATTTGGTTCCCCTTTTGGTCTTCCAAAGTGAGACATTACAATAGCTTTTCCACCATTATTAATTATGTATTCTATAGTTGGAAGTGCGCTTCTTATTCTTCTATCATCTGTTATTTCACCCTTGTCATTCATAGGAACGTTGAAGTCGCATCTCACTAACACTTTTTTGCCTGTCACATTTAAATCTTCTATGCTTTTTTTATTCAACATATTATCCCTCCTTAATGGCTAAAAAAAAATATATTGTAAAGCGTTCAAAAGCCGGTTTAATAGCTTAGCTACTAAACCGGTCTTAGTTAAAATTACTGCCACTTATTTGCCATTAGTACTGCTAAATCTACAACTCTAGCTGAATATCCCCACTCATTGTCATACCAAGATACTATTTTAACCATGTTATCAATAACCATTGTAGACAATGCATCTATTATTGAAGAACGTGGGTCTTTTTTATAATCTATTGAAACTAGCGGCTCTTCTGAGTAGCCTAGTATTCCTTTTAATTCTCCTTCAGCAGCTTCTTTTAATGCCTTGTTTACTTCTTCAGCAGTTGTAGGTCTCTCTACCTCAAACACAACGTCTACTACTGAAACTGTAGGTGTAGGAACTCTCATTGCCATTCCATTTAATTTTCCCTTAAGTTCAGGAATTACTAATGCTACTGCTTTTGCAGCACCTGTAGTTGTTGGTATTATTGATTCGGCAGCTGCTCTAGCTCTTCTTAAATCTTTATGAGAGCCGTCAAGAATTCTTTGGTCATTTGTATAAGCATGTACAGTTGTCATCAAACCTTTTACAACTCCAAATTTTTCAACTATTACTTTAGCAAATGGTGCTAAACAGTTTGTTGTACACGAAGCATTAGATACGATTACGTGGTTTACAGGATCATAATCTTTTTCATTTACACCCATAACTATTGTTGCATCTTCATTTTTCCCTGGTGCAGTGATAATAACTTTTTTTGCTCCTGCTTTAATATGTTTCATATTACCTTCTTTGTCTCTAAACTTACCTGAAGATTCAATTACTAGATCAATCCCTAGTTCTGCCCAAGGAAGACCTTCTGGGTCTCTGCTGTTTACTACTTTTATTTCTTTACCATTTACTACTATACAATCTTCTGTTGAACCTACTTCGCCTTCAAATTTACCAAAACAAGTATCATACTTAAATAAGTGAGCTAGACTTGCTGGGCTTTGAGAACTATTTACAGCCACTATTTCTAACTCTTTTACATTATTTTCGAAGGCGATCCTCATTACATTTCTTCCTATTCTTCCAAATCCATTGATAGCAACTTTAATTGACATTAAAATTCCTCCTTTTATATTTTTAGCTACTTATATAGTAGCATTTTTAGACATTAATAATATTTTTCTTGCAGCAGCTTCATCTATTACAAGTGTCATATTGCTGTGCAATTTACATATTGCAATAATAGCCTCTGCTTTTTCTTTGCCGCCTGCTACTCCAACAACTGTGTTTATTTTTTTGAAATCTTCTAAAGACAATCCTATTGTACTTGTTTCTAAAACAATTTCTCCTTCTGTATTAAAGTAGTGACCAAAAGCTTCTGCCACTGCTCCGCCTTTTTTGATCTTATCAATTTTGTCCTGTTGTAAGTCTCTTCTTCTGGCCATTATATCTGCTCTACCTATACCAAAAATAAGTACATTCATCTTCTTAATAATCTCTAATACTTCTTTTACCTCATGAACAGTCATTAATGCTTTTAAGGCTTCTACTCCAACATTATCTGGAACTTGAAGCAATCTATAGCTTCCACCCAGCTTTTGTGCTAATCTTGCAGCAATATTATTTGACTGTGTTTCAAGGTCTTTCCCTAATCCTCCCCTAGCGGGGATTACTGTAATCTTCCTTTTAATTTTTTCTAAAGTCATTTCTTCTGCTACCTGGGCCATGGTTGTGCCACCCGTAATCCCTATAATATCTCCATCTTTTATAACCTGTTTTATTAGAACTGAAGCTGTTTTTCCCATGTCCTTAAAAGTAAGCATGTCTTCACTAGAATCTCCTGGTACTATGTGCACCTTATTTATGTTTAACATTTCCTTTATCTTTTTCTCTAGGCTATTCAGTCCCTTTACTCCATGTATATAGTCTTTTAATTCTTCAACAACTAGCCTTCCTTCATCTGTTACAGTCATACCATTAGTTTCAATCTCTATGAGTCCTTGTTCTTTTAAAATACTTACTTCTGTTCTAATAACCCTTTCCCCTAAGCTTAAATTGTTTGCTAAGGCTCTTCTTCCTATAGGTTGATTATAGTAAATATTTCTTAGTATTGAATATCTTTTCTCTAAAATATCAATTATCTCTGGCGCGATCTTTCTTTGAAGCTCTATTAGGTCTTTCATAAAACACACTCCTTATGGACGTAATTAGTCCAAGATGTCGGGAAATGACCCGTCAATCAAATGATTCTTTTCACTACAAAGCAAAGACTATAAATATTGTATCTTATATGTACTAGTATTATGCTTAATCACTGTTTTTTATTAATATTCTTCATATGGTTGGTCCAGTATGGTCCCGTGAGTTAAAATAATGTCCCGATTCCTTTATAAAAAAATAACTTACAATTTAATTATAACTATAATAATTTTAAATTTCAATACCTTAATGCAAAAGTTAATAAAAAAGAAAGAAAAAACTTGGATGACATTTATGTCAATCCAAGTTTTAAAATCTTCTTCTTCCTGATGAGGATGGTATCCCCAACTCGTCTCTATATTTTGCAACCGTTCTTCTAGATATATCTATATTTTTTATTTTAAGAAGTTTCACTATTTGCTGGTCACTAAGTGGTTTTTTAGTATTTTCGCTATCTATGATTTCTTTAATAATTGATTTAATACTTGTGGAAGATATTCCTCCATCGCCGCTAGGCACCCCACTGGAAAAGAAGTACTTAAGTTCAAACAATCCCCTTGGAGTTTGAATATATTTACCGTTAGTTGCTCTACTAACTGTTGACTCATGAACACCAATGTCATCTGCTACATCTTTTAAAGTAAGTGGCTTTAGAGACTTTTTACCTTTTTCAAAAAACTCAATCTGATATTTAAGTATAGATTCAACTACTTTGTAAATGGTCATCCTTCTCTGCTCTATGCTCTTTATCAGCCACATAGCTGAGTTTAGCCTTTCTGTAAGGAAGTTTGTAGTATTTTCATCACTTGACCTACTTAATAATTGTTTGTAATAGCTGTTAATAATCAATCTTGGTGCCGATGAATCATTTACGCTTATAACATATTCTCCATCAATATAATATAAGTAAACATCGGGAACAATATATTTTATTTCGTCACTATCATGGGCAAATCCTCTACCAGGCTTAGGCTCTAATGACTTTATTAAATCACATATCCATTGGACACTTTTTAAACTGATATTTAACTCCTTTGATATTTTAGCCAATCTATTTTGTGCTACATCTTCTAGATAATTATTTATTACTTCACGAATATCAGGATTGTTTATGCCTTTTACATCTAACTGTATTAACAAACACTCTCCTATATCTCTTGCACATACACCTGCTGGATCAAAAGTTTGAATTACCTTGACAACGTTTTCAACCAGTCTTGCTTCAACACCTAGCTGTTCAGATATTT
>CAZUFW010000004.1:4494-64514 GCA_964619895.1 uncultured Clostridia bacterium | reverse complement strand
TACTCTCAATAATAAATTCTCCTATTTCTTTTTGTCTTTTATCAAATATAGATAAATTCAATTGGAAAAGTAGATGATCTTTTAGAGATGTTCTTGCTGATACATAGCTTTCAAATGTATTTTCGTTTTCATCTCTATTGCTAGTGCTTCTATAGCTTATATCATCATATTGTTCTGCATATTCTTTCCAGTCTACATCTTCAGACTTGTTATTGAACTCTTCAATGTTTTCTTCCACTTCTCGTTTGTTTTCCACTTCCAATAATGGATTAGCTTCCATCTGGCTTTCTACATATTGCCATAGCTCTTGACTTGTGAATTGAAGCATTTGAATAGCTTGTCTCAGTTCTGGTGTCATTATTAACTTTTGAGCTTGTTCTAAAGTCAAATCAAATCCTAGACGCATATGGCTCACTCCCAACTATTAATATATTTTCGTCTATTAAAGTATGTGATAATTTAAAAGATTATATTTAATAAATTAGTCTCTTTTACTATTATACCAGATAATAATGCTTTTCTGCAAAGTTAAAGTTATACAATCAAAATATTTCGATGAAACATAAAAAAGGCAGGTATTCAACCAAATACCCACCCTAATTATTTATAGAGTTTAACTTAGCATGGAGTAGATTCTCCAGCTATATATCCTGCTTTTGCAAGTACCTCAATTGCTTGGTTTAATTTTGATTCGTTAACCATTACTATAGGTCCAGTACAGCCCATTCCACTTTCTGCATATATGCCTTTTTTCCATAGAGCTATTACTGCATCTTCTAATTCCATAATATCTACGCCTGAAATTGAACCAGTAACTACTTCTTTAGCAGGGGCTACTACTTCTCCTTCTTTTTCAGTGCTTTCTTTCTTTGTATCCTTTTTCAATCCTTTTAGAATATCTCCAAATTTAGCTTTATTTGCTTTAGCAAATTCTTCTTTTGATACCTCTATGACTTTACCTTTTGCAAGTTCTACAGCAAATTCTATTGCATTTGCTACAACAGGAACTCCTGATGCTCTTGAAAGGATTAGAATAGTTCTTTCATAATCTTCTCCTATTCCAGGTCCATATCCAAAGCCCATAGCTTCATAGTCTCCACCTGTAGTATATGATGAGAATACTTTCATAAGAAGATTTCCTGTTAATGAATCTGTTACCATTACATCTGGTGTACCAGTTAATAAGTCATTTCCTCTCATTACTGAACCACCATCGGCTCTCATAGACTCTGCAAAGTTAAATTTATAGCCATTTGCTTTTAATTCATTTAATGCTCTTTCAACTTGTCTTACACCATCTACATTTAGAAGGCCAACTGTTGGTTCTTTTATTCCCATTGCCTTAGCTGTAATTATTCCATATAAAGCATTTTTGACCATTCCTTCTACTCTATGGGCAGATGATGTTCCTGTTGTTGTAGCTATTAACATTTCTTTACCTTTTCCTGGAGTTATTACTCTACCAACAGTAGATACTCCTAATGGGAAAGTGTAGTGCATTGTTACTGCACTATTAATCTCTCCACTATCTAAAAGTTCTTCCATCTTTTTATGTTGTTCGTCTTCTGTATTAGCCTCATATATTTTAAGGTCTGTTTCTACTTTTGGTCCAATTAGCACAACTTCTGTAGCAGGATTTCTCTTCTGAGCTAGTTCAGCTCCCCTTACAATGTTTTCAACTCCATGTTCGCTTCCTAACACTGTAATACCTACTCTTGTTTTTTGCCCAAATTGTCCAGTTTCTACAGCATCCGCTATATCGTTAAATACTTTTCCTATTATGTTTTTAATATTATCTGACATTTATATCACCTCTAATTTCCTAATAGATGTGACGCAAATTCTCTCATAGCCTCTGCTATTAATTTCTTAACTTCTTCTTCTGAAACGCCTTTACTTTCATCTACTTTTCCACTGTTCTTTTCTATAACTATGGAAACACCATCAAATAGGTTTGTCATACGTCCTAAGAACAAGCTTCCTTTTCCAACTATCATGGCTCTGTTAATTTCTCCCTTTGCCATAGCATCTCTTGCAAATCCTAAATATGGTACTCCTGATGGAATATGTCCTTGAGTTGGTGCCCATCCTGGTAAACCGTATTTGTCACCAAATGTTGCTACATCAGCTCTTTCAAGCTCTCCTCTTTTAACCCCTAAGGCAGCTATCATCTTATAGTTAGCAGCTGGCACATCTCCTGCTCCTGCTGGTTTAGTTATATCTGGGTTTTGCATTTCAACTGAGTATTTATCTATATCAGTAATCTTTAAGTTTCCTTTATCTAATGGTGTAGTTATAAGTGATGTTATAACAGCCTGTGGTGAAGAACCTGTTCCTACAGTATGACGACCTACTAAGTCTGTTCTTAGTACAGGGTTTATTCCATCATTTTTACTTACTAGAACAGCAAATCCTCCAACTACATCTTCTAGTATTGGTAAGCCTTTCTTAACATGGTCTTTACCGTTCATACCTAATTTAGCTGAAGCCCCGCCTGCTAATAACACTACGTTTTCATATATTCCTGCTTGTACTAATGCAGATGCTTCAATTAATGAGTGGGTAGGAGCCGCGCAGAAACCTCTAGTATCTGAACCAGTAGCGTTATTACACCCTACAATTTCGGCTATAGCTTTAGCGAAGTTTCCGCCGCCTCTTTGGTTCATGTCTCCGCATGCCTCTTCTGAACATTCAATTACATATTCTATACTATTTGGATCTATCTCATTTTTATCTAATAGATTCATTAGTGCAAGTACACCTGAAGCTTTAACAACTAGATTTTCAAATATAGTATGAGCATTTAAGTTTATATCTATTTCATGAGCTCTCTTTACACAACCTACTAACTCGTTATTGTTGTAAATTGCTTCTGCATGATGCTCATCAACTAATTTCTTAATATCTTCTGCTGACTCGCCTTCTTTAACCTTTGCAACTAGTTCTTCTCTCACTAATGGATGTTTAGCTAGTTTCCCTTTTACTTCAGCGGCAAAATTCTTTTCTAATTTAACTAAGTCAAAAGCATCACAAATTTGCATTAGACCGATAAATTCATCTTGAGGCATAATTTCCCCTAGTTTACCAAATCTATTAGCACCTTCAACCTTTTTATCATGCCATGGTGCCTCATATTTTGCCAATTCTTGTGGAGTCATGGAGCCAATATATGTTTGATTTGGTGGATAGCTTACTACTTCTTCAAAGCTACGTAAATGCTTTGGAAGTTCTTTTAAGTAATCAGAGTTAGGATTTATAACTCTTTCTGAAGTTTGTGTTGTACCATTGTGTATAACCATATCTGGCGTATGAACTAGAATATATCCAGCGCCTTTTACTACTGGGAATGACATATACTTCACCTCCAAAATAATTTAAAAAATATAATCAGGTTAATGACTCGCAGCTGGCAGCTACAGACTAATATTAGTCCCTAGCTGCTATGCTATGGGTTTTATAAAAGGGTGATTTTTGATTATCACCCTTTTATAGTAATTGCAGCTGCTAGCTGCGAATTGCAGCCAGCGAAGTTATTTTTCGAAAACAGTTTGACCTTCTACTTCAGTTGTTAAAGCTACTAGAGCTTTTTCAACTAATTTTCTTCTTAAAGCTTTTTCATGCTCCTTATCTAGACTTGGATTACCAAGTGGGTGAGGTATAGCTATAGTTGGAACTATTCTATTAGCACCTACTGTTAGAGATATAGGTACTACTGTACACATGTGAACTACAGGAATACCTGCTCTTTCAATTTCTTTAACCATCGTTGCACCGCAACGTGTACAAGTACCTCAGGTGGAAGTTAGTATAACTGCATCTACACCATCAGCTTTTAATTCTTTTGCATACTCTGCAGCAAAAGCTTTTGCGCTAGCAACAGCTGTACCGTTACCAACTGTAGTATAGAAGTATCTGTGTAATTCGCCAATTTTACCTTCTTTTTCCATTTCCCTAAGAACATCTACAGGAAGAACTCTATCAGCATCAGCATTTGCGTATGTTGGGTCATAACCACCATGAGCAGTTTCATAAGTTGCTTCTGTTAAATCCTCTACTCCTGAAATATCGTATTTACCATATTTAGAAGCACTTGAAGATTCAATGTGATCTGGATTTCCTTTTGGAACTATACCACCAGAAGTAACTAATGCAATTTTAGCTTTAGTGATATCTTTAACCGCTGGATTTGGATCTACTCTATCGAAATCAGGCATTGGGAATTCAGTAACGAATTCTTCTCCCTTAAGTTTCTTAATGAGCATCTCTACCGCTCTTTCAGAACCTCTTTTATCAGCAAATACGTTCTTTCTGATTCCCCTTGAGATATATCCTTCTTCAGCTGGTGAGCCCATTTCTTCACCTTTTGCTAATTTAAGGGCTAAACTTGCCATGCTCTTTACT
Organism: uncultured Clostridia bacterium; assembly: GCA_964619895.1. GTDB lineage: Bacteria > Bacillota > Clostridia > Tissierellales > Proteiniboraceae > Proteiniborus. The sequence continues at coordinate 60,113 of CAZUFW010000004.1, read as the reverse complement.
GCTGGTCTCATACCTGCTGCATTATTTTTTGTTTCAACAATATATACACTTTTCTTGAACATATCAGCTCCAGGGTTTTCAATGTACATACCTGTTAAAACAGGGATTCCTAGTTCATGCTTTACAGCATCAGTAATTGTACCACATGCAACACCATATCTACCTGCGTTAAAAGCTGGTCCAGCTATGAATAAATCAGGGTTGTATTTTTTAATCATACCAATTACTTCTGCTTTTGCTTCTTCTAGATTTTCGTTAAAATAAGAGTCACCACAAATTATTGTTGCAACAATTTCAGCTTCGTCTCCAAAGTTTTTTGCAAACTCTAATCCTGGACCTACTACTGCTTCTCTTACTTCTGGTCTATGGTCAGCTTTTTCTTCTCCACCTATTCCAGCAAAGAATTGATTTATATAATGAACAACTTTTATTTTACTCATTAGTTTCCCCCCTCTCGTATTTTTGGGTAATTTGGGTTATTAATTAATCATTAAATTTACAATATTCATTTCTTATTGAACTTACTTCATTGATTATATCATCAACATCAAGAACCATTTCCATCATACCGATTTGTTCATCATATACATCTGCATCAAACTCATCTTTGATTTCTGGTTCTACAACGTGATATACTCTAAGTCCTAACTGGACTCCTGCTAATGGACCTGCAAAAGTTGGATCTCCTGCTGTAACTGTTTCAGCTGCTAAACCTGCAGCTTCACCTTCAGCAGCACCTAAAAGAACAACTATGTTCTCTGCTCCGTGCTTTTCAGTTAAATCCTTAACTCTTTGTTGATTTTCTAGGTCCATAGCGCCTGCAGCCGTTCAGACAAAACATTCTGTTGATGCGAAAACTACTTCTGCGCCTGTGTTCTTAAGACATTCTTCTACCGCTGGTGCTGGTATACCGTCTCTATCGCCTATTACGATAACTTTTTTGCCATCTAATAGTCCCATCATCACACTTCCTTTCATTATTTAATTATATTAATATTATTTTTATTATCTAGAATCCTCTTGCTGTTAGTTTATTGAAGCCAAGCTCATTTGTTGCACCTGTAATAGCTTGAAGTTCTACTACTATTGAACCATCTTTACTTAAGCTTCCATCGAATCCACCAGCGATAGTGTTAACTGGATCAAGGTATCCAATAACTTTATTTAAAGCTGGTAATTCAATGACTTCGTTAGCATTTCCGCCTGTAACAACTGCATTCGCTAGTGCATCAGCATCTGCTAGTGATTGAGATGCTCCATCCCTGCCTGCATATTCGTCAGTAACAATTACAGTCTTAATACCTTTTCTTTCGATTTTTTTACAGTTCATTATAAGGTCAGTATCAGGGTTACCAAACCCTTCTTGTGATATAATAACACCATCTACTCCTAAATATTCTGCTAATTTTGCAGACCAATTTGATGATCTTTCTTTATCTGCTAAGTAAACATTTTCATTTGTGATAATAACTCCAACAAAGTTTAACTCTTTACCATGCTTTTCAAATAAATCATGAACAACTGGGTTATTTAAATGATGATAAGTTGTATTCTTATCACAAGCTGAAACGCAGTTACCACTTATGATAGCACCATCTAATAACTCTGTTGGGTAAATTAGTGTTGATAAAGTTTGCTTTGCATCAACACCGTAAACATAAGTATCATGCATTAAGCCTTGGCTTTGAAGCATTAATACATATGCTACCTTTGGAAGATCTGGATATTGTTGAATTCCTTGTAGTAAAGGTAATGTTTCGAAAACCTTTACTTCATCTGGATTTACATCTTTACCAGCTTCTCCTAAGTATGCAGCTGCTTTTAGTCCTGCCATTCTAACAGTTCTTTCATGATCGTGTTGTTTTAAACCATCTATTGGTTGAATTACTAAAACAACATTATTTGTTTTTGAGAATGGTGTGTAGTCTGCTCCAGGTCCAGTCATGTCTATGATTCCTTCTTGGAATGCAACTACCTTACCTGTTGTAACAACTGCTGCACCTTTAAGAACATGTGTCCTTCCTGTACCTACAGTCTCAACCTTTGATAGTATTCCAGGGAAAATTCCACCAGGTCCTTCAGCCTTAACTCTTGGCTCTATTACATCCTTAACTGGTGTAATTCTAACACTTTCACCTGGTCTTGCCAACTCTACCTCTACACTTTTAATGTTTTCGTCATCGCTTATTGCTGCGATAAGCTCTTTTTTGTTGACAAATAAAATACCATTTTCTACTTTTGTTTTGTCTCCAAACTGTACATCTTTAATGTTAATATTACCTATTTCTAGGCGCATAGAGTTCACCTCCTCTTAATATTTCACTTAATAAAGCATGCTTTTATTGTAACCCTAAAAAGTAAGATTTATTACCTTACTGCTTAGGTTTGTTACCTAAATATTGGCTAGATATATTTTTGAATCATAGCTTCTACATTAGCTGGTGTAGCATCATCTTTTACTAATTCATCAATTTTTTGCCCATCTTTGTAAATTGCTATAACTGGTAAGCCTAATATTTTTTGTGAAATTGCAAGTCTTCTAGCTTTACCTGTGTCTAAACTAGTAAATTTCATTTTTCCATCATATTTTTCTGCTAGTTCATGAACGTGAGGCATTAATGCTTTACATGGTTCACAGCCTTCACTCCAAAAGTCTACTAAAACATGACCATCTGCCTTAAGTACTTCTTGTTCAAAAGTATCCTTATCTACTGCTAACATGGATATCCCTCCTAATTTTATTGTTTTTTTATAAAAAAATTTTTTATTCTTCAAAAACGTTTTCAATATATTTTTCAGCTTGAGTAGCGGCTATTGCACCGTCTGCTGTTGCTGTAACTACTTGTCTTAATGATTTAACTCTACAATCACCTGCTGCGAATACTCCTGGTATATTTGTTTTCATATTTTCATCAGTTATTATATAACCATTTTCCATATCAATTATTCCATTAAATAATGAAGTCACTGGATCATAACCTACGAAAACGAATACTCCAAATGTGCCGTCATCTTCATCTGCAACTATTTCTGTCTCTTCGCCAGTTACTCTGTTTTGAAGCACCATTGACTCTAATATACCTTCACCTTTTACTTCTTTAACTACTGAGTTCCAAATGAAGTGTAATTTTTCGTTTTTGAAAGCTTTTTCTTGAATTGACTTAGCTGCTCTAAGTTCATCTCTTCTATGAACTATAGTAACTTTTCTAGCAAATTTAGTAAGATACATTGCTTCTTCAACAGCTGAATCTCCACCACCAATAACATATACTTCTAAATCAGTAAAGAAGTCTGCGTCACAAGTAGCACAATATGAAACTCCCTTTCCTGTAAGCTCTTTTTCTCCTGGGCAGCCCATTGGTCTTGGTTTAGCACCTGTTGCAATAATTACTGACTTTGCATGGTACTCACCTTTAGCTCCCTTAATTACTTTTATCTTGTCTTGTAATTGAACTTCTTTTACCTCATCTAATACTCTTTCTGCTCCAAATTCTTCAGCTTGCTCCACCATTCTAGCAACTAGGGATGGTCCAGAAGCATTTTCTACTGATCCAGGATAGTTAGCTACTTCTTCAGTAGTAACTATTTGTCCACCAGCCTTTTCTCTTTCTAGTATTAGTGTTTTCATTTTTGCTCTTGCAGCATATAATCCTGCAGCCAAACCTGCAGGTCCTGCTCCAATAATAATAGTATCGTATAGATTTGCCATTTGAGTCACTCCTTTAATTTGTAATAGTAATATACCCATTTACTTTTGTAGTTAACATTAGTAAAAATACGGTTTGCAAACAAGAATTTACCCAAAATTATTATAATTTATACAAGGCTAAATTATGTTATTTAGCATGTTTTCCACTAAAGATAAATCTACAGTCTGAAAATCAAAAAGTGCAATATCATTCCATTTTGGAGTTGGTCTATTTTCAATAAATTTTTTAGTAGTGGTTATGGCGCTTTCTATTAGTGACAACGATTTCAAATCTAATTGTTTTTTTTCTTTTGAAATAATAATGGTTCTATATGGAGTTTCATTGGGTTTAATGCTCCCAGCTAAAGGATGAGATAAAAGTTCGTATCCCAAATGGATTTTGTCTCTCACGGTTTCTAAAATTTTTATGTATTCCTCACAATAAAACTCTACTTCATATGTATGAGCAAATTTTTCTTTTACTAATGGATTGTTTGTAATTATTACTGTGTTCATAACTTTCACCCCTTACAATCCTTTAATATAAATAGACAAAAAAACAGAATAGAAGTTTACATTAGTATGTGCCCCTCTACTCTGTTCTAAACCTGAGAGATTCTTCTTTGTATAAAGAATTGCCCCTTCGGTGCCATAGGCTTTCCAGAGAACTGTCCAAATACGGTCCTTTTGCCTGAGAGCTTCTCCATAAATGGCAAACTTATGACTTACTCCTTCGGCGCCAAATAAATTGGTCTCTTCCGCATTTTTCATTCAGTTTTATTTTCTTTCTTAAATTGTTAAATAAAAATCAAAGTTTCTATTTAACCATATTATATTATAGAAAAATTTTATATACAATACCTTTTTTCATATTTTCGCCATAAAAATTCATTAAATATCCTTAACATTTGTTAGATTTCCACAAACATTTAAAATACATATTTCTTCTTACTTAAGTGCATCTAAAATATACAATGCAATATTAGAAGAATGGTCTGATATTCTTTCAAGGTTACTAATAATATCTAGAAAAACTATTCCTGCACTTGGTTCGCATGAATGTGTGTTCAATCTATCAATATGACTTTCCCTATAGTGTTTTTCCATTATGTCAACTTCTGCCTCTAGGTTAATAACCTCTTCTGCAATTCTTGAATCTGCAGTTTTGAAGGCTAATAATGATTTGTTGAACACATCTTCTACCTTATCAAACATTACATGTAGTTCTTCAAGGGCATCGTCAGTAAACCAAAGCTTGTTATCTATTCTATCTTGGGATAGCTCCGCTATGTTCTCTGCATGGTCACCTACACGTTCTATATCATTAACTGCATGAAACAGAGTAGTTACAGTAGCGTGTTGATCATCTGTTAGAGGTGCATTAGAAAGCTGAACTAGATATTTAGTTATTTCTCTTTCAATTTCATTAATTTTCTTCTCTTCCTCGAAGACTTTTTGAGTTAATTTTTCGTCCTTGGAATAAAATGATTCAACAGCTGTTCTTAGGTTATCTCTAACAATTTTTCCCATTCTCAACACTTCTTTACTAGCCTGCCCTACCGCTATAGAAGGAGTTTCAATAATTCTTGTATCTAAATATTTTAAGCCACGTACTTCTTCCTCTTCATCTCCTTTAATAAGCTTTTGCGCAGCTATAACTAATAGTCCTGCAAATGGGAACTGAATTACAACGTTAATTAAATTAAATAATGTATGCGCATTTGCAATTTGTCTTTGTATATTATTTGGTGAAAAATTAATTACTAAAGCTTCTACAGGTCTCCTTAGAACAACCATAAAAATAATAGTACCTACAACATTGAAAAGAAAATGCATAAGAGCGGCTCTTTTAGCTGTTTTATTAGCCCCAATACTTGAAATAAGTGCAGTTGTTGTAGTTCCTATATTATCTCCAAAAAGGATAGGCAATGCAATATCTATAGTTATAAGTCCTTGACTTGCAAGTGCAAGTAATAAGCCTATTGATGCACTACTACTTTGTACTAAAGTAGTCAATCCAAAGCCTACTAATATACCTAAAAAAGGATTTTTAAGACTAGTTAGCAAATCTATAAATACTTGAGAATTTCCTAATGGTTTTAAATGACTAGACATAAAGTCCATACCTATAAATAGAATACCAAATCCAATAAGTATCTCTGCTATTTCTTTATTTCTTTTCTTAGATGAAAATAGCCAAATTGCAACGCCTATGGCTACTACTACAGGTGCATAATCACTTAATTTAAAAGCTATAAGTTGTGCAGTTACTGTAGTTCCTATATTTGCCCCCATTATTACGCCAACTGCTTGATTTAAGTTCATTAGTCCAGCATTTACAAAACCTATGACCATGACAGTTGTAGCGCTACTGCTTTGAATAACCATTGTGACAACAGTACCTACTATTACTCCCATTAGTCTATTGCTAGTCAATACCTCTAAAAGCCTCTTTAGCTTTTCTCCAGCAGCTTTTTGAAGGCCTGTCCCCATTAGATTCATTCCATATAGGAATAATCCGAGTCCTCCTAATACGCCAAAAGCAATTTTCATAATATTCCTCCTATTTTCAAAATATTCATTTGATAATAGCTAATGAATTAAGATAAATTATTAATATAATGTTTACTTTAATTTACTGCTTAGTGATAGTATCTATATAAACTTCCAAGATGGAAGAAGTTTTTACTTAAATCAATAATAAGATGTGCTATGGCTAAATCATATTAGCTCTGGAAAATTAAGCTGTCTTAAGGCTTCATATACAATAATAGCAACAGAATTTGAAAGATTTAAGGATCTAGCCCTTTCGTCCTTTACCATGGGTATTCTCATAGTCCTTTCTGGATATTTAGAAAGAATCTCTTTAGGCAGCCCTGCTGTTTCCTTTCCAAATATTAGAAAGTCTCCTTCTTTAAAAGTAAAGTCTGTGTAACTCTGATGTCCTTTTGTTGTTGCATAATAAAATTTATTAACATCATTTTTTTGAAAAAATTCATCTAGACTTTCGTAAATATATAAATCTAATAGACTCCAATAATCAAGGCCTGCTCTTTTCACATGCTTATCATCTATGGAAAAACCTAGCGGCTTTACAAGATGAAGTGAAGATCCTGTCGCTGCACAAGTTCTAGCTATATTACCTGTGTTTTGTGGGATTTCTGGTTCGACTAATACAATATTAAGTGGCATTACTTAACCCCCCATTTAAATAAATCATGAATAATTATCTTGTTCTTATCAACCTTTTAAATTTTACTAGTCTTTATTTATAAAGTCAATTGATAAAGTTACTAAATTTTTTATCCTTCATTTGTATCTATTATCAAAATCATATTCATTTCATGCATTTGGGTTTTATAATCAATTATTGTGACTTTTTTTGAAATAGATGTATAGTTAATATTATTCCCTTCAATAATACAATAACTTATAGCCTCTATTGAAATACCACTTTCATAAAAACTTGCACATGAATTTCCAATAATAAGTTTACATAGATCAAAAATAATTTTCTTAGTATTATTATCAATTTCAACAATAGGTATGTTGTTATTAAATCTTAGATAAATGAATCTAATAAGCTCATCTGAAACATTGATTATTACCTGACCTGAAATAGTACCTGAAAAGCTTACAATTACAGAAATTCCGCTATAAAATTTAACTTCACATGTTTCATAAACATTTTCATTTAAATTTATGTCAAAAAACTGCTTAAGAATTTCCTTTGAGTTTTTGTTAAATGCCTCAACAAATTCTAAACTATATATACTTATCCCCCCAAATAAAATTATAACATAATAGAAAAAGTTTCTAAAGAAGCATTAAAGGTAAAACCTTCCTATTCGATATGGGCGCAGTCTCACAACACAAATTTATTTGTTCGCTGTCGCTCGCATAAATTTGGTGCTCGTTGCGTTTGACCTATGCTGCAATTACCCAAATCTTTGATTTGGTGTAATTGTAGTACTCAGAAACTTGTTTTCTGAGCTTCCTTGATTTCCCGATAAAAGCATTCGGAAAATCGGGTTAGGTCATAAAAAAAGATTCTAAGAAATATTCCTTAGAATCTATTATTGTGTATTAGATAATTATTTATTCTCAATTATTTAACTATATATTATTTCTTCAATTATTTTTGCCACTCCATCATTATCATTAGTATCAGTTACAATATCAGCCATTTCTTTTACTTTATCTTCACCATTTTTCATTGCTATAGAAAGACCAGCAAATTCAAACATAGAAGCGTCATTGTAATTATCTCCAATTGCTATTACTTGTTCTTTCTTTATGTTCATTATTTGACACAGATGGTTTAGCCCACTTCCTTTAGAAACCCCTTTATTCATTATTTCAATATTATTTCTCCAGGAGCTTACTATTTCAATATTTTCATTTGAGCTTATTTTCTCTCTAAATTTGTTTAATTTTACCATATCATTATCAATGACTACCATCTTATACATATTCACTTTGGAATTCTCTATTATCTCTAGTAAATTAGGCAATATTTGTATGTTAATCCTATCTTCAGGAGCTTGTTTTTCATTCCATTTATAATATGATAATGAAGAATATTTTAATTCCTTTGTATAAAAATTGTAGTCATCATACAAATGATAATACATTTTCTCATCCTCAGCAGCTTTTACTAAGAACCTACAATCCTCATATCCAATAGATTCCTCGAATAAAATATTATCACTGCATAGGTCACGTATACATGCCCCATTACATGCTATAATAGGTGCTTTTATACCTGTAAGTCTGGCATAATATTTAGCTGATACAAATACTCTACCTGTTGCTATAACTACATTTATACCATTATCTATTGCTGTTTTAATGGCATCTTTGTTTCTTTCAGATACCTCATTATTGCTATTTAATAAAGTTCCATCCATATCTATGGCAATTAACTTATATTTCATTTTTTTCACCTACTTACACCATATTATATGTTTCTTTTAGACTTTCTCAGAAGATATATAAAAAATGGTCCACCAAAAAGAGCTGTTATTATCCCAACAGGTATTTCAGTTGGTGAGATAATTGTTCTTGCTAGTGTATCTGCAAATATCATAAATATTCCACCAATTAACATTGATGTGGGTATAAGTATCTTGTGATCAGGTCCCACTATTAATCTCACTATATGGGGAATTATAAGACCTACAAAACCAATTATTCCACTTACTGATACTGCAAGTGAAATAATAAAAGAACTAATTACTAAAATAATTATCTTTATTTTTTCAACATTAACACCTAAATTTTGTGCAGATTCTTCTCCTAAAAGCATAATATTTAAATCTCTCGAAAAAAAGTTTAAAATAATCATAGAAATTAGCATAGGAATAGATATTGAAGCTAGGTGTTCCCAACCCTTTCCTGAAAAGCTACCTAAAGTCCAATATATTATTTTAGTCATATCTTTACTATATATTACCATTAAAAAGGATAATATGGCCGTAAGAAATTGTCCTACCGCAATTCCTGATAAAAGTAAAATAGTAACAGGTACTTTATTCTTTACTTTTGAAATCCAATATACCAAAAAAGTTGAAAATACTGCTCCAATAAAAGCTCCAACTGATATAGATGATATGCTAAAGGCTGTCCAGTTTATACCAAAAACTATTACTAATCCCGCTCCTAGGGCAGCTCCTGAAGATATTCCGATTACATATGGATCTGCCATAGGATTTTTGAACATACCTTGAAATACTGCTCCTACACCAGCCAATGCAGCTCCTACAATTGCTCCAATTAAAACCCTAGGTATCCTGATATTAAGTATAATTGTTTGATAGGATTTTGGAATGTCTGATACATGAAATTTATCTCCAATTATAGGTACTTTAGAAAGAACAACTTTTAAAGTATCTATAGCTTTAATGTTTGCTGAGCCTATAGTTGAAAACACTATAATACTGAAAATTAAAGCTAGTGTAGAGCCTGCAATAATCAGTTTCCATTTTTGCTTGTTTGTTATTTTTGCCTTCATATTTAATCACTACTTTATTATTTTTCAAAAAGTTCAGGATAGATGCTCTTAGCCATAATTTCAAGTCCATCAACTATTCTTGGACCAGGTATAGATATTAGTGGATCTAATATGTATCTTCTATTATTTTTTATAGCATTTATTCCGCTGTAACCTGGTCTTGCTTTTATTGATTCAATAGTCTTTGTCTCAAGATCTTTAGATGTTAGGTAAACATCAGGATTTCTTTCAATAAGCTGTTCCAAATCGTATTGAGCATAAGCTCCTTCTGCATCACTAGCAATATTTTCACCACCAGCTAACTTTATTAATTCATCTATAAATGAGCCTGGACCTGCTGCTTGCAATGGTTCATCCCAAATTTCAAAAAATACCTTTGCTTTCTTCTCTACTTTACTTACCCTATTGATTATATAATCTCTTTTACTCATCATATCTACAGTTACTGCATTAGCTTGTGCAATCCTATTAGTAATTTTCCCAATTTCCTCTATAAGGCTAATTACTTCATCTATAGATTCAGGCTCATAACTAAGTAAGGCTACACCTGCATTTTTTAACTTATTATTAACATCTTCTTTTCCAGGTCCATATTGAATAACAAGGTCTGGATTTAGTTCTAATATTTTTTCAATATTTATATTAAATGCATCTCCTACTTTTTCCTTTGCACTTGCTTCTTCTGGATAATTGCAATAAGTAGTTACTCCTACTATCTCATTATTTAAACCTAATGCAAAAAGAATTTCTGTATGACTTGGTGCAAGTGAGATTATTCTTGTAGGCTGCTTTTCTAAAATTATCTTATTTCCAAATTCATCTTCTATCTCCATAGGATAAATATTACCACTATCCACTGGCACTATCGGATAATCTTCTTTATTTTGTTCTGTTCCTTTTGTTGCACATGCTGTTACTAATGTTAAAATCATTAATAATACTAATGCTAATGAAGTAGCTTTTTTCATTATGTTACTCATAACTTTTCTCCTCTCGTTAATTTTTAAAATTTGTATTTTTTATTTAATTTTCTAGTTGCGTATCTATAGTATGTCTAAACTATAATACAAAAATTATAAACAATTAGCTCCATAAAGATTTACTGTTGTATCTTTGCCTCTAAAATTTTTTCTTATCATTTCAATTTCTCCATTTTTTCCCGCAAAAAATACTAACATTTCATAATCTTCTTCCTTCTCTGAATTAAATACTAGCCTTACTTTTTCTTTTTCCTTTGAGCTTAGCATAATCCAATGGAGATTATCGTCTATTTTCCGACTTATGAAGTCTTTTGCAGTTGAGTTATCTGCTATATTTAAGGTTTTTTCAGAATTTAAATAGTTAATCTTTGCACTAGATACATTTCTTAAAATAATACTATATATATAATTGGGCTCAGCATCTTCTCTATAATCCTTTTTAGGATATATTGGACGTTTAAGTATTGAAGCTAATATATCTTTTGATTTTTTTAATATGTCTCCATGATTTGAATTCAAATAATAGTTCTTACTATATATTGCGGTTTCTGCGCTGCCTATTGTTATGGTTCCATCTCCGTAAGGCATTGCTATAGAGTATATTGGCTTTCCATCCATCCATTTATCTGCTCTATTTTCGTTTTTGCTTACACAGATTACATCTGTGGTTTCAAATCCAGTGCCTATTATATGATATGGTTTTACTCCTCTATTATATATTAAATAGCTAGTATTATTCATTTGATTTAAATGTCTATTTACTGACTCCATCTGAGTAATTGGTACTGGCTTTTTTATTCCTACATTATCGTCATAGAACAAATAATCCCCATATTCATAACTAGGAAGCAATTCTTCTACTACAGGAAATAGCTCTCTCATAATGCTTATATCATTTATAGGTCCATGTAAAAATCTATATATCCAGAAAAACCCCATTTTAAGTAATTGGTAAAGTACATTTTTTTCTAATTTATCGTATGGTACCTGTCCTCCACTCCAAAAATAATATGCATTTACTGCACCAGAGTTTGGGGTTCCCATCATTATGAGGTTTCTCACGTCACCATTATACATTGAACCTTGAATATAAGTTCTAGCAACTATTCCCCCTAAACTATGACCAATAATATCGACTTTACCTTCCATTGTGATTTTTTTTGCTTCTTCTATTTTAGGCATCAGATATTTCTTTGTATTATATTCACAACCTTTTCTCCAATCGTAAAAAGCTACGAAAAGATTTTCTCCTTCTTTATATCCTAATTCTGCTAAGTCATTTATAATAGGTCTATATACTTGTTCTGCCATACCAAAGCTAAAATCTCCAGTTCCTAACAATATGTCATCTCCAAGTGAACCAAAAAGCCCTGGTATAAGTACAATTGGTAATTTTTTAAAACTAATATTTTTAGTATAATAATACATTTATATCCCACCTTTAAAACATTTTATTATATAGTATGTGGGATTTATTCATAAGTGTAATAAAAAACCTGACAATTATGGTGCCAGGGTTTTGTTGAGTGTATATTTCTAATGTTTTTTACCAATAGCTTATTATGCAATAAAGTACAGTTTTTTCCCTTGGCATTCCTTTTCAGTTATATTTATTCCCTCAAGTTTTAATAATTTTACTTTAGTCTCTATTCCTCCACCATAGCCTACTAGCTCTCCATTGCTTCCTATAACCCTATGGCAAGGTACTACTATAGATACAGGATTTCTATTGTTAGCCATGCCAATTGCTCTAAAGCCCTTATCTTTCCCTACTAAAATAGCAATATCTTTATATGATTTTACTTCTCCATACGGTATTTTAAGTAGTTCCTGCCATACTTGCATCTGAAATTGTGTGCCTTTTAGGTCTAAAGGTAAATCAAAGTTCTTTAATTTTTTTTCAAAATATAAGTTTATTTGCTTACTATAATCAGAGTTTGCTCCTTGATACTCGGTTACAGTATCATAGTGCTTTTCAATCTCTTTAATAAATTGATCTCCACTGGTGGAAAACTCTAGTCTAGCTAATCCTTTATTGGTGAAAGCTATCCACAAATTACCTATATCTGTTTGTAGATTTTCATAATAGATTTTTCTCTCACTCTTCATTATCATTCTCCTTAGCCAAAAGCCATTGCTCTCGGGTTAAATTTTCTATCCTTGGATTAGTTTTTATAAGAGGATTTGATATGGTTTTTCCAAACCATAGTACTGCTTCCTTTCTTCTTCCTAGTCTTCTATGCAGTTCCCCAATCAAATACCCAAGTGTTATTTCATCTACTGATAGGGCTGATAAGTTCTCAGTATAAAATGCTTGTTCAAAAAGCTCTACGGCATTCTGTAGAAACCGTGTTTCTTCATCACTTCCTTTTTCTCTAAAAAACCAAGCTATTTTTAGAGAAATATTACCTAATTCATATTTCTTTAAACCTACTAGCTGTCCACAATAAAGTGCTAACATATAACACTGAATTGCATCATCAATAGTTCTCTGACCAGAATATTCCCTTTCTTTCCATTTTACTGTAACATTTTCTTTAATTATCTCCCTTTCAGCAGGTCTTATACTATTAAAGCTGTTTTCCATTGCAGCATATCCACATTTAGGGCAGACAAAAACATGGTATTTTATAGGGTTTTCATTTTTATAATGGTTCATAAAGTCACCATCTACCCTATCTATTCTAATCCTTGAAGATCTCATTTTACTAGTGCTAAATTCTTTGTTGCATATAGGGCATTTCACCTTTTTGCTGTATAGTACATCTACTTCCATTGTCAATCTCCCTTCTCTTACGTTCATTACACTCACTAATTAATTTTTCCAATAAACATCTATTCTGTCGTTTTCATTTAATTCTTGAGTGAATTCAGCTTTAATTCCATTTACATTTAAAACAAGTTCACCTTGAGGTTTTGTTAGATTTATATCTATATAATCAAAAATATCAACAAAAATAAAACGTTTCTTGCTATGATTTATTTCTGTTTCTTCTCCATTTATAATCAACTTTAAGTTATTATTGTTTTTTTGCCCTTCTTTTGCTTCTATTGATTCACCTAATGGCTTTATCTCAATAATATCGTCAGATTTTAATTTATAATCTTTACTAAGTATATTTCCTTCTTTATATGCAACGCATGTGTCCTTATCTATATCTAAATATTCTAGAAGTTCACTAATATCTCTTATTTCCTTTGTTTCTACAATATCTCCATCATTTATGTAAATATTATTGAACACGGAAACTTGATTTACCTTAAGGTCTAGAATAAGCTTAATATATTTATTATTAACAACTACTTTTTTATCTATATTTATACAATCAAATAAGCTAATTTCTGTTTTTTTCCCTTGAGTAGCTTCAAGGATTTTTACACTGTCTCCATTCTTTAGCTTACTATCAAGACTAGCGGATACTTCGTTAACATAAATTTTTGCTGGCTCTCCAGCTTGTCCAAAAACTTTTTTCTCTTCTCCATTTAAATAATAAATTGTGTCTTCCCCTCTTTTAGGTATTAGCTTTCTTGGGTTGAACCCAGTAAAAGCAAGAGCATCTGAAACCTTTATTTCTTTAGTATTATACAGTTTTATTTTCTGCTCATTTACTTTTACTTCTATAAAATCCTTGTCCATATTATTTATGGCAAAAAAACCTATACCTATTGGTGTTATAGCATCAGGTCCACTCAATTGTTCAGGAATACAAGTAACATTTTCAATAATACTAGTATTTCTCACTACTACTCTTTCTTTCTGCAATCCTAGGTTTTCCGCAATATATTCATTTAACCTAGGCAGTTGACTTCCACCACCTATTAAAAATACTGCACTAGGAGCTTTCTCATTAATAGCTAAAATTTTTGCTGCAATTTCTTTAGCTATAGTTTTTATTGTATCATCTATTTTGTCCAATATATCATTAGTTTTAATTTCGTGTTCTATTCCCACAACATCCGTAAATTTATGTATTTCTTTAGATGCTAATTTAATCTTAAGTTTTTCTGCAGCATCGAAATCTAGTAGATATGCCTTTGCAATATTTTCCGTTACTTCATCACCCGCTATTGAAGCCATGGCATATGCCACTATAGTTCCGTCCTTAGATATGGCTATATCTGAAGTCCCTGCCCCTATATCAACTAATGCAATATTTAAAAGCCTTAAACTCTTCTTTACTGCAATGTTCATGGAAGCAATAGGCTCTAAAGTCAGATTTACTACCTCAAGTCCAACTCTATCCATAACTGTATAAAGACTATCTACCACTGTATATGGTAAAAATGTTGCAAGAACATCTACACCAATTCTATTTCCTTTATGTCCTTCTAGTTTCTCCATGAAATTACCATCTAGATAATAGTTTACTACTGTATATCCTACACAATAGTATCTAATATCATCAGTCTTTGTGTTTTCATCTAACGAGTTTTGTGCTAATTGTATTGATTCTATCTCTAGACTTTCAACTAACCTTGAATCAATTTCTATACTTGAATCTATTTCTCTTTCAAGATTCGTTCTATAAGTTTTTAATGCTCTTCCAGCAGCGGCAATAGCAACTTTATCTAGCTTAATATTTAACTTTTGTTCAAGTTTTTCTTTAACATTTTTTACAATTTCTGCTACGCTATTTATATCATGTATTTGGCCGTCATACATGTTTCTTTTTTCATGTTCTATTACTTCACTTGCTAGGATTTTAAAATTATTATCATGTAATTCTCCCACTACTCCAATGACTGTTCTTGTCCCAATATCTAAAGAAAATACTATTTCATTCTTATTAATTACATCCATAGGCCAGTATTCCACCTTTTAATATAATTTGTTAATATTATTAGCTATTCTCCATTTATATTTTTTTTCCTTTTTATTTGCCAAAAATCTATTTATTTCTCTACATTTTCTTTATAATATAAGCAGTAATCTGTCAATGGACATTCATAACACAGTGGTTTTCTAGCCTTGCATATACGTCTTCCATGAAATATTAGAAGATGATGGGCTTTAGTCCACCTTTTTTCTTCTATGTTTTTCATCAAATCTCTTTCTGTATCATGGACATTTTCACTATTAGCCAAGCCAATTCTGTTAGATACCCTAAACACATGGGTATCTACTGCTATGGCATTCTGTCCAAAGGCATTGCTTACTACTACATTAGCAGTTTTCCTCCCTACTCCAGGTAAGGTCATTAACTCCTCTCTATTTGAAGGAACATTAGAATCATATTTATTAACTAGTATTTCGCAAAGTTTTAAAATGTTTTTACTTTTAGTCCTATAAAAACCTATTGTCCTTATCTTTTCACCTAGCTGTTCTTCAGTTAACTCTAGAAAATCTTTTGGAGTTTTATACTCCTTAAATAATTCTTCAGTAACAATATTTACTCGTTTATCTGTAGACTGTGCGGATAAAATCGTTGCAATCAACAGCTCAAATGGGTTTGTATGTTTGAGTTCACAAGCTGCGTCTGGATAAGTAGCATCTAGTATATTGAGTACCTCTTTTATTTTCTTCTTATCTAATTTATTTTTCAAAGTATCACATCCTTGTTATAGTATTTCTGTTTGATGACTTAGTATTTCTACTCTTCCATCACATTCAATAAATTTAAGTACATTGGATATAATCTGATTAGCATGTGTAGACTCATTTGTAACGCACGTAAAACCAATTTTCGAACTTCTCCATTTATCATTTAAATCTATTTCTGCAATTGATACATTGAACCTAGATTGTATCTTTCCAATTAAGCTTTTAATTACATGCCTTTTTTCTTTTAAAGAATTTGACTCATATATCATAAGCTCTACAGAACATGCACCTATTATCATTATTTCACCTCGTTTTTTAATAATTCCTTTAATAATATAATCATATAAAAATATAATAAAATAAATGCACTATAATACATTTTACCATTAATATAGAAAAAAACCCTATAACTTTAGTATTAAAGTTAGTAGGGTTTTATTATTCTACTGTATTTTCTATTATATTTCAAAATAGCCTACAGTCTTGTATTTCTCTGGTATATTATATTTACTAACGTCCGAAACATCTAATACCCATTTGCCTGTAATGCCTTCTTCATGTGCAGTTTTTTCAAGATATAGCATTATGATTCCTGCATCAAGATGTTGTGATAAATCTTTATCCACAATGGTTAATACTATTTTATTATCATCTAATACAAATCTCCAAGGCTGCTGATTGCCCCAAGAAGGTGCAAATCTTGCATAATAAAGAATATTTGATACTCCTCTTGACTCTAAAAGTTCTGAAGTACATTGTTGTCCCCACTGTTTATCAAATACTAATTCTTCTATTCCAAGTCGACTACTTTTTGAAGATGTATCTATTTTGAATAAACCTTTATATTGATAACCTATAGCTGCTAATGCTACAGGAGTAAATTCTTTGTCAAGGTTCAAAGTTTCTAATAGTTCCCCTTCATTTCCAATACTTAACCAGCAAGTTCCAAGTCCAATGTTCCATGCTTCTAATCGCATGTTTTCCATAATGTATCCACTATTCTCTATGTATCCATCAAATTTTTTTGATGATATTAATATGTAATGAGGTGCCTCTATCATCTTTCCAAAGTAGCCTGCTTTACCTGATATTTCATCATAAAACTTCTTTCCATCTTTAATGAATGTAATTTTTACGTCATCTCTCTTACCTGTCAATACATTCTCTTGTGCATCAATAATTATCTCATCTATTAAATATTGTGGTATTTCTTCTTTCTTGAAGTCCCTTATAGTTCTAATATCCTTTATTAATTTAGTGTATTTCATAAATGCGCCCCCCTACTTTAATTATCCTTATCTAATTTATTCTTAATATATAGATATCCAATTATGTTGGATTAAATCACAATTTTAAATAGAAAGATGCAGGTTACCCTGCATCTTTTACTACTTAAGTATATTCATTTCCTTTCCAACCTTTTCAAATGCAGCAACTGCTCTATCTAATTGCTCTTCTGTATGACCAGCTGTCACCATACATCTTAATCTTCCTGTTCCCTTAGGTACAGTTGGGAATACAATACCTGATACGAATACACCGTTTTCAAATAGCTTTCTACTAAATTCCATAGTTTTTGCTTCGTCTCCTATTATTACAGGAGTTATTGGTGTTTCGCTGTGTCCAGTATTGAATCCTAATGCTCCAAGTTTTTGTTTAAAGTATCTTGCATTTTTCCAAAGTCTATCTGTATACTCGGTTGTTTCCATTAGCATAGTAATAGCTTCTATAATTGCTCCTGCTGATGCTGGTGTTAATGAAGTACTAAATAGTATTGGTCTTCCTCTATGATTTAACCATTCTTGCATAGTTTTGCTACCTGCTACATAGCCGCCAACTACACCTATTGCCTTTGATAATGTTCCAATAGTGAAGTCCACTCTACCATGAAGTCCAAAGTGGTCAACTGTTCCTCTTCCGCTTTCACCTAAAACACCCGAACCATGAGCATCATCAACATAAGTCATAGCCTCATATTTTTCAGCTAATTCTACTATTTCTGGAAGCTTTGCTATGTCTCCATCCATGCTAAATACACCATCTGTAATTATAAGTATGTTTCTGTATTTGTCTCTGCTTTCTTTTAACACCTGCTCTAAGCTATCCATATCAGCATGTTTGTAAATAGCTTTATCTGCTCTACTTAATCTTGAACCATCTATAATACTAGCGTGATTTAATTCGTCTGAAATTATAATATCTCCTTTTTCTGTAACAGCTTGAATAGTTCCTGCGTTACAATTGAAGCCTGATTGATAAACCATTGCTGCTTCTTCTCTTTTGAACTTTGCTAGTAGTTCTTCTAATTCTTCATGAATAGTCATATTGCCTATGATTGTTCTAACTGCTCCTGCACCTGCTCCATATTTTTCTATAGCTTCTATTGATGCTTTTTTTAGTCTAGGATGATTTGCAAATCCTAAATAGTTGTTTGATGAAAGGTTAATTACTTTCTTGCCGTTTAATATAACTTCTGCTTCGTTTGGTCCTTCAAGTACAGGTAGTTTTCTATAAACTCCTTGGTCTTTTAGCTCTTGTATTTTTTCTTTTAAAAATACTAAATCATGAATACTACTCATCTTATAACCCTCCTAATTTTTATGACTTAAAAAAGACTTGGCTTAGAAACATGATATGAATATATATATAAAATTACTACATAAATATCAATTATCCTTTATTTAGGTCTTTTTTTTAACAATTACTTTTTAATATTTTATTTCTTCCTCAGTTCAATTAGTTTTAGCATTTCCTTAGAAGTTTCTTCATCCTTTTCTTTAAGGAGTCTTTCTTTTACTAGCTTTATTCCCTGTTCTCTATCAATTTTAAGAAGTGCCCAAGCTGCATATTCTCTTATCGTTGGACTTTTCTCATTTAATGCATCCTTCAATAATTCTATACAACCATTATCACCTATATTGGCTAATGCTATTATTGCATTTCTCTTTAATACGTTTTTTCCTCTCCAAGCACCTGACATACTTCCATACTTGGCTTTAAATTCCTTGTTTGATATAGTCAAAATCTCTTTTATATCAACAATTCCATTTGTGATTTTAGGTATAAATTCTTTAGTCTTGCCTTTAAGTATTTCTTTATTTTTAGGACAAACTTGTTGACATGTATCGCAGCCATAGATCTTCGTCCCCATTTTTTCTCTTAATTCATAAGGTATTATATCTTTTGTTTGAGTCAGGTACGAAATACATCTTTTAGTATTAATACTATACCCCTCTTGTATAGCTCCTACAGGACAGGCATTGATGCATAATTTACAATCACCACATTTTTCTTCTACTATTTGATCTTCTGCTAATTCTAAATCTATTAAGATATATCCTAAAAAGATAAAAGAGCCAAATTCATCATTTATAATAGAACAGTTTTTACCATACCATCCTATTCCAGCTTTATTTGCAATTTCTCTATCTATTAACGGGGAAGTATCTACACAAATGGTGTAATTAAAACTAACAACTTTACTAATTTCATTTACTAGCTTCTCCATTTTGTTTTTTAATACTCTATGATAATCTTCTCCCCAAGAAGATTTGGATAACAGTCCATACCATTTCAAATCTTTAGAAGGTGTTATTTCATACTCAGTATTATATGAAACCCCTATTACTATGATTGTCCTACTTTCAGGCATTAAAAGAGCAGGATCTGTTCTTAACAAAATATCCTTCTCCTCAAATTCTGTATCGTAGTCTTTTTCTTTTCTTTTTTTTAGAAAATCAAACATTCTATCTAGTTTCTCGACTTTTGCAAAGCCTATTATATCTATATTGATATCTTTTGATTTTTGGATAATATATTGCTTTAACTCCATTTTATTTATTCCTCACTCATTAGTGTTATCTTCGTAGTGTACTGCTAGACTCTTGATTCCCCCTATAGGCCAAACCTTTGTTAAAGCTTTGCCTCTAAGGTTTTTAATTGGCACAAATCCAAATACCCTACTGTCATTGCTATTATCTCTATTATCTCCTAATACATATACATATCCTTTTGGTACTTTCCCACTAGTAATTTTAAATTCTTTTTTGTTCGAATTATTTATATTTATATGTTCCTCATTTATAGCTACTCCGTTTAAATACAATATATTATCTTTTATTTCAAAATAATCTCCTGATACTGCGATAATCCTTTTAATAAAAAGCTCTTTTTCTCTTCCTTCAATAGGAGGATTAAAAATTACTACATCTCCCCTTGCAGGTTTTTCGAAATAATATGATATTTTGTTTACTAATATCCTATCATTATCTTTAATGGTATTCATCATTGATTCTCCACTTACTACTGTAAGCCCTAATATGTAGCTTTCTATAAATAAGGATAATGAAAATAATAGTATTATTATCTTACACTTTCTAATTATATTATATATAATACCCTTAGTCATTTCTACACTTCCTATCTATGAAATGGAATGCAATTTACTGTATAGTTAGTATTATTGCTATTTTTTAAATTTTTATAGCATCTCTATTGTCTATACAGAAATCTTTCTAAATTATTATTCATAAATAGGATAAAAAATTCTTAAAAACCAAAAACGGCCTTTTAGCCGTTTTTCAAAATGTTTCTTATGGTTTCTATTTCTTTCTTATGTCCTTCTGGTTCATGTGGAGTTTCTAGGAAAAATGGTAGATGTTTAAGCTGTGGATGTTTTATAACATTTATTAGTGCATCTAGACCTATGGTTCCTTCTCCTATTCCAGCATGTCTATCTTTCTTGCTACCAAATTCAGTCATGCTATCATTTAAATGTATTGCCTTTAATCTATCTATTCCTACTATTCTGTCAAACTCCTCTAGTACTCCATCTAAATTATTTACAATATCATAACCAGATGAGTATAGATGACATGTGTCAAGACAAACTCCCATTAGATCTGAATATTTTACTTTATCAATAATAGCTCTTAACTCTTCAAAGGTACTCCCTATTTCAGTTCCTTTTCCAGACATGCCTTCAAGTAAAATTGTTGTGCTTTCATTATCTGTGATTATTTCATTTAATACAGCAGCTATTCTTTCTATACCATATTCAACCCCTTTTCCTGTATGACTTCCTGGGTGGAAATTGTACAGAGAACAAGGAATAGTTTCAAGTCTTTGTAAGTCGTCTTTAAAAGCCATTTTAGCAAAATTCCATGTTTCTTCTTTATATGATGCCATATTTAAAGTGTATGGTGCATGGGCTAAAAGCGGTCCAAAATCTTTTTCTTTCATTATTTTTTTAAGTCCTTGGATATCTTCTATATCAAGCTCTTTAGCATTTCCTCCTCTTGGATTTCTGGTAAAAAACTGAAATGTGTTAGCGTTAATGCTTAAAGCCATCTCACCAGCCTTGGTAAAGCCTTGAGAAATGGACAAATGACTTCCTATATACACATCATCACCCCTTCTGCAAATGTTCGCGTGTATTTTATATAAACTTCTTTCATCAACATATTTTATTATACCCCCATTAATCAGTTAAAACCAATACAGCTAATTTAAGTTGTGTCATTAGTATATTAAATAACATATTTTAGTACTGTAACTCATTATTAATTATTTAGGAGGACAGGTATGCTATTTAAAAATAAGCTTTCTATAGATAATATAAGAAAATATATTGTAGGTATAGATAAAAAGGTAATTCTTAGAAGTGGCAAAAAAGCAAATTACATCTGCTTTGATAATGCTGCTAGTACACCTGCTTTAGTACCTGTATTAGAAAAAATAAATGAATTTTTAGAATGGTATTCAAGTATACATAGAGGTACAGGATATAAATCGGTAATATCAACACATACATACGATAATTCTAGAAAAATAGTTGCAGATTTTCTAAATACGGATATAGATAAAAATGTGATTATATATGTAAAAAATACTACTGAGGCTATAAACAAGCTATCATATAGGCTAAAGCTTGATAAAAAAGACATAGTAATTAGTTCACTTATGGAACATCATTCAAATGATTTACCTTGGAGAACCAAATGCAGTATTCTTTATATAAATCTACTTAAAGATGGCAGCTTAGACATAAATGATTTAGAAAAAAAACTAATAGCCAATAAAGGAAAAGTCAAGCTTGTAGCTATTACAGGATGTTCTAATGTTACTGGATATATCAATGATATACACTATATTGCATCATTAAGTCACAAATATGGTGCTAGAATTTTAGTTGATGCTGCTCAGCTTGCACCCCATAGAAAGATTAACATGAAGGGAAGAAAAAGAGATGATTATTTAGACTTTGTGGTACTATCTGGTCACAAAATCTATGCACCTTTTGGTATTGGAGTACTGGTAGGCCCCAAAACAGTTTTTCAAAATGGTGAACCTGAATATACAGGTGGAGGCACAGTCATCAGTGTTTCACAAAACAATGTATATTATACTGCTCCCCCTGAAAGAGAAGAAGCTGGTACACCTAATGTAGTTGGTGCAGTTGCACTAGCGGAAGCTATAAATGTTATAACTGAAATAGGAATGGATAAAATCAAAGATCATGAAATAAAATTAACTAAATATTTTATAGAAAAAATAAGTAAAGTACCTAAAGTTAAAATATACTCAAATACTAGTGAGGTTTTAATCCCTAATATGGCAGGAGTAATATCCTTTAATATTCCAGGGTTTTCACATTCACTCTTAGCATCTTTACTTGCACATGAAGGTGGTATAGGAGTAAGGAACGGATGTTTTTGTGCTCACCCATATGTTCATCAATTATTAAATCTTTCACCTTCTAGAGTCAGTAAAATACAGCAAGATATGATTTTTGGAAGACTAAAAAATATACCTGGACTTGTAAGAGTTAGCTTTGGAATGTACAACACAATTGAAGAAATTGACATATTTATTGATGTATTAAACCATATTATAGAAAATAAAGATAACATTTGCAGCCAGTATAAATATATTGATTCTACTGGAGAATATATACCTAAGAATCTTCCCCCTAACATTTACTCAGAGTTTACATTGTGATTTATATCTGCATTATGTTATAATCTTAATAGTTTAGTATTTATTGAAGAGAGGGCTTTTAATGTCAAACAAACGAAAAGGATTTTGGAAAAGATTCGATTTTACACTTTTACTTGCGATAGTATTTTTAAGCTTATTTGGCCTAATTATACTTTCTAGTGCAACTGCTGGCGAAGGCAGCATTAGCTATTTAAAAACTCAAGGAATAGCTTTTGTGCTTGGTTTGGTGTCAATTATTATCCTCGTCTTTATCAGTTATGAAACAATTGGTAAATTTTACATTCCAATTTATCTCTTTTCTAATCTGTTGCTTGTTGCTGTTTTATTTTTAGGCTCTAAAGCTAAGGGTGCTCAAAGCTGGATTAAAATAGGCGGTTTTGGTTTTCAACCAGCTGAGTTTGTTAAAATAGGGGTAATTATTGCTGTAGCTAAATTCATTGAGAAAAATCATGAGAAAATAAATCAACCATTTACACTAATTAAAATTCTAATTTTTGCGTTTTTGCCAGTAGGTCTAATTTTACTACAACCTGACTTTGGAACAGCCATTGTTTTTGTATTTTTTATTGTTATTATGCTTTTTATAGCAGGTTTAGATTGGAAGTATATATTATATGTGTCTATAACTGGTATTATAAGTCTTCCTATTATATGGTTCTCGCTAAAACCTTACCAAAAAAACAGAATTTTTGACTTCTTAGATCCATCTCGTGATGCTATGGGCACTGGATATCAAGTTATCCAGTCTAAGATTGCAATAGGCTCTGGACAAGTTCTAGGCATGGGTCTATACAACGGAAACCAAACTCAATTCGGTTTTTTACCTGAAAAACATACTGACTTTATATTCTCTGTTATAGGCGAAGAACTTGGGTTAATCGGAGGATTAGCTTTGATTGTCTTATATTTTCTTTTGATATATCGATTAATCAAAATAGCTAGGAATTCAAAGGATATATATGGCTCTGTTATGGTTATTGGAATAGCAGCAATGATGGTATTCCATATACTCGAAAATGTTGGTATGACCATGGGTTTAATGCCTGTTACAGGTATACCACTTCCATTTATAAGCTATGGCGGTACTTTCCTTCTTTCAAATATGATTTGTATTGGATTAGCTTTAAGTGTAGGAATGAAAAGAGAAGGATTGAGTTTTTCAAGAGATGCTTGATTAAGCATCTCTTATTTTTTAGCATTAATACTATTTTTTATATTGTAATACAAAGCGTATTATTTTGGAAAACTATTTTTATAACGAATAGGAAAGTTCAATTTTAGCATTTTTGTTTAAAGAACTTTCCATCAATGAGTTTCAAGAAAAGCTTCCTTAATTTTTAATATTTCTATAGAAGCTTTTCTTATAATATTCTAAGGTGGTGTTAATTTTGAGAGTTAAAAAAAATGTAGGCGATATTGATGCAACCTTTAGACTAAGTAGTGGATTTACTTTACTTGGAGCTGGTATAATGAAGAAATCGACTTTTATGATTGTTTCTGGCTCTATAATGATAGCAGAAGGTATAACTAGGTTCTGTCCCTTACTATATATACTAGGATTATCAACTAATGACGAAAATATTAATATAAAAATCAGTAAAGAGTTTTATTGAAAAAAAGCGGTCAATCAAGGCCGCTTTTTCAATATTTAGTTCTAATATAGTCTATAACCATATTATATATTTTATTGTCTAATATTTCTTGAGGTAGATTATCAAATAATTTTACTAAGTCAGCCTCACTCCATTCTGGCCTCGTTTCGAATCTCCTTATCTTACCGAAAAAAATAGCTGTTTTAAATGTTATGTTATTTTTTACAATAAAATAATATCCTATTGGAATAGCATTCTCCAAAACAGCTCCTGCTTTTTCAAAGGTTTCCCTTATTGCACATTCTAAAGTGGTTTCTCCTTTTTCTCTTTGTCCAGATGGAAATGCCCATGCCTTTCTTTTAGAATCAAATATCATAACTAAATTATCATTATAATATAAAAAAACAATGCTTTCATTTGAATCTTCAATCTGCAAAGACTCTTCATTTCCAAGCTTTACCTCAATGTCTTCCCCTATATTGTCAATTGTCATTTCACTAACTGTATTATCTTCACTCATCTTATCACCTACTAAACTACTGTTATATGATATCTTATGAGTGATTTGTCATTAGTGGTACATTAGGTTAAAAGAAACTTAAATTCAATTCTTCTGATAAATCCTTTAACAAACCGTAGCCTGCTATAGAATTCCCTTTATCGTCTAATGCTGGGCTGAAGACTCCTATACCCATTCTATTTGGCACTGCTGCCATTATCCCCCCACCAACTCCACTTTTTGCAGGTATTCCTACATTGATTGCGAATTCCCCAGAAGCATTGTACATTCCACATGTCACCATAAATGTCTTTATAGTTTTTGCTACCTTATCTTCTACAATTCTTTCTCCTGTCACAGGAATAACTCCATTATTAGCTAAAAACAATCCTATTCTTGCTATGTCTATACAATCTACTTCAATTGAACATTGTTTAAAATATACATCTAATACATCTTCTACATCTCCACTAATAACGCCTACGTCTTTTAAAAAATATGCTAGTGCTCTATTTCTATTTCCCGTTTCTTTTTCTGACATAAATATTTCTTCGTTAATACTTAAGTTTTCATTTTTACATATCTTTCTAAAAAGAGCTAATAGCCTATTAAACTTTTCTTCCTGTCCTTGTCCTTTTATTAATGAAGCTACTGCAATAGCTCCTGCATTAATCATAGGATTTAAAGGCTTAGAAGGAGAAATTGTCTCAAGCTTAATAATAGAATTAAATGCATCACCTGTAGGCTCCATCCCAACTTTATTAAATACCTGGTCAGCTCCATTATCCATAATAGCTAGCATAAGTGAAATTGTTTTTGATATGCTTTGCAATGTAAATTTTTGTTTATAATCACCAGCTGCAAATATATTTCCTTCTAAGTCTGCTATGCTGACTCCTATATAAGCAGGATTTGCTCTCCCTAATGCCGGTATATAGCTAGCTACCTTTCCCTTGCTTGTTAAGTGCCTATTTTTTTCAATAATCTTGCTCAACAAACTATTCATTTGCCCCTTTTCCCCCTTTAGAAACAGCTACCTCCTATAAACTCCCTAATTATTGAAGTAAGAGGAATTTGCCGTTCATCATGAATATCTGTAAAATAGCTTAAAAACCTTAATAGCTTCTTACTTTCTTTATAATGCACACTAGTTCTGTCAATTTCCTTTAAAAGCGGCTCTGCATACTTTTTAAGTACTGATAAATCATATACTAAAGATGAATTAAACATTACGTCTGCTTCCTCTTGAAATGGGAATATGTTTTTTTCCTCTCCTCTTCTTACAGAATCCCATTGTTCTAGAGTAGTTTCAGCATTTTTCCCCCTGTAGTTATAATCTCTAACTAGTCTTCTAATAAGCCTTGTATCAGTAGTATGAATTCTATTATGAGAATCAAGATTTAGTTGAGTAAGAGCACTTATATAAATCTTAAATTTATTTTTTTGAGGAATAGATGCAGTAAGTCTGTTATTTAAACCATGTATGCCTTCAATTATTATTGGATGATCTTCATCTATCCTAATCTTTTTCCCATTATATTCTCTTTTTCCTAAAACAAAGTTAAATGTAGGAAGCTCAACTTCTTCACCAGCTAATAGCTTTGATAAATCACTATTAAATAATTCTAAGTCCACTGCTTCTATTGATTCAAAGTCATATTCTCCATTTTCATCAAGTGGAGTATCTTCTCTGTTTACAAAATAATCATCAATTGAAATAGAAATCGGTTTTTTGCCATTTACATTAAGTTGGATGCTCAGCCTTTCTGCAAATGTAGTTTTACCAGAAGAAGAAGGACCTGCTATAAGTATTATTCTTATATCTTCATTTTCACATATTTTGTCGGCAATATAGGCAATCTTTTTTTCATGTAATGCCTCAGATATTCTGATTATTTCATCTATCAAGCCATCTTTTATCTTATCATTTAACGCTCCTACATATCCTATATCTAATATATCTCCCCATTTTTCAGATTCTCTAAAAATTTTAAACAACTTTTGCTGTTCTACAAATTTGGGTATCTGAAAATTTGCTTCCTTAATTGGATATTGAAGTACAATTCCGGGATTATAGTATATTAAATTAAATTTGTCAATGTAGCCTGTGGAAGAAGCTAAGTATCCATAATATGTATCATAAAGATTTTCTATACTATATACATGAATGTTTGTTTTAGTCACATGATTTAGAAGTCTTATTTTATCCTCCATGTTCTGATTTTTGAATATTTCTTTTGCTTTATTTATCTCAATTTTCTCTCTTTTTATTTCCAAATCTGACTCTATTATTTCATTCATTCTTTTTATTATTTTATTTACATCATCTTGAGTAAGTTTATCCTTCTTATGGATCTCTGAGTAGATTCCTTTACTTAAAGAATGTTCTATAGAAACTTGACAATTTTCAAATATATCTTTGCAAGCCTTAACAAATATAAAGCAAAGTGTTCGTGAATATATTCGCTGCCCGTCCTTATGAGTTATATCTAAAAAACGAACATTACAATCTTCAGTTATTTGGTATTCTAGGTGTTTTACTTCATTGTTTACAATTGCCCCTAAATATTTTTTTGAATTTTCTTTATCAACCTTATTTATTAAATCTTTTAGTTTAATATTTTTGTCTACATTTATAATACCATGTCCCTCTACTGCAACTTTTATTTTTTTTACACTCAAAAAAGACCCTCCTCTAATTTATATATTTCTTTATCTATTCTTATTTTATATCACATGTTCCATAATCTTCAAGTGATTAATAATAATAAATAAGTTCCTGCAATAACAGGAACTTATTTATTTTACATCAATGGATTACTTGGTTCAGAAATACTTGATAATGCATCTCCTGCTTCATTAACATAAATATCTCTTACTGCAAGATCTCCTATTGATACTATACCCACTATTTGATTATTCTCTACTACTGGCAGCCTTCTAACTTGATTTTTAGCCATTACTCTTGCTGCCTCGTGAACTCCAGTATCTGAGCTTATTGAAACTGGATTTGTGGACATTACTTGATTTACTGGAGTATTCTGGTTAACATCTGATGTAAACCCTCTAATAACCATGTCTCTATCAGTAACAATACCTACTAGCTTATTTGATTTATCACATACTGGAATTGAGCCTACATTTAAACTTTTCATATGCTCTGCGACTTCTTTCATTGTGCAACTTTCACTAACTGTTTTGACATCCTTGGTCATTATATCTTTTACTTTCAAAACTATCATCCTCCTAAATATTTCTCATACTTAGGATATGTAGTTTTAAAGATTTTTAAACAATTTCTTCTCTATGCCGATTAGTTGAGTATCTGCTTCTGCAATAAATTCTCGATTATTAAGATAAGCTAATTCTTCTGATAATCCATTAAAGACAATTTTGTAAGCATGTAAATATTGACTTGTTAAGTTAAATTCTTCTTTAAAGTTCTTATTTGTACTTATATCACCGTATTTTAGATCTCCTATTACTGGATGACCGATAGATGCTAAATGAGCTCTAATTTGATGAGTCCTGCCTGTTATTAAATCAATTTCAATAAGGCTATATCTGTCGTTGTTGTATATAGGCTTGATTATTGTATTTATCTCTTTGGCACCTTCTATATTTTTATTGGTTATTTGTACCTTGTTTTTTTCTTCGTCTTTAATAAGAAAACCTTTAAGTTCTTCTTCTTTGCTTATTTTTCCTTTCACTAAGGTTTTATAATATTTTTTTATGTGACCTTCTCGAATAGCCTCGTTGACTAATTTGAGTGCTGCAAAATTTTTTGCCCCTATTATTAATCCACTTGTATTTCTATCTAACCTGTTGCATATTGAAGGTGTAAATGTTTTTTCAAGTCTGGGGATATATTCCTTTTTCTCATAAAGGTAACTTATTAAATTATCTACCACATTATTTTCATGCTCTTTTCCTGTTCCATGTGACAGCATGCCTTTTGGCTTATTTATTAATACAATGTTATTGTCCTCATAAATAATATTAATTTCTCTAGCTTTGCTAATTTCTTTAGGCTTTGCTGTAAATTTATCTATGGTTTCATCTGAGAAATATAGCTGTATAATGTCCCCTTCTTTAATAATATCCTCTGGCTTTGCTTTGTTTCCATTTAGTTTAATATTCTTTTTTCTCAACATCTTATATAAAAATCCTAGAGATGAATTAGGCATATATTTTTTCAAAAATCTATCTAATCTCTGATTATGCTCATTTCTATCTATTAATATTTCCTTCATGCAGTAAACTCTCCTTTCATTAAGTAATTCCATTATATCCAACAACCAGTCAAAATAAAACAGTCAAATATTATAATTCTCAAATATTGGCACCTAAGAATGTTGAAAACTATGGACAATGTGTGTTATTATTTAAGTAGTATTAAATAGTGGAGGTATATACATAATGAAAAACTTTGTAGAAAAGATAAAAGACTTCTTATATGACGCCACAGATTATGTATTAATTTTAGTTATAATAGTAGGTGTTGCTGCAGTTATAGGATGGAGACTAGATATATTGTTTGCTAAAGATATGGACAAGCCTGGCTCGGATCATGATAAGTCTCCTATTACTGACGTAGCAATAGATAATAAAGATAACAATGGTACAGAAAAGGATAACACAGATAGCAACACTAATGAAAATATTAATGATGAAACTGATAATAAAGTAGATGAAAATATTGATAATAATTCAGGCAATAGCAATGCTGATGGAAATGCTAATACAGATGTAAAAACAGATACAGAAGAAATAATAACTATCAAAATTCCTAATGGTTCGCTTCCTCCTACTATTGCAAATATATTGCTTGAAAAAGGACTTATTGAGAATAAAATGGAGTTTTTGATGAAATCTCAAGAACTTAAACTTGATACAAGACTTAAATCTGGAGAGTATAATATAAAAAAAGGGACTAGCCTAGAAGAGTTAATTAGAACATTAGCAAAATAAAGCATAAAAATAAAGCGGTTAAACCGCTTTATTTTTATGCTAATATTTTTCATTGATATACCCATCTATTAAGGATGTTTTCTTCTTCTCGATAAATATTCCTTCTTCTCTTAGAATCTTTAATAACCATTTGCTTTTCGAATGAAATATGGCATATTCATAATCATTAAGTACAATCTCATATAATTTGTCCTTTAAGTATACAGATTCCACTTTTATGAAATATGCTTCAACATTTTCAAAATCTAAAAACCTTAACAGCTGCAATGTTGCTTTATCTTTTTCATTGTAATAGTAGTTTGCTTTATATCTACACGATTTGTACTGTCTTGCAAAATTACGATCATCTTTAATATCAGCTGCAAGCATATTGTAGTATTTTGCAAGTACATTATAGTATTGATAATTGTATATTCCCTTTTCAAAGCTATCTACCTTTGAAAAAGGCTTCAATCTTATCTTTTGAACAAATTCAAAGTTTCCTTCTAAAAACTCTCTTTTTGATATGTCTCCATTTTTATATTGAATTATTAAAGAATCCCTATGTTTAAAAAATTTATCAAAAATGCTGTCTTTCCTAAATTGTTTCAATAATAACACCCTATCTAATCTTGTATTCACTTATACTATTATACCACAATAATTTAAATCTTCTATGGAAAAAAGAAACTACTCTGACAATCCCTTTTTTTCAAGAAGTATTATTTCTTCCCTTGTTAGCTCTCTGTATTGGCCTAAACCTAAGCTTTCATCTAACTTTAAGCCTCCAATAGCTATTCTTTTTAAGTAAACTACATTTTTGCCAACTGCTAAAAACATTCTTTTTACTTGGTGAAACTTTCCTTCTTTAATAGTTAAAAATATTTTTGAAACATTATCAGAAACTAATATTTCTAGTTTAGCTGGCAATGTTTTATACCCATCATCAAGTGTTATTCCTTCTTCAAATAACACTTGATCTTCTTCAGTCACTACCCCTTCTACTTCAGCATAATATAATTTTTCAACATGTCTTTTAGGTGACAAAACACGGTGAGATAATTGTCCATCATTTGAAAGTATCATAAGCCCTTCTGTATCTTTATCTAATCTTCCAACAGGAAAAGGATTAAAAACCTTATATTCGTCAGAAATTAAATCTATTACTATTTTATCTCTAAAATCATCTGTGGAAGAAATGACTCCTTGAGGTTTATTCATCATTAAATATATAAATTCTCTATATTCTACAACTTCGCCTTCTATCTTTATTTCAGTATTATAGGGATCTATCTTTATAGAACTGTCCATAGCTATTTTTCCGTTAATTTCTATGCTGCCAGCTTTAATTAAACCCTTTACATCTTTGCGGCTTCCATATCCCAAATTTGAAAGAATCTTATCTAATCTCTCTTTCTTTTGCATGTAACCACCCCTTAATTAAAGTCTTTATAACATTCTCCATTGGCTTCTGTAATAGTTTTTTAGACTGCCTTGGATTTGCTTACCCCATCCTACTGGATACCCGTCTATGCAAACTAACTTCCAGCCTTTCTCTCCATCTAATAAGAGTGTCTCTCCTTTTAGGTACTTGATTGCCTCAATACTTTCACTTGGAATGTCTACATAACTAGTTACATCTTCTTTTTTTAGCGCCATGGCGAGAGCCTGACTTGGCTCAAATCTATTCTTTAAAATTTCTCCCATATATAAGCCTGTATTCACTACGTTTATTCCTGAAAGTTCTGGTATATCACATGGTATTGCATATAATCTGTTTCCTATTCTATGTAACTTATCTTTAAAATCAATTTTTAAATTTTCTTCTTCAAATTTTAAATATTCCTCAATATCATTTTTATTTAGGTTGAATGATTTAAATTGCTTTACTTGGAATTTACCTTTTTTTCTGAATAGTGCAACAAAATGTCCTTCTCCATTAATCTTATGCGGCCATGCTCTTCCTGCTTTTGTGATTTCACTATTAGCTCCAATCCATTCTGGCTTCCCTTGGTCTATTCCTTCTATTCCTTCAATAGACTGTATTTCAAATTCAGGAAACTCTTTTAAAAACCAATCAATTGTACCTTCATTCTCCTCGGGAGAAAAAGTACATGTGGAATAAACAAGGCTTCCGCCAGGCTTCAATAGTTTAGGAATCCATTGTAAAATGTCCCTTTGCATATTACTACATTCATCAGCTGAGAATTCGCTCCAGCTCTTGGAGGCCTTTGGATCCCTTCTAAACATTCCCTCACCAGAGCAAGGAGCATCTACTAATATCTTATCAAAATATTCTTCAAATTTTAATGCTAGTTTTTTTGGTTCTTCATTAGTCACTATAGAGTTTTTTACGCCAAAAACCTCTATATTCTTTACTAATGCTTTTGTTCGTTTTGGGCTTATATCATTTGCTACGAGAATCCCTTCGCCTTTTAATTTAGCTGCTATCTGTGTAGATTTTCCTCCTGGAGCTGCACTAATGTCTAAGACTTTATCTCCAGGTTCAGGGTTTAATACTTCTACTGGTATCATGGCACTTGGTTCCTGTATGTAGTATAACCCGCAATGATAGTGGGGATGCTTGCCTGGTCTATCCTGTTCTTCATCATCTATATAATAAAAGCCTTCTTTAATCCAAGGTATTGGTTTCAGTTCAAAAGAAGTTATCTTTAAATATTCTTCCACTGTAATTTTCATTGTGTTTATCCTAATACCTTTATAATATTCATTTTCATAAGTAGAGATAAACTTATTATATTCATCTCCTAAAAGCTTTTCCATTTTCTCTGTAAAAGCTAAAGGTAGTTTCATTCAATTTTCACCTCATTAATTTTTCATAATAATACAACAAAAGCACTCACTATGGAGTGCCATATGTCTATTATACATCTGTATTTTTGGTGGGGAGTATAGGACTCGAACCTACGACTTCCACCATGTCAAGGTGATACTCTACCAGCTGAGTTAACTCCCCATTATAGATATCATACATATTTTTTACTTATTTTTCAACCTTTTTATCTAAATTATTCAAGGAATGAATATTTCTTATGTTTTTTCACACAATAATGATTGAGGTAATATTAATTTAAGGAGGTATGCTTAATGCGTGTTGAGAAAACAAACAAAAATCTAGATGGGGTTAAATGTGTAGTTAATACTTGTCATTACCATTCACAAGGAGATTATTGCCAAGCATCTAAAATCGAAATTCAGCCAAGAAATGCAAGTTCAACTGAAGAAACAGATTGTGTAACATTTACTCCTACAATGAAATAGTATTACTCCATAGGCAGAAACTTTTCTGCCTATTTATTATTTTCTCCAAGCATCCTATATATTTTTTTCCCTTGGCTTATAAACTTTTCTTCATACTCAGTCTTTACAGTATCTATACTTTCATCTCTATAAAGATTTAAAGATACATCTCTCACTTTATATTCCATTTCAAGCATTTCATTTAGAGAAAACTCAAATAATTCTTCTCCATCAGTCTTGAAATGTATTTCGCCATTTGGTTTTAATATTTTTCTATACTTAGTCAAAAAATCTCTATGGGTAAGTCTTCTTTTACTATGCCTTTTTTTAGGCCAAGGATCACAAAAATTTATATAAAGTCTTTCTATTTCATTTTCATCAAAGATAGAGTCTATTTCATTAATGTCGTACCATAAATATTTTATATTATTTAATCCCTTATCAATAGACTTTTTTACTGCATCTAAAAGTATTTCTTCTTTTACTTCTATACCTATAAAAAACATATCTCTGTGCTTTTCTGCTAGAGTATTGATGAATTGTCCTCTTCCTGTACCGAGTTCTACATGTATTCTTTCACTATTAACAATATTTCTCCAATTTCCTTTATTTGTTTCAGGATTTAATATTAGCGTATGTTCTAATTTTAATAATTCGTCTTTAGCACCTGGTTTTTTTCTTCTTCTCATATTTGCTTTTTCCTCCACTGCTTTACACTAAAGTTTTATGGATTAAATTATATATTATGTGAAAAAAACTTTCAATTTTAAAAACTAATCTATAAACTTTCTAATAGCCCTGCCATTAAGATAATTACATTTTATACCTTGATGAGTTTTCATTTGAGCCATCTTTTCAATAATTTCATCTTTTATCTTCCACCAGCTCGTATTCCAATTTACAAAAAGAGTGTTTTCTTCTGGTGCTCTGCCAACGACTCTTTGAATCACTATGTCAGGGTGCAGATATTCAAGGAATACTATTACCCTATCTATATATTCTTCTTTTGATAACAAAGTAATTTCTCCATCTTTATACATTTTCCCAAGTGCTGTATTTTCAACTACATATAATGAGTGAAGTTTCACCTGCTCTACGGATAATGCAGATAGTATTTTGGCACATTCAATGACATCGTCCATGTTGTCCCATGGTAGATTTAATATAATATGAGTACATATATCAAAACCAAAAGGTTTTATTCTTAATACACTATCAATAAATTCTGCTAGAGAATGTCCTCTATTTATTATTTTTAAAGTATGATAATTAACTGTTTGTAATCCCATCTCTATACTAATATTGATATTGTACTCTTTCTTTATTGATGAAAGAAATTCTAAGTATGAATCTGATATACAATCAGGTCGAGTTGAAATACTTATTTCTACAATATCTTCTAATATAGCCTCTTTAATGTATTTTTTGAAAAGTTCTAAGTCCATATATGTGTTAGAAAAATTCTGAAAATAAGCTATGAACTTTTCAGCCTTATATTTTCTTTTTATGTAATCCATATTTTCTAATAGCTGATTTTTTACAGAAATAGTGTTTGAAAGGTTCTCAAATCCTGTTCCTTCTTCTCCGCAAAATATACATCCCCCATATCCTACACAGCCATCTCTATTAGGACATGTAAGTGGAAGATTAATTGGAAGCTTATATACTTTACTTCCATATTTATCTCTAAGATATTCTGAATATACTCTATAATAGTCTCTTTCTTCCATAAGTATTTCCTTTCCTAAGTCTTAGAACAAACAATAAAATTAGGAGGGTTACCCCCCCTATTCAAATATTTACCTTTAATTTAGTTTAACCAAAAATTCATAAGTAACATCACTGTGAAAAATGCTATTAACAAAAGTAACACGTAGGGAAATAACACCTGAAAAAATGCTATAATAAATGCTAAAATATCTTTCCAACCAAAGTCTAAATCTTCACCAGTACCTTGATTAGAAGAATTCTTAGAATATTGCTTGGAACGTTTCTTAAGCATAATTATCCCTCCGTTAAACTGATTATAACAAAAGTTATACTAGATGACAAGCAACAAAATGATCTGGTGCAGTTTCTTTAAACTCCGGTATCATTTCCTTGCACTTATCCATCACATACGGGCATCTAGTATGAAAACGACATCCACTAGGTGGTTTGGCTGGGC
The DNA here is from genome assembly GCA_964619895.1 of uncultured Clostridia bacterium. Taxonomy (GTDB): domain Bacteria; phylum Bacillota; class Clostridia; order Tissierellales; family Proteiniboraceae; genus Proteiniborus. The sequence continues at coordinate 24,422 of CAZUFW010000004.1, read as the reverse complement.
TAGGTATGTCCCCTTTCAATATTATTCTATTCTTCTTTAATGTTGGATCTGGAATAGGAATAGCCGATAAAAGTGCCTGCGTATATGGATGGAGCGGTTGCCTATATAATTCTTCCTTTGGAGCTAATTCTACCATACTTCCTAAATACATAACTCCTATACGATCACTTATATGTTTAACTACACTTAGGTCATGGGAAATAAATAAATAAGTTAATCCCATTTCATCTTGTAAATCCATAAGTAGATTGATAACTTGTGATTGTATAGATACGTCTAAAGCCGAAACCGGTTCATCACAAACAACAAACTCTGGATTTAATGCCAATGCCCTTGCAATACCTATTCTCTGTCTTTGCCCACCACTAAATTCATGTGGATATCTTCTTATATGATAAGGTGCTAGACCACACTTTTCTATTACATCACTTACTCGTTCATTAACTTCTTTTCCTCTTTTTGCAAGGCCATGCTCTACTAATGCTTCTCCTACTATCTGTGCAACAGTTTTACGTGGATTCAATGAACTGTATGGATCTTGGAAAACTATCTGCATTTTAGTACGTAATTTTATCATTTCATCTTTTGGAAGATTGAAAACTTCCTTGCCGTCATAGTAAACTTCTCCATCAGTTTTATCCAAGAGTCTCAGAATAGTACGTCCTGTAGTTGATTTTCCACAACCTGATTCACCAACTATTCCTAAGGTTTCACCTTTTCTAATAGTAAAAGAAATATCTTCTACTGCACGAACATGTCCTACAGTTCGTTTTAAAAAACCACCTTTAATTGGAAAGTATTTCTTTAGATTTTTTACTACAACTAAATCGGTATTTTCTCTTGCTAGTTCTGTCAACTACTCCACCCCCTCTTCTTTATCATATAACCAACAACGTACTCTACGCCCATCATCAGTTTTTTTCAAACATGGAAGCTTGGTACTGCATATTTCCATTGCATGGTTACATCTTGGATGGAAAGGACAACCACCTGGCATAGCTAAAGGATTGGGAACACTGCCTGGTATTACATCAAGCCTTTTTGATTGTCCATCTAAACTAGGTTTTGATTTCATTAATCCCACTGTATAAGGATGCTTTGGATTAGTAAATAAATCTACTACATCTGCCTCCTCTACAACCTTACCAGCATACATAACTATAACATGGTCAGCCATTTCTGCCACAACTCCTAAATCATGAGTAATTAACATGATGGCTGTATTTAGCTTTTCCTTTAATTCCTTCATAAGCTCAATAATCTGCGCTTGAATGGTGACATCTAACGCAGTAGTTGGCTCGTCAGCAATTAATAGCTTCGGATTACAGGATAATGCCATTGCTATCATTGCTCTCTGTCTCATACCACCACTAAATTGGTGCGGATATTCATCTACTACTTGCTCAGCTCTTGGAATTCCAACAAGCTTTAGCATTTCAATACATCTTTCTCTTGCAGCCTTCTTATCTAAATTTTGATGAAGCATAATCGCTTCCATAATTTGAAAACCAATTGTAAATACAGGATTCAAAGATGTCATTGGCTCTTGAAAAATCATAGCAATATCATTACCTCTGATTTGTCTCATTTCTGTCTCTGACAATTCAAGAAGATTTCTACCATCAAAAATGATTTCTCCATCAACAATCTTTCCCGGAGGGACTGGAATAAGTCTCATAATAGATAAGGAAGTAATACTTTTACCACATCCAGATTCCCCAACGATTCCCAATGTCTGACCTGGCTTTAAATCAAAATCAACGCCATCTACAGCAGGTACAACACCATCTTCAGTATAAAAATAAGTTTTTAAGTTTTTTACTTCCAATAAATTTTTCATACTATCACCCCCAGCCTATTGCTTTAATCTTGGATCTAATGCATCCCTTAATCCATCACCTAATAGGTTAAAACACATTACAGCAAGAAATATTGCCAATCCAGGTGGGACCCATTGCCACCAACGATGCTTCAAAACGTATTGATTTTGAGCATCAGTTAACATATTACCCCAAGATGGTGTTGGCGGTGCTACTCCTAATCCAAGGAAGCTTAGGGATGACTCTGTTAATATTGCTCCAGCAATTCCTATAGTAGCTGAAACTATTACGGAAGCCATAGTATTAGGTAGTAGGTGCGATACAATTTTTTTAAAGTCACTTATACCTAAAGCTGTTGCAGCCTCCATAAATTCCCTTTCCCTCAAAGATAAAATCTCAGCTCTAACTATTCTTGCTATACCTGGCCACCCAATGAGTGCTAGTACAAGCATAACGTTGTAAATACTTGGTCCTAAAAGAGCAACAAAAGTAATAGCTATAGGAAGAAATGGCAAACAAGAAAAAATATCTGCAAATCTCATGATTATATTATCTATGGTCTTGCCATAATATCCGGCAATACCTCCTAAAACAACTCCAATTAGTACCCTTAAGCCAGTAGATACAAAGCCTACTGTCAAAGAAATTCTTGCCCCATATAAAAGTCTTGTATATATATCTCGTCCCAAAGCGTCTGTACCTAATAAATGCTCACTGCTTGGTTTAGCATTAGTTTTTAGAAGGTCAACTGCATCTCTGCCATAAGGAGCAATGATAGGAGCTAATATTGCTAACAAGCTCATTATCAAAATCACAATTAATCCCAACATTGCTAGATGGTTTTTTCTGAGTCTTCTCCACATTATTCTCCAAGGACTTATTACAATGCTTTGAGTCGCTAAATTTTCTTCTTGATTTTTTTTAGTTATTTTTTGATCGCTTATCATATCAACCTTCACCTCCCTAATCCAATCTTATTCTAGGGTCTACAGATGCATATGATATGTCTGCCAAAAGGTTACCAAACAAGGTAAAAATAGCTAAGAACATATTGAGTCCCATCATTAAAGGATAATCTCTCTGTAAAACTGCTTGATATTGTAATTTACCCATTCCAGGTAACACAAATAAGATTTCGGTCATCAATGCTCCTGAAAATAATCCAGGTAATGACATACCTAATAGTGTAATAACAGGTATTAAAGCATTTCTTAAGGCATGTTTATATATGACTACTTTTTCTCTTAATCCTTTAGCTCTAGCAGTACGGATATAATCTTGTCTGATTACTTCGAGCATACTTGAACGAGTGTATCTCATTAATCCGCCTGCACCTGTTAAGCTTAACATAGCTAAAGGCAGGACGCTGTGCTTTAATGTATCAAACATGCTTTTTGGGAAAATATAATTAGTTCCAGCTGTTTTTAATCCGGAAATAGGGAACCACCTTAAATCAATGGCAAACCATTTTATCAACAATAGCGCAAAAAAGAATACAGGAATCGATATACCCATTAATGCAAATATAGTACCTGCATAGTCAAATATCGAGTATTGTTTAGTAGCAGAAATAACGCCAATAGGAACGGCTATGATTATGCTAAAAATTAAAGATACAAAAGCAATATAAAAAGTTGGCCACATTCTTTCACCAATAAGTTTAGAAACAGGCTGTTTTAATTGGATTGAATGACCAAAGTTACCTTTTATCATGTTTCCTAAATAGTCAAAATACTGTTCTGGAGCAGACTTGTCCAATCCGTAAGCCTTTTCCAATGCCGCTATTTGCTCCACAGTCATATTAGGATCTGAATAGAATGACGCCAATGGATTACCTGGGGCTAATTTAAATATGGAAAACAAGAGAATACTTACACCTAATAATATGGGAATCTGCTGTAATATTCGTCTAATTATGTATTTACCCACACATATTCCTCCTTTGACAAATTATATTGTAAGTGAATATAGCCTAGTAAAACTAGGCTATATTCATTTAATAATTTTTTACTTATCTTAAATGACTTATATTATTGTTCAATTTCTATTAGATGAGGACTTGCTTCTGACCAGTAAATGAATTCAGATGGGTCAAAGTTCTTAACTCTCTTATTTACCAGCCATGGGTTCATTCTTACATATACGAACATATATGGTAATTCTTCATTGAATTCTTTAGCTAGCTCAAGGTATATTTCCTTACGCTTTGCTTGATCAAATTCATGTAAACCTTTTAGCATTAATTCTTCAATTTTTTCATTATAGAAGTATCCTCTATTGTTTCCTGGAGGAAATGTAGTCTTGCTAAATGTTGAGTACATATCTGGGTCTGCAGTTAATCCCCAAGCCATATTATACATATCCCATTTTTCCTTATTACCTTGGTCGCTAATAAGCTCTCCAAGTGAGTTGAAGTCCATTAATTCTATTTGACAGTCAGCACCTATTTGTTTCCAGCTCTCTGCTGCTAAAGCAGTTATCTTAGTTGACCATTCAGCTTCATTGTATGATTTCCATGTAAATGATAATTTCTTACCGTCTTTGTATCTGTAACCATCATTACCCATTATCCAACCAGATGCTTCTAGTAATTCATTAGCTTTTTCAGGGCTATATTTGTATTCGTTTAATTGCCCTTCCCCTGGATATGCCCAAGATACTGGTGAAATTGGAGTATGAGCTACCTTACCACCTTTATCTCCAAAGAATGATTTAACAAATCCTTCTCTATCCAAGCCATAAACAAGAGCCTGTCTAACATTCTTATCTTGGAATATTGGATTTGCGAAGTTAAAAGCAGCAAATGCATAACCATTGTTCCAGTTGTTAAGTAGATCTGCATGCTCAAATCCTTCAATAACTTCATAGTTTTCTATAGAGTTTTCAAAGTTTACTGCATCTATAGAACCAACTTCAAATTCTGATAATTCGTTTTGACGAGCAACTACCTTCCAAATGATACCGTCAAGTTTTGGAGCACCTTGCCAATAATCTTTGTTAGGCTCAAGCTCAACATATTGCTCAACTTCATATTTCTTTAATTTAAATGCACCGCTTCCTAGTGGACTACGGTCTAAAGCAGCCATTTCTTCTGAAGTAGCTTTTTCATAATAATGTTTTGGAATAGGAGTAACATTTAAAGATCTTAATGTAGTTGCTTTAGCTTGAGATACAGTTATTTCAACTGTATATTTATCTAATGCTTTAACACCTTCAGCAGCTTTAGCTGTTCCAGCTTTAACATCTTTAGCTCCTACTATATCCTGCATTACAGCACCATAAGATCTTCCTTTATAGTCTGGTGCAAATATAGCATTGAAAGTAAATACTACGTCATCAGCTGTTACTTCAACACCATCATGCCACTTAACACCTTCTCTTAATTTGAAAGTATACACTAAGCCATCATCAGATACTGTGTAGTTTTCAGTTAATCCACCATTAGTTGTAAGATCCCCATTTTTCTCTAATTTTAGTAGAGGATCAAATATTAACGAAATAATATACCAATCATAAACAGTGGAGTATGTAATTGGGTTAAATGTTCCATTAGGGCTTGTTCCACCTACTGTTAGCACATTACCTCTTTCTGAGCCTGGATATTTCGGCTTTTCCTCAACTTTGTTGTCAGAACTTGTATCTGTCTCAACATTGCCTACAGGTGCTGGTTCCGTAGTTTTACATCCAACAAGGAATGTAGATAGAACCATTGTGAAAACTAATAATAGTATGATACTTTTTTTCATCACTTTTTTCTTTCCCCCTTAATTAAATATATTTATTTTAAAAGACAGTATGCTACTAATCCATACTTTCTTTTAAAATCATATTGGACAATTATGAATATTTAAAAAATTTAATTAATTAAAGCCAGTGATGCTCTATTTACTTTATGTTTTACTATTATTATATATAATTCAATATAATAATTCTATCCTTTTATGGTTTTCCCTTCTTTTAAAGGAAATTTTTTATATATTTTTTTATTTTGTGTAAAATATTCAATATTATCTAAATAAATTTATATCTAGAAACCACATATTTACTATAATTCAATATAATATAAGTAGAGCTAAATAACCTCATTTATGGTAATCCATATTATATTACATAATTTTCACAATTTCAACATGATTTTAATAAATCTTCATAGTTTAAAGTTAAATTCACAAAATTAAAATTTTAACCTCCCACCTGAAGCCTTGATATCTACTATGGCTTTAGAAAAAATATATGGACTATATACTAGAGAAACTAATAAGAAAAATAATAAAATAAACGTAATAATTAGCTTTAAGCGACTTATTTCCTCAATTTCCACACTTAGTAAATAAGTTACAAATACGCTAAATAGAGCTACCAAAAGTATAACAATATAATGACTATTAAATAATGATAGTGGCTTTGGAGAAATAGCAATATATCTATAATCATAAAATTTAATAAAATTACTCATAAAAGCAAAGTAAGTTATGATTGATGCAGTTAAAAAATAAATACTTTTTTTGATATTAAATCTGAGAGACAACATATGTAATATGACCACAAATAAAATAAGCGGTAACAAAAATGTACTCATAAAAAATATCATAGGTATTGTAGTAAAAAGATTTTCTATTAACATGTTTATTGCAGATCTAAAAGTAATATTCACGTCTTGAGCAGGCACACCGACGGTCATTACTAAATTATGTTTCGTCTGAAGTGTTATCACAGTGCTGCAAAACAAAAAAATTAAACAAACAAAAATTATAGGCTTAGATTTTAACCAATTCCCTAACCTTCCTACACTTTTATTATTTAACGAATAAAATTTAACCATAATTAGAACAACACCAATAATAAAAAGCCACCATACAGATTTTAAGATATCTTTTGCATCTTCAATAAGATTCATATTGCCATAAGAATAAATATACTTAGCAACTATATCTCCAGTGTCTTTGATTTTTGAAATATTAATGTCATCTAAGGACTCACCTATTGTACCTAGATTTTCATGAGTCTCATCATAGGTAAGCACCGAAGCGATAATACCACTATTTCTAAAAAGTATATGTTCCGAATTAAAATACATGTCATTTTGCTCATAAGATATTTTAAGTTGCTCGGCACATTTGCTCAGTTGATTTAATACAGCCTTTCCCTTTAAATACTTTAGCCTAGGACTTAGAAAAGTAGCTACCTGTAATATGCTTTCTTCTGTAGTTCCAAGTTTATTCAAATAAATAACTTCTGTTCTTTCTGGTACGATAAAATTGTTTCTTAAGTAATCTTCTACTCCTACTGAGCCAGTATGTTTTCCATTAAAAGCTGCAAAAACAATAGTGGAATCGAAATGAATATTTTCTTCCATTAAAAATCGAGCTAACTCAAGGAATAATGCAGTTGAAGCTCCGTTATCAGATATGCTTGGGTAATGTTGCCCTTTCCAATTACTTCCCAGACCATCTATAGAAGTTGCAATCATAATATAATTTTCGTAAAGGTTATTTTTGCTAGGAATTACTCCAAAAACATTTGCAGATGTAACTTTATGAAAAGAAACAGGCACGTTAATATCTATGATGTAACCTTTGTTCATATAATCAATCAAATCATCATAAATCTCCTGAGATACACCTATCTTAATAATTCCTTTCGACAGAAGCCATTTATTTTTACTTCCCATATTAATATCTCGCTTTGTTACTGGTATTGATTCAGGGTAAATAATTACTTTGGCCTTATCTATGCAAAGTCTATCATCAATTTTTTCTTCACTATATTGCAGTTTTTTTATTTCAGGATTCTCATAATCAATCAAAACCGCTAAGTCATTATAAGTATATTCATTTTTATAAATTTGGACGGCTTTTGTAATCTGCGTTAGATTGCCTTTAAAACTACCTCCTACACTTACATTATCTAATCGAACTCTATAGTCCTTTTCTTCCTCATAAGAAGCAATTCGTTCTCCTCTTTCATTCAATATACTAAAGCTAGGTACACCATCCCAAGTAGCATTTACTGCTTCGAATTTTTTACTATAACCATTATCATTTATTGGATTGAGCCCTATGGATCTGAAATAATTTTCTATATATTCAATAGTCTTATCATTTCCTTTAGTTCCAATCATTCTTCCTTCATAATCCCTAGATGTTAATGTACTTAAGTGAGTTTTGATATTATCCTCCGAAAGGTTAATTTTAGGCTCTTGCCTTATGGAACATCCTACTAGTAAAACTAATAAAAGAAACACAAGCCATGTTAGCCTTATATGTTTTTGTCTCAATACTTTGCCCCCCTATTAACTTTGATTTCTATCTACCTTCCATCTTTTCATGTCTTCAGATTAAATTGAAATAATATAGTATGATTCAATTTAAAGGAATCTTAAAACTAGTGGAATTAGACATCAAAAAAATTAACATAGTTTATAGTATGTATTTTTTTACATAAGCCTTAAATTATGTCATATATGGAAAAGTGTTTTACCATATTATACTAATATAATAGTAATATTTCAATAATAATATTGATTTTATTATGAGTTTAAATAATGTTTTATTCGGATAAAATCTAAAAGCCCCTGAGCTACTAGCTCAGGGGCTTTTAGATTTACTTTAATTATGCATTTTAACTGCTGCAGTTTTTTGTTCCTTAAACTTAACTAAAAATATTACAAGTGATAGAACAGCTACAACAACACCTACAGGATAAGAAATAGTAATTGGAAGCTTAAATCCTTCTGGTGCTTGTAATATATAAGTGATGCTTACTGCTGTCATAAATGTTGCTGGTACAGTAGCTATCCAATGTAGTTTCTTATTAGCTATTAGATAAGCTGCTGAAGCCCAAAGCACTATCATTGCTAATGTTTGATTTGACCAAGCAAAATATCTCCATATTATATTAAAGTCTATTCTAGTAAGTCCAAAACCTATTGCAAATACTGGTATTGCAAGTAAAAGTCTGTTTTTGATAGGTCCTTGATCATAGCTAACAGAGTCGGCTATTGTAAGTCTAGCGCTTCTAAATGCTGTATCTCCAGACGTAATAGGACAAGCTATAACTCCAAGCATAGCTAGCACACCACCTATAGGTCCTAAAAGTGATTGTGAAATTATATTTACTACTCCACCTGCTCCTCCATTAGCAGCAAGTGCGTCGCTAAGTCCTTGAGTGCTGCCAAAGAATGTCATAGCAGCTGCTGCCCAAATTAAAGCTATTATTCCTTCAGCTATCATTGCACCATAAAATACTTGTCTGCCATATTTTTCGTTAGTCATACATCTTGCCATCATAGGTGATTGTGTAGCGTGGAATCCACTTATTGCTCCACAAGCTATTGTAACAAATAACATTGGCCATAGAGGTAATCCACTAGGATGAAGACTTGCAAATGTTATTTCTGGTATTTTATATCCTTTAATAATCAGCATACTTCCTACCCCTACTGCCATGAAAAGTAATACTGCACCGAATAAAGGATAAATTTTCCCAATTATTTTATCTATTGGAAGAACTGTTGCTAAGAAATAGTATATAAGAACTATAGCAAGCCAAATATTTAAGCTTGAAATTCCTCCTAGTTTAAGACTTGCCAATAAACCTGCAGGTCCAGTCATAAACACAGTACCTACTAAGATAAGTAAAACAACTGAGAAAACTCTCATTATTTGTCTAGCAGTATTTCCTAAATAGATACCTACTATTTCTGAAACACTCTTGCCTTGATGTCTAATTGAAAGCATCCCTGAGAAAAAGTCGTGTACCCCACCTGCAAATATACTTCCTAATACAATCCATAAAAATGCAGCTGGTCCAAACAAAGCTCCCATTACTGCCCCAAATATTGGTCCTAACCCTGCAATATTTAAAAATTGAATCAAAAAGATTCTTCCCCAGCCCATTGGAACAAAGTCTACTCCATCTTCCAATTCAATTGCTGGCGTAGTTCTGTTTTCATCCACTCCAAAAACTTTTTCCACGATTTTACCATAAATAAAATACCCTGCAATTAAAGCTACTATAGATAGTAAAAATGATGCCATAAAAATAACCCTCCCTTATTTATTATAGAATTATTAAATTTATTATAATCTATAATAAACAAGAAAAGGTTTTATTCTGCACAAGATGCCTAATTTTGTACTTCATTTGCATAGAAACAAGTGTGAAATGCAATCAGTTTATATCCATTATTTCCTTAAAATCTTTTGATTGGCTTCTACTTACAGGGATTTTTTCTTTTACATACTTAAGTTTTATCATAAACGTTGAGTTGAACCATGGCTCAATTGCCTCAATATAATCTAAATTGACTAAATAGCTTTTGTGACTTCTAAAGAAGTTATTTGAACTTAATTTATCTTCCAACTGACTAAGGGTACTGCCTATTTCAAATCTACCCTTTGTTGAAAAAATAATAGTATTTCTTCCTTCAACTGTTAAATATAGTATCTCAGAAGGTGCTATTGGTATTAAGCTTCCATTGCTATAAACCATAATCTTATTGATTTTTTTAACGTTCTCATTCTTTAGATGATTTATCATCCTTTCAATTCTTTCTTCATAATCAGTACCTGTAAACTTATAAGCATTAATAATCTTATCAAGTGCCTTTTCTAAGCGTTCTTTTGATATTGGCTTTAATAAATAATCAATAGCATTGACTTCAAAAGCTTCTACAGCAAACTGTTCAAATGCAGTCACAAATATTATATAAGGTTTATTTTGTTGCTCTCTAATTATGATTTGCGCTACTTCAATGCCACTTAGCTGAGGCATTGAAATGTCTAAAAAAATGAGATCAGGTTTTAGCCTGTTATTTAAATCTAATGCCTCTGCTCCATGTGATGCTTCACCTACAATTTCCATTTTTTCAAAACCATGTAATAAATATTTTAACTCTTCCCTAGCAGGCATTTCATCGTCAACAATTATACATCTGATCATTATTCCATCTCCCCTTGTGCTTTAGGAATTCTCATTGTTACAATTGTACCTTGTCCCACAGTGCTTTTAATATCTAGACCATAATCTTTGCCATACTTATTTTTCAATCTATTATTTACATTAATTAGTCCGATTGAATCGTTTTGCTTTTTGCTGTTAAATATAGAGTCAAGATATTGGCTATCTATACCTACCCCATCATCTTTAACTATAAGATGAGTCTCATCTCCACAGTCTATAGCTTCAATCTCCACAGTTCCACCCTCTATTTTTTCTAATATCCCATGTTTAATGGCATTCTCTACTATAGGCTGTAGTGTTAATGGTTGCAATTTACACTCAATATTCTCTGGTATATTGAACTTCACATTTAATTTATCTCCAAATCTGGCTTTCTCAATTTCTAGAAAAGATTTTATATGCTCTATCTCTTTTTCTAAATCTACTTCCTCTATGTTTATATGCAAATTTTTTCTAAAATAATTTCCTAGATGAATGAGTAAGTCTCTTGCTTTTTCAGGGCTTGTTCTAGTTAATGAAACAATAGTATTTATTGCATTAAATAAAAAGTGTGGGTTAATTTGAGCTTGAAGTGCTTTAAGCTCAGCCTTTGCAAGAAGTTCTGACTGATAATCAATTTTGCTAAGCTCTATTTGTGTTGAAAAAAGTAATCCTAATCCTAATGCAAGCTCCAAATCAACCTGTGAAACTGCATTTTCTTCACTTTTATACAATTTAAGTGTACCTATGGTTTTATTCTCTTCCTTAAGTGGTACTATTATTGCAGATTTCAATTCACAGTCTTTATAGATACAATGAATTTCTTCTTTGGAATTTGCTATCTTATATGTGCCACTAGATATGGCCTCTCTTGTAATGTCTGTCATTATCTTGTCTCCAACCTTATGGTGTTCTTCTCCAAGACCTACATGAGCTATTATTTTTTCTGTGTCTGTAAAAGCAACAGCTTTTAATTCAGTCATGTTTTTAATTATCTTTGCTGTTTCATATGCTGTCTCACTATTAAAGCCTTTCCTAAAATACTTTATAGTCTTATTTGCTATTCTCAAAGCAAGTTGAGCTTGATAAGCACCAGCTCTTTCTTGATCCTTAAATATACTATCTGTTATTACTATGAAAATTGATATGCCTATAGAATTGGCTATTATCATGGGAAGTCCTATAACTTGAACAAGCTTTAATGCTTCAGAGAATGGTTTTGCTAGTAATAAAATAATAATCATTTGCATTGCTTCAGCAATAATTCCCATTGTTAGGGCAAACAGCCACCTATGCTCGCTTTTATATAATTCTTTGCTTAAAAGCCCAGCCATTATTCCTTCAGCACAAGTAGAAACAGCACAAGCAATGGAAGTGAATCCTCCTATATCAATTGACCATCTATGAAGTCCTGCAATAAGTCCTGAAAAAATACCTACAAATGGGCCTCCAAGAAGGCCACCTACAAAAACTCCTATTACTCTTGAATTTGCTAATGCTCCCCTTATAGGTATTCCTCTATATGTTCCAATAATTCCAAATACAGCGAAAACTAGAGATAGCAGAAATTTATCATTTAGACTTATGTTCTTCTTAGAAACCAGCTCTCTAAAAGGTTTAATCTTAGATATGGCAAATGCAAGAATTATTATTAGTCCAGCTTTATCTACTAAGTTGCTTAACATTTGCAGTAACAAAATAACACCTCTTTTCTATTTCCAATTGCATAATAATACCATAACACTTTTCTGAAGTTTGTATCAAAAATTTGATGTATTAATGCCACATTAACTTTAAAGCTCTAGTAAAAACTAGAGCTTCGATTAACATATTATTTGATTATTACTTCATATTTATTAGATAATTCCGCAACCTTTTTTGAATAAATATCATTTTGCTTTACAATAATGATTTGTCTTACTAGTTCATCTCTTATCTCTTCCATAGTAGTATCGGAAGGTTGTTTTTTATCTGTCACTAATATAATGTGATATCCAAATTGAGTTTTAACTGGCTCGCTGATTTCATCCTTATTTAATGCAAATGCTGCTTTCTCAAATTCAGGAACCATTTTCCCTCTAGTAAAGTATCCTAGATCCCCACCGTTTGCATTTGAAGGACATTTGGAATATTTTTTTGCTGCTTCTGAAAAAGTAAGTCCTTCTTTTATTTCCTTCATTATATTTAAAGCTGTACTTTCATCATCTACTAGTATATGACTTGCTCTAACGCTCTCAGGTTTATTAAATGTATCCTTGAATTTGTCATAATAGTCTTTGACTTCTTCTTCAGTAGCAGTAATATTGTTTAATATTTTAGCAACTGCATACTGTTTTAAAAGAGTTGCTTTCACACGTTCAAGCTCAGCCACAAAATCTTCTTCTTTATCAAGGTTATTGTTAACAGCATCTAAATAGAATAATTCTTGATTTACAAGCTCTTGTAACAGTTTTGCTCTTCCTTCCTTGTCTCCAAATTGTACTGCTATCTGAGGAGCAAGACTTTGTAAAAAAGCTTCTACTTCATTTTCTGTAATTTTCTTGCCGTTAACTGTTGCTAGTACTTTGTTTTCTTCCATTAAAAAACTCTCCTTTGTTTTAATATAAGGTGTAACTTTCAAGCTATATACATTCTTATACTATCAGAAATTAGTTCTTGTGTCTATTTGTTGTATAAAAACATAATAGAAAAAGGCAAATTAAAACCCAAGCATCAACTTGGGTCAAAAGATTAAATATAATATTGTATATACTCCTGACAATCCTACTAAGGAGTATAATATTCTCGCTGTCATTGTATCTTTACCTTTGAATAATGATTCTACTAAATCTAGATTGAATAAGCCCACAAGTCCCCAGTTTATAGCCCCTATTATAAGCAGTATAGAAGCAACACTAGTTAAAATCTTCATAGCCACTTCCCCCCAGTTTTTATCTTTAGTAAAATATATTAGCTTATTCACATATTTATTCAGATATTCGTAGATAATATTATTTTTTATTCACTCATCCAATATTATTTTCAACACATCTGCATTTTGAATTAGAGAACTGGATGTCACTTACTTCAAAATCTTATTCAGTACTTTTATTATAGTATCCATGGAATATCCTTTTCTTTGTAAAAATCCCCCTAGTTTCCTATAAGCAGCTTGAGTATCATCATTCTTATAAGAAGTACTCATTTTTCTCTCTGCCAGTTCCAATGCTCTATTATATTCGTCTTCACAACTAAAAATGTCTTTTATTGTATCCTCAATAATTTCACTATCAACATGTTTTTGATGAAGTTCACTTTTAATACGATTGTATCCTAACTTTTTTGTATTTACCCTATTCTTAATATACTGCCTTGCGTACTCTTCGTCGTCAATATATTTTAGTTCTTTTAAATATTTCACGGCTGCTTCAATAGAGTTTACGCCATAACCTTTTTTTATCATTTTATCTTTTATTTCCGCTTCACTTCTAGCTCTATATCCTAATAGTTTCAGGCCATAACTTTTACATAAATTTATCTCTTCTTGCTCTAATATTTGCTCTAATTCATTTTTATCAATTGTATTCCCTTTTTTCAGTCTAAGCTTTACAAGTGTGTCTTCACTAACTGAAAAAGAATATTCCTCATCTAAAAATATTGAATACCTTTGAGTATTCTTTTTTTGCTGTTCAATTTTTGTGATTATAGGCATTAAAATCACCTTTCTATATTAATATAGACCCTTCTTAAAAATAATTTAATTCGAAGGGTCTTTATTTAAGGTTCTAAGAAATATTAGTGAATGTCCAAAAGATTAAAAGGTTATTTTTACAGTGCTTTATATTTTATAAAATTCATCAAAGGATTTTTTGATATAATAGTGGTCTAATACTCCTCCTAATTCCCTTATGGAGTGCATTGAAAGCATTGGATTTCCTATGTCAAGTGAACGGATGTCAAGATGTGTAGAGGATATTGGCCCAATAGTTGAACCCCCTCTCAAGTCAGAGCGATTAACAAATTTTTGAACTGGAACTCCTGCTTTTTTACATACCATTTCATACACTGCACTTGAATCACTATCTGTTGTATATGATTGATTGGCATTTATTTTTATTACTGGTCCCTTATTTATTATTGGCTTATTTGTAGGGTCATGTTTATCTGTATAGTTTGGATGCAATGCATGAGCCATGTCTGCTGAAATGATGAAGGAACTATACACTGCTCTAAAAAAGTCCTCCTTATCTTTTTTAAGCCCATAGACCACTCTTTCTAAGACGGTTCTAAGCATTGGAGAATCTGCACCTTGTTTTGTACTGCTTCCAACTTCTTCATTGTCAAAGCACACCATTACATTAGTTGCTTTAGAATCGCTACATTCTGCTAAAGCCTCTATTCCAGCATGTACCATAGCTAAGTCATCTAATCTCCCACATGAAATAAATTCGTTATTTAGTCCAACAATTTTTCCTTTTTCAAACTCATATAAAAATAAATCAAAATCTATTATTTCATTTGCATCTATGTTTAGTTCCTCGGCTATCAACTTGATTAGGTAATTATCCTTTGAAAATTCTTTATTTATTAAAGATAATAGAGGTAACATATCCTTCTGCTTATTAAGCTCTACTCCCTCATTTACATTTCTATTCATATGAATAGCAAGATTAGGTATTATTAAAACAGGTCGATTAATATTTAGAAGTTTTATGTTTGGATATAATGGATTTTCAGATTTTAAGCTAACCCTTCCTGCTAATCCTAATGGTCTGTCTAGCCATGTAGACAAGATAGGTCCACCGTAAGTTTCCACATTAAGCTTTAAATAATTATTTTCTACAACAATTTCTGGATTTGGTTTAATCCTAAAGGTTGGGGCATCCGTATGAGCTCCAATAATCCTAAATCCTTCTTCTTCTATTTCACCATGACCAATTACGAAACTTATTAAAGCTGTGCCATTCTTTTCTATGTAATATTTTCCACCTTTTTCTATGTTCCATCTTTCTTTAATATCAAGGTTTTTAAAGCCTTTTTTGTCTAGTATATTCCTTATATTTTTAACTACATGAAAATTACTTGGGCTTTCATAGATAAAGTCAATGAGTTCTTTTGCAAATTTCAATTCCTTATTCACGTTTTCCCCTCCCTGAAACTTGGTTAAATAGGTCATAAGTTAGGTCATAAGCAGTCTCGCTACACAAATTTATTTGTTCGCTAGCGCTCACATAAATTTGGTCCTAACGGACACTCCTATCATAAACTTACAATAGGGTTGGTGCTCGTTGCATTTGACCTACCTACGATTTATGATAAAAGCTTTCATAAATCGGGTTAGGTCATAAAATACAAGTACTTCGGCAAATATGCTCGAAGTACTTGTATTTTAGTATATCTTATTCTTCTTCGTCCTCATCTTCATCATAATCGTCTTCGTCATCACCGAATAATTCATAGAAGGCTTCTACAACAAGATCATACTCGCTGTCATCTTCAATGTTTTGTAGTTCTACTCCTTCTTCTGACTCATAATATTCATATAGTAAAACACTTTCTTCGTCTAAAGGAAGAAGAGCTATGTATTCTTTATCTTCTACCCCAAATACTCCTAAAACTTGGCATTCCATATCAGTGCCATCATCTAAAGTTAAAGTCATTATTTCCATTTCATCATGATCATGTCCGCATCCACAGCCTTCATGATCATGTTCATGATCGTGACCACAACCGCATCCATCTTTATGTTTATTATCTGTCATACTTTCATTCTCCTTTATAATTTATTTCATACATAAATTAAGTATGTATATTCTATATAATATATCATTTGCTAATATTAGTATATAGATTAATCACAAAAATTACTAAAAAATATTGAAATTATTTAATAGATTTAAGAACTTCTAAAAGATACTCCCAAACCCTCTTTGTAGATGAAATACTTACATGTTCGTCTGGAGTATGCACGTCATACATGTTTGGTCCAAGAGAAATCATATCAACATCATCAAATTTCTCATCAAACAAGCCACATTCAAGCCCTGCATGTATAGCTGTTATAATTGGTTCTTTTCCATACATTTTCTTATAGCAATCAAAAAATACTTTTCTTATATATGAATCTTTTCTATACTCCCAAGCAGGATAATCTCCTTCAGTTGCTGAATTGGCACCTATTAAATTTGCTAATGTCTCCATTTTATTAACAATATCTAATTTTAAAGTTTTTACTGAACTTCTTATCGCACATTCAAGTGATATTTCTTTTTCAGTAGTAGTTAGAACCCCTAGGTTTGTAGAGCTTTGTACTAATCCTTCAATTTCCATACTCATGGTCTGCACTCCATTAGGTATCAAAACTAATGCTGATAATACTTTTTTCATTGTTTCTTTAGAAAATACCTTTTGGTATTTAGAATTCAAAGGCTCAAACTCTATTTTAACATCTGGATCTGCAGTCTTTAGCTCATTTCCAATTATCCTATTCCACTCTTTAATTTCTTCTTCAATGTTAGTCTTATCATTACTGTTTACTAATAATACAGCATCACTTTCTCTCGGTATTGCATTCATCTTTGCTCCACCGCTAATCTCTGCTAAATATATACCATTGTTGGAGGATATTCCTTGAAGTATTCTACCTAAAATAATGTTAGAATTTCCTCTTCCTTTATTGATCTCCATACCAGAATGGCCGCCTTTTAGACCCCTAACTCTTAATTCAAATGGCAAAAAGTCATCTGATGAACTTTCCCATTCAATAGGTATGCTAATGGTGTTCCTAATGCCTCCTGCACAACTTACTAATAGAGTCCCTTCTTCTTCTGAGTCAATATTTATCAATATTTTACCTTTTAAATTTTTAGAGTCTAGGTTATTTGCTCCTCCCATACCTGTTTCTTCTTCAGTAGTTATTAAAACCTCTAGTGGTGGATGAGAAATTTCATTAGAATCAAGAACAGCTAAAGCATATGCAACTGCTATACCATTATCAGCACCTAATGTGGTTCCTGTAGCCATAAGCATATCATCTTCTATTCGAAGCTTTAGAGGTTCAGAAGAGAAATCATGGCTAGTATTTTTGTTTTTCTCACATACCATATCCATATGTCCCTGCAAAATTACTGTAGGAGCATTTTCATACCCTTTAGTCCCAGGCTTTTTAATAATAACATTTAAGGCCTTATCTTGTATTACGTCTAGATTCCGTTGTTTTGCAAAGTCTACTAGATAATCGCTTATCTTTTTTTCATTACCTGAACATCTTGGTATTTGTGTCAAATCTTCAAAGAAACTAAATACAGCTTTTGGTTCAAGATTTTCTAAAACTTTACTCAACTTATCATCTCCTCAAATATATTTTATTAACAATAGTTAAGCAATAGTTGAACAGTAGTTAAACTATCGCTACACTGTTATTCTTATAATTCTCAATTCTCAATTTTCAATTCTAATTATTTCATCAATCATTCCGCCGCCTAAGCACTCTTCTCCGTCATAGAAAACTACTGCTTGGCCTGGGGTAACAGCTTTTTGAGGTTTTTTAAACATTACTTTGCATTTGTTGTCATCAGTTAAGTATATTTCTACTTCATTATCAGGTTGTCGATACCTAAATTTTGCTGTGCAATTGAAATTCTTTGGTTTTGGTCTATCGCTTACCCAACAAAGATCACTTGCCATAAGGCCGTTAGAATATAGCATAGGATGTTTATCCCCTTGGACAACATAGAGTATGTTTTTCTTTAAATCCTTATCTACAACAAACCATGGCTCCCCAGTGCCTATACCTCCTATGCCTAGTCCTTTTCTTTGACCTAGAGTATAGTGCATTAGGCCAGTATGTTTGCCTACAATTTTCCCATCTAATGTCATAATGTTTCCTGATTGAGCAGGAAGGTAATTGTCTAGGAATTTGTCAAAATCTCTTTCTCCAATGAAACATATTCCTGTACTATCCTTTTTATCAGCTGTTACAAGACCTTCTCTCTCTGCAATTTCTCTAACTTCTGACTTTTTTAAATGTCCAATAGGAAACATACTTTTCGAAAGTTGATATTGCCCCAGAGTGCATAAAAAATAAGTTTGATCCTTATTATTATCTACACCTCTTAAAAGTTTAAACTCTCCATTTATATAATCTACTCTAGCATAATGTCCTGTTGCAATGTAGTCAGCCCCAAGCATTAAAGCATGGTCTAAAAAGGCCTTAAACTTTATTTCTTTATTACACATTACATCTGGATTTGGCGTTCTTCCTTTTTTATATTCATCAAGGAAATATGAGAATACTCTATCCCAATACTCTTTTGTAAAGTTCACTGTATAATATGGTATCCCTAATTGAGAAGATACTCTTCTTACATCTTCATAATCTTTTTCAGCAGTACATACTCCTGCATCATCTTTCTCATCCCAATTTTTCATAAATATACCTGTAACGTCGTATCCCTGTTCTTTAAGGAGATATGCAGTCACTGAAGAGTCTACTCCTCCTGACATACCTACTACAACCTTTATGTCTTTATTCTTCTTATTCATCTATATCATTCCTTACCGTTAATTTATCCCACGAATACAGTAAAAATATTAAGCATATATTTCTATTGCCTTCACTTTACTCTCCAAAAATCCTTTTATTTATAGCTTTTCCTGTTTCTGTTGCAGCCATACCGCCTAATGCTGTTTCTCTCAACTCCATAGGAAGAGATCTTCCTACCTTATACATAGCATCTACAACTTCATCAAAAGGAATTATACTCTTTACTCCAGCTAAGGCCAAATCAGCTGATATCATTGCATTGGCTACACCAGAAGCATTTCGTTCTGCACAAGGTGCTTCCACAAGTCCTGCTATTGGATCACATACTAAACCTAAAATGTTTTTTAATGCAATTGCAGCAGCATGAAGAGACATTTCTGGAGTTCCACCTGCCATTTCTACCACTGCAGCTGCAGCCATGGCAGCTGCTGAGCCACATTCTGCTTGGCAACCACCTTCTGCCCCTGATACAGTAGCATTTTGTGCTATTATTGTTCCTATTCCTGCTGATGTGAGGAGACCATTTATCATATGGTCTTCGCCTATACCAAGTTCCTCTGCAACAGTTATTATAGCTGCTGGAATAATTCCACAGGATCCTGCTGTAGGTGAAGCACATATTCTTCCCATTGCCGCATTTA